>SHNG01000169.1:15145-15398 GCA_004295005.1 Gammaproteobacteria bacterium
TCTTCGAATGATCCATCTTCGAATGATCCATCTTCGAATGATCCATCTTCGAATGATCCATCTTCGAATGATCCATCTTCGAATGATCCATCTTCGAATGATCCATCTTCGAATGATCCATCTTCGAGTGATCCATCTTCGAGTGATCCATCTTCGAGTGATCCATCTTCGAGTGATCCATCTTCGAGTGATCCATCTTCGAGTGATCCATCTTCGAGTGATCCATCTTCGAGTGATCCATCTTCGAGTGATC
>SHNG01000169.1:15408-54400 GCA_004295005.1 Gammaproteobacteria bacterium
AGTGATCCATCTTCGAGTGATCCATCTTCGAGTGATCCATCTTCGAGTGATCCATCTTCGAGTGATCCATCTTCGAGTGATCCATCTTCGAGTGATCCATCTTCGAGTGATCCATCTTCGAGTGATCCATCTTCGAGTGATCGACCGCAGCGGCTGGCGACTCGCTGGATCCCTTTGGGGCGTGTCCGTGCGCGTGCGCGTCCGCAGGCGTGGCCGGGGATTGGGCGAGGCCAAGGCATGGAGCCAGTGCCAGGGCGATAGTCGATATCAAAAGTTGGCGAGTGCTCATTCCTCGACCCTCACCGTGCGCATCATCCCTGCTTCCATGTGGTACAGCAGATGACAGTGATAGGCCCAACTGCCAAGCGCATCGGCACGCACGCGATAGCTGCGCCGTGTCCCAGGCGGCATGTCCACGGTGTGCTTGCGCACCAGGAAATTGCCCTGCTCGTCTTCCAGATCGCTCCACATGCCGTGCAGGTGGATCGGGTGCGTCATCATCGTGTCGTTGACCAGCACGATGCGCATGCGCTCGCCATAGTTGAGTCGCAAGGGTTCGGCGTCGGCAAACTTCTGCCCATTGAAGCCCCAGGAAAAGCGTTCCATGTGGCCGGTCAAGTGCAGTTCTATTTCGCGCCCCGGCTCGCGACCATCGGGATCGGCAAATGCGCTTTTCAACATGGCATAGCTCAGCACCGTGCGGCCATTGTCACGCAGGCCGATACCGGGGTCATCGAGCGAAGCAGTCGGTGCCATCGTCTGCATGTCCACCAGCGGATTGCTTCCTTCGCCCGGCGGATGCGTGAGCATGCCCGGCATGTCGTGGCCCATGGCGGCATGATCCATTCCCGACATGTCATGGCCCATGGCCGCATGATCCATGCCGCCATGCCCCATGTCGGCCATGCTCAGAATGGGCCGCGCATCCACTTGCGGCACCGGCGCACGCAAACCTTCACGGACCGCAAGTGTGCCGCTGACATAGCCGGTACGACCCAGATCCTGGGCGAAAATCGTGAAGGCATCCTGTCCGGTCGGCTCGACGATCACATCGAAGGTTTCCGCCGCAGCAATACGAAACTCGTCCACCGTCACCGGATGCACATACTGACCATCGGCCGCCACCACGGTCATCTTGAGGCCGGGAATGCGCACATCAAAGTGCGTCATTGACGAGCCATTGATGAAGCGCAGCCGCACCTTTTCCCCGGAGCGGAACAAGCCGGTCCAGTTGCCCAGCGAGGTGGTTCCATTCATCAGGTAGGTGTAGGTGTTGGCGTTGACATCGGATAGATCGGTCGGCGTCATGCGCATGGCGCCCCACATCTTGCGATCCTCGATGGTTTCGGCAAGTCCATCGCGCCGCGCATCACGCAGGAAATCGCCCAGCGTGCGCTTGTAGCGGTTGTCGTAGCCCGGCATCTTTTTCAGGCGCGCAAAAAGCCGCCCCGGATCCATGTCGGTCCAGTCGCTCAGCATCACCACGTAGTCGCGGTCAAACGAGAACGGTTCGGGTTCAATGGGATCGATGATCAGCGGCCCATACAGACCGGCCTGCTCCTGAAAGCCGGAATGACTGTGATACCAGTAGGTGCCACCTTGTTTGAGCGCAAAGCGATACTGATATGTCTCGCCGGTATGGATGCCGGAAAAACTCAGACCCGGCACACCATCCATGTTGGCCGGCAGCAGGATGCCATGCCAATGGATCGAGGTTTCGTGTCCGAACACCGAGCCTTTCGGCAATGCGTTGGAAACGCGCACGTTCACGGTAGTGCCTTCGCGCCAGCGCAGCAAGGGTGCGGGGAGCGAACCATTGACGGTGACTGCCGTGCGGGCACGACCGCTGAAATTGACCAGCGATTCGCCGATGGCGAGGTCAAACTCGGTACCGGAAAGTAAAATCGGGGTATCGGGCGACTTGAGTGCCCAGCCCAGGGACGGCAGCAATCCAAGTTGCGTGGCGGCGCCCGCAGCGACCAGACCCTGCACGAATCGACGCCGCGATGGCATGGGAACCCCAAAGTGGTTTGGGTTGAAGGAATTGACTGACATGAATACTCCGAAAAGTCGTGCGCAGCGATTCCAGGGTATGGAGTCGCTTGCCTTGCGACACGGCGCTGAGAGTTGGCCGTGCGTTTTCGAATGCGCTTGGCACCCGCGACGTTTCAGGCGATGGGAGGTCGGGTCAGATGGTGAAGCTGCGGCGGAAAGTATTTCTGCCCATCCGGGCGCGTGTGCGTCCACGCTACCGACTCAAAAGCAAACTCAAGGCTTGCCAACGACACCACGCAGGTGGATGTCATGCACGCGCAATTGCAGCCACCGGAACAACAATCCTGCCCTGCTCCACTGTTTCCATCGTGCTGATCGGGATTGCCAGGCAAGTCGTGGTCAGGCATCTCTGCGCCGGCCACTGGCGACTCATGGCATGGCGCGACGTATGAGGACTCCACAACAGGCGATGCCGCATGCGCTCCGGAGGATGGCAAGGCAAACCCGTTCAACACGAGTGCAGTACACAGGCAGATTCGGGATAGCAGGGAAATCAGTCGCATGCCGAATTCTAACCGCAGTTCGTGGAAATGCCCGAAATATGAGAATCAGCCCTGGAACCTGACGGTTGCCACGGGCTCTGAATCGACTGTTTCAACCCAGTGTGCGTGATTGAACACCTGGCCGTTGCGCCGGACTTCGGCAACGCGGCGGCGATCAAGTCTTGCGTAGACCCAAGCGGGTCGGTTTGGTTCACCCAGGGCAAGCACGCCGTCTGGCGGAAATCCAAGGTCTGGAGGTCCGAACACGCCGGCAGCTCCGACATTGACATCGATGGCTTCCGACCAGGCTGCTTCGCCAACCAGAACCGATTGCACCACATGGCACTGCCCTTCCAGCGCACGGGCGCGCGCAGCGACCTGCACGCGCTGGTATCCGGCCTCGCTGTCGGTGCACGAAGGCACCAGCAGAAGCTCGGCGCCGGCCTCGATCTGCGCGCGCACCAGCAGTGGAAACTCGCTGTCATAGCAGATGGCAATGCCGATGCGGCCGAACTCGGTGTCGAAAACTTTTGCAGGCTCACCGCGTCCGATGCGCCAGGTTTCGCGCTCGAAGCGCGTCATCACTTGCTTGTCCTGGAAGTCGCAGTGACCCTGAGGAGTGAACAACCAGGCCCGATTGCAGAATTGGCCCGATTCCATTCGCCACGGAAAACTCCCGGCCAGCAGGTACACCTTGAACTCGACCGCCAGCGCGCGATGCAGTTCGAGATAGGCGTCACGCAAGGATTGCAAGCCCTCGATCTGTGCCCCGAGGTTTCCCGGTGCCGCATCCTTGAGCAAGGACACAAGACTCATCGCCGCGTACTCGGGAAACACCAGGAATCGTGCACCCGTGTTGGCTGCGGATTGCACCCACGCGCGCAGATCGGCTTCGAAACCGGCCCAGTCCGCATGCCGCTTCACGCCAAACTGGGCGCTTGCAATGATGAATGACTCACTCATGCCAATACCCGCTGCCAGAACGTCAACTGCTTCAGGCTGTCTTCCGGTTCCCCGACATCCGGCCAACGGAATTCGCTGGTCACGCCGTCCATGCGCGTGTAACCGCGGCGCGTCCAGAAGGCGTCGTTGGACACGTGATCCGCAGGTTTGAGCGGATGCGAGGCGGGCCTGTCAACTGCGCAAAACACGCAATGACCCAAGCCAAGTTGCCGCGCGTGGGCCTCGCGCAAATCGAAGAATCGCACGCCGATTCCCCGCCCCCGATAATTCGCGAGCAGCATCGACTCGCCGAAATAGGCGTAACGCTCCACGGGCAGGCCGCGATCCAGAAAGGGCTTCTGCATCTCCGTTTCGGCCTCGGCCAGCGGCAGCATGGAAGTTGCCCCGACACAGTGTTCGCCATCCCAGACCAGTGCAACCAGGCTGCGTGGCGAACGCACATAGACATCGAGGTAACGCATTTCGTAGTCGCGTGAGCCCTCGTAGAGGTAGGGCCACTCGCGGAACACGGTCATGCGCAGGTCCGCCAAGGGCTCGAGATACGGAACCAGTGCGGAACCTGAAACCGATTCAATGCGCAGCCCGTTCACCTCAGCCACCAACCTGGCGCAACCATTCCTGCAAATTGTAGGTGTTGCTGATGCGCGCCACCCTGCCCTCGCGGATCTCGAAAAATGCACCGGCCGGCAGCACGTAGGTCTGGCCGTGCGCCGCTGGCAAGCCTTCATCGGCCTGCTTGTAGATGCCGTGCACGGTGAACTCCGCCGCCGCGCGTGATCCGTCCGCATTGGTCATGATGACAATGTCCGCAATCTGCTCCGCATAACAGCGATCCATGCGCGCCAGGAATTCACGAAACGCCGCACGCCCGGTCTCGCGGCCGCCCTGGTTGATGTCATGCGCGACGTCCTCGGTGAGCAGGTCGAGGAATCCCTCCCAATCGCGGCGATTGAAGGCGGCGTAATACTCGGCAATCAGGGCTTGGCTGTCGGCTGACATTGGACTTCCGGGTGTTTTCAGTGTGGGGAGCCGGGAGCCGGAAAGGCGCCCCAATGGGCATGCGGCAAATCCGGCGTTGCGACGCCATGATATGACAGGCTTGCCATCGCGCCTGCCCACGGATGCCGTGCTCGGCTCGATATCCACCTCGGGAACGCATCCCGGACTGGCGACATCCAATCTTTCAGAACACGGTTCTGAGGCGAGGTGCCTTGTGGTGCAGAAGCTGCCGAATCCAGCCGATCTCGACGATCCGGCCCTTGCCGGGCGCATTGCCGACGGAGACACCCTGGCCATGCAGGCAATGATGCGCCGCTACAACCAGCGCCTGTTCCGAGCCGCGCGCAGCATTCTGAAGGATGACTGCGAAGCGGAAGAAGCCGTGCAGGACGCATGGCTGCGGGCCTTTCGCGCCATGCACACGTTTCGTGGCGAAGCCAGCCTGTCGACCTGGTTGACCCGCATCGTCTGCAATGAAGCCCTGGGGCGCGTTCGCAAGAGCAACCGTCGCGCCGGGATCATCCCCATCGAGTCGCCCGCAACGGAAGCGGCAGAACATGAACTTCCCTCCGTCCAGGATGACCCTGACCATGCCCCGGAGAACACGGCGATGCGCGCGGAAATCCGTCGTTTGATCGAGCACAAGATCGACAGCTTGCCGGATGCCTTCCGCAGCGTCTTTGTATTGCGCGCCCTTGAGGACATGAGCGTGGAGGATGTCGCCCAGAGCCTCGGCATCAACGAGGCCACGGTACGCACCCGCTACTTCCGCGCACGCGGTCTGCTGCGCGAAGAACTTGCACTGGAAATCGATGTGAACATGGAAAACGCCTATGCCTTTGCCGGCGCGCGCTGCGACCGGATTGTCGCCAACGTGCTCATGCGAATGCAGGATCCCGCATCCGGCGGCTATGACGCCGCACAACCCAAGCCAGGAGATCAGCCATGACCCAAGCCAGCTTCCCCCGATTGACCGCTGCCGATTCTCGCCGCGGATTCCTCAAGCTCGGCGGTGTCGCCCTGTCCGGCACCGCGGTTGCCCTGCTCGGCGGTTTGCCCATGCGCGGCTTCGCGGCATCGCACAGCGATGCCAAGGCCAGTGGTGACATAGCCATCCTCAACGTGGCACTGGGTCTTGAACATGAAGGCATTGCCGCCTATGAAATCGGTGCCGGCAGTGGACTTCTGAGCAAGCCCTTGCTGGCGGTGGCCACCTTGTTCAAGAGTCATCACGAGGGTCACCGCACCGCCTTGATCGGCGCCATCGAGAAGATGGGCGGCACACCCGTGCAGCCCAAGAGCATGGATGACTACAAGGCCAGCGAGAAACTCTCGATCAGTTCCATCAAGACCGGCGATGATGTGCTGCGTCTCGCACAGCGCCTCGAACTTGGTGCCGTGAACGCCTATATCGGTGTGATGCCCAGTTTCGCGGACCGCAACCTCGCCCAGGTTGCCGGTCGCCTGATTGCCGATGAAACCATGCATTGGACCGCCCTCACCCAAGCCTTGGGTGGTTCGCTGCCGACACCGGCTTTCAGCTTCGGCGCTTGATCGCGGCTGCCAATTGATCACTCCTGCACGCGTGTACACGTTTGCAGGAGTCGCGATGCTCCAGGGACGCGGTCGATACGGCCGCCCCCAATTCCCTTGTACGGAGACTCCCATGAGTTTTCAGATCGCGTCGATGCTGCTGGCGTCGGCGCTGCTGTCAGTTTCTGCGGGCGCTGCCGCCGACGCCAAGCGCGGCGAGGCGCTTTACGCCGCTCGCTGCGGCGCATGCCATTCAGTTGCAGACAATGGCGCGGGACCGCGACATCGCGGCGTGTTCGGATGCCACGCGGCGACGCAACCGGGATTCGACTATTCGGATGCCCTGAAACACTCGGACATAGTCTGGGATGAGAAATCCCTCGACCGCTGGTTGTCCGATCCGAGTGCATTCGTGCCGGGCAACATGATGGTCGTTCGCCTGGCCAATGAGCCCGGCGACCGCGCCGACTTGATCGCCTTTCTGCAATCGGTTTCGCAGGGCGAGCGCAGCTGCAAGCCCGGTGCAACGATGCCTGCCGCAGCCATCACCACGCATCCCTGAACATCACCGGAGGCCCCATGACACCATCAGTCGTCGCACGCATTCCGCAGATCGACAGCCTGCTGAACCTGCCGCCTTCACAACGAATCCGCAAGCGACTGCTCGATGCAGGACAGCGCGCACACGCCAATGACAACATCGCGGATTTCATCGAAGAAGGCGAACTCGACGAATTGCAAAACGAGGTTCAGGATCGAATCCAGGAGGTCCTGCAGGCGCTTGTCATTGACACACAGAATGATCACAACTCCAGGGAGACGGCACGACGCGTAGCCAGGATGTTCGTGCGCGAGGTGTTTCGTGGTCGATACGAGTCTGCGCCCAGGGTGACGGCATTCCCCAATGTCTCCCAACTCAACGAGTTGATGATTGTCGGTCCGATCCGCGTGCGCAGCGCCTGTTCGCACCACCTGTGCCCGGTCATGGGCGAGGTCTGGGTGGGCGTATTGCCCAATGCGGAATCCGCCTTGATCGGCCTGTCCAAATACGCGCGACTGTGCGATTGGGTCATGAGCCGGCCACAGATCCAGGAAGAAGCCATTGTCATGCTGGCCGATGAGCTTGAGCGCCGCATTCGGCCGGATGGCCTGGCCGTGGTGATGGAAGCCAGCCATTTCTGCATGCACTGGCGTGGGGTCAAGGACGATGGGGCGTTGATGACCAACTCGGTCATGCGTGGCGCATTCCTCAAGGATGCGGCATTGCGTCGCGAATTCCTTTCCCTGCGCCAGAAACCGGGCCGAAATCCGGGTTAGGGAAACTCCAAACAGGCAAGGACTCATCCGTCGCGAGCAAGTTCGCTCCCACAAAATCATGCAATGGTGGGAGCGGGCTTGCTCGCGACAATACCTGTTCAGACCTTACTTGGGAAGCGACTGCAATAGTGTTGCGTTGCGCGCATTCGTTAGAATGCCGCGCATGCTTTCCCGCTGGAACCGCCGCTGCCGCTCCTGGCGCACGCTCATTGCCGTGCTGCTTGCACTCGCCTTTGTCTGGCAGCCGATCGTGCTGATGGCGACCGAGGCTCACGCTTCGGATCACCTGCTGCAAACCGGGCACTCCCATGACGGCGATTTCGCCACGGGAACCATCCCCGACGATGAACGGCGTTCTGCCGATAGCAGCGAGCGTCTGCACGAGCTCTTGCACCAGGCGCAATGCTGCACCAGCTTGTTGGTCATCCCCTCCTCCGACCTGTTGCTCGCCGCCCCGATCAGTACGAATGCGGTGCCCGAGTTGATCGACTCCGCGTTTGCCACGCGCAGCTGCGGCGAACTCCTGCGACCTCCACGAAACGCCTGAGGCCACCGACCACAGGTCGGATCTCCTGTCATCGTTTCCCGGAGGAATTTCCATGTCCACGTTGTACGCGGCACTTGCCGCTGCGCTGTTGTGTCTGTGCGCGCATGCCAATGCGCAGCCAGCAGCAGCGCTGACCCTGGATGACGCCATTGCCCGCGTCGCCGATACACACCCCGATCTGCGCCTGATCGATTCACGTGCAAGGGTTCTCGATGCCGAGAAGGATCTGGCAAGCCTGCGCCCGGCACTGATTGCCGGCGCGAGTATCGAAAACGCATTGGGCAGCGGCGACTCGCGTGGATTCAAGGAGGCCGAACTCAGCCTGAGCCTGGCATCGGTACTTGAACGCGGAGGCAAGCTGGACGCGCGCCGCGTGCTGGCGCAAACCCGCATCGACGCGCTCGCCATGGAGCGCGAGACACGCCGTCTCGACCTGCTCGCCGAAGTGGCACGACGCTACCTTGCTGTCATCGCCGCGCAACGCCATGCGCAAATCGCGCAAGCCGACATCGATCAGCGCCAGCGCACGGTCGCGGCTGCCCGTCAGCGACTCAAGGCTGGAGCCTCACCGGAGTCCGTTGTGCTGACTGCCGAAGCAGCCTTGGCGCATGCCGAACTTGATCAAGCCCGTGCCGGGCAGCAGACCCATGCCGCTCGGCAGTACCTTGCCGCGCTCTGGGGCGAACGTGATCCGCATTTCACAGTGGCATCTGCCGACCCGACGGCGCTCCCGGACATCGATTCGGCTTCCACACTTTCCGATCTGTTGCAGCGGACGCCCGAGCTGACTCATTTCGCCGGAGAACGGCGCGTCCGTGAGGCACGCCTTCAACTGGCGCGTTCCAATGCCTCGGCAGACTTGAGCTGGCAATTGGGCATACGCAGATTGCAGGCCACCGATGACGTGGGCCTCATTGCCAGCCTGTCGTTGCCGCTTGGCGCGCGACATCGTGCACAGCCGGAAATCCAGGCGGCGGCGGCCGAACTTTCCCTGCTCGAAATCGAGCGCGAGGCCAAGGACATGTCCTTGTACTCGACCTTGATCGAAGCGCATGGCCGCTACCTCGGTGCCCAACTGGAGGTGAATCGCCTGCGTGATGAGGTCCTGCCCAAACTGGATCAGGCCGAACGTGCCGCCGAACGAGCCTACCGCGCAGGCGCCATCAGCTATCTGGAATGGGCACAGGTGCAGTCCGAATGCATCAGCACCCGCAGGCAGCGGCTTGAAGTTGCGCTGGATGCCCAACGCGCACTGATTGAAATCCAACGACTCACGGGACAGGCGTTCATCGCTGCCCCGACGGCTACCACTGCACAAGGAATCTCCCCATGAACCTGCGCACAGGTTTCGCAATGCTTGTTGCCTTCCTGCTTGTCGCCTGTAGTGAAGGTCAGGTTCCCCATGCGGATCGTGATGATCATGCGGAAGGAGCACACAGCCATGCCGCAGACTCGCCCACGGGTCAGCATGGCGGTCGCCTGCTTGAGCAGAACGGATTTGGCGTGGAACTGGCGATTGCCGAAGAGGGAACGCCGCCGAGATTCCAGGCCTGGTTGTATCGCAGCGGCAAACCGCTGCCCTCCTCGGCCGGATCCGTCGAAGTGCGGCTCAAGCGTCTCGGAAACCTGGCCGAGGATCATGTGCTGAAACCACAAGGCGACGGCAGTCTGCTCGCTGGGGATATTGTCGAGGAGCCGCATTCATTTGATGTCGAGGTCCTTGCCCGCATCGACGGCAATCCATTGCGCTGGACCTATCCGAGCTACGAGGGCCGCACACAGATTCCGGCTGCGATCGCCGGGGAGGCAGGAATCCGCGTTGCAACCGTGGGACCGGGCGAAATTGCCGACACCCACGAAGTGCAGGGTTTGCTGACACCGCTGGAAGCTCGCATCGCCAAGGTTGCCGCACGCTATCCAGGCCCGGTTCGAAGCATTGCAGCCAACGTGGGCGACAAGGTCCGTGCAGGCCAGGGCCTGGCCACGATTGAAAGCAATCTCAGTCTCACCCGTTACGCGGTGACTGCACCCATTGATGGCGTGGTACTGGCGCGCAGTGCGAGCCTCGGTTCCGTGGTCAGCGAGGGTGCACCCTTGTTCGAGATCGCGGATTTGAGCTCGCTGTGGGTTGATCTGCACATTTTTGGTGCGGACGCCGGACACATCCTGGCTGGCGCGCCGGTGACCGTCACCCGCATGAGCGACGGGGCGCTCGCGCACACCGCATTGGAGCGCGTTCTGCCAGGTACCGCGACCGCGAGTCAAAGCACGGTGGCGCGAGCAACCATCGACAATTCCGATGGCTTGTGGCGACCAGGCTCGGCGGTCACGGCGCGCATCACGGTCGAGCAGCAGCCGGCGCAACGGGTGGTGCCCTTGAGTGCACTGCAATCGATGGGTGAACGGGATGTTGCCTTCATCCGGGTTGGCGACACCTATGAAGCGCGCCCGCTGGAGCTGGGCAAGCGCGATGCGCAACAGGTCGAAGTGTTGTCGGGCTTGCGTGCGGGTGATGCCGTGGTGGTGGAACAGAGCTACCTGATCAAGGCGGATATCGAAAAGTCCGGCGCCTCCCACGAACACTGAGACCATCGCGATGCTCGAGAGAATCATCCGTTTCGCCATCGCCCATCGCTGGCTGATGTTGGTGCTGACCCTTGCGTTGATCGCCGTCGGTGCGTGGAGCTTCGGCAAGTTGCCGATCGATGCCACGCCAGACATCACCAACGTGCAGGTGCAAGTCAATACCGAGACGCCCGGCTACTCGCCATTGGAGACCGAGCAACGCGTGACCTTTCCCATCGAAAGCGCACTCGCCGGTTTGCCGCGCCTGTCCTACACGCGCTCGATATCGCGCTACGGCCTGTCCCAGGTCACCGTCGTGTTCGAGGATGGAACCGATCTCTACTTCGCGCGTCAGCAGGTAGCCGAGCGCATCCAGCAGGTGAAATCACAACTGCCTGGTACTCTGGAGCCGACCATGGGCCCCATTGCCACCGGCATGGGTGAAATCTTCATGTACACGGTGGATGCAAAGCCGGGCGCACGCAAGGATGACGGCAGCGTGTGGACGGCGACGGACTTGCGCACCCTGCAGGACTGGGTGATACGACCGCAGTTGGTCAACGTGCGCGGCGTTACCGAGGTCAACAGCATCGGTGGATTTGCACGACAGATCCACATCACGCCCGATCCGTCCCGGCTGGTAGCCCTTGGTTTCACCCTGCACGACGTGGTCGCCGCGGTTGCCGCTAACAACCAGAACCTGGGTGCCGGCTACATTGAACGCAATGGCCAGCAATTCCTGGTGCGCGCACCGGGTCAGGTCGCCGATCTCGACGCCATCCGTGACATCGTGCTGGACCGTCGCGAAGGCGTGCCGATTCGCGTGCGTGATGTGGCTCAAGTCGGTGAAGGTCCCGAGTTGCGCAACGGCGCCGCCACCCAGAACGGTCGCGAGGTCGTGCTGGGCACGGTGTTCATGCTGATCGGCTCCAACAGTCGCGAAGTGGCACAAGCCTCCGCCGCGCGCCTTGTCGAGGCCAACAAGAGCCTGCCAGCGGGTGTGAGGGCAAATGCCGTCTATGACCGCACGGGCCTGGTGGATCGCACCATTGCCACGGTCACCCGCAACCTGGTTGAAGGCGCCCTGCTGGTGATCGTGGTGCTGTTTCTTCTGCTGGGCAATTTTCGCGCCGCATTGATCACCGCGGCGGTGATTCCGTTGGCCATGCTGTTCACCCTGACCGGCATGGTGCGCAGTGGCGTGTCGGGCAACCTGATGAGTCTCGGTGCCCTCGATTTCGGCCTGATCGTCGACGGTGCCGTCATCATCATTGAAAACTGCCTGCGTCGCTTTGCCGAACTCCAGCATTCACTCGGTCGTGCCCTGAACCACGAGGAACGCCTGGATGCCACGGCTTCGGCCACCTCCGAGGTGATACGGCCCAGTCTGTTCGGACTTGGCATCATCACGGCCGTGTATCTGCCGATCTTCGCGCTGACCGGCGTCGAGGGAAAGATGTTTCATCCGATGGCCATCACCGTGGTACTCGCGTTGACCGGTGCCATGCTGCTGTCGCTGACTTTCGTACCGGCTGCTGTGGCCTTGTTCCTGCGCGGCAAGGTCAGCGAGAAGGACACTCGTGTCATGCGGCTTGCGCGGCGCATTTACGCGCCAGCCCTGGCCTGGGCGCTGCGCTGGCGTGCATGGGTGGTGTTGGGCGCCGCAACGGGCGTCGTATTGTGTGCGCTGCTGGCGAACCGGCTGGGGTCGGAGTTTGTGCCGAGCCTGGATGAAGGCGACATTGCCGTACACGCGCTGCGCATTCCCGGCACCAGTCTTTCACAGGCAGTGTCCATGCAGGCCAGTCTGGAATCCACATTTGCGCGTTTTCCCGAAATCGAGCGTGTCTTCAGCAGGACCGGCACGGCCGAAGTGGCCAACGACCCCATGCCGCCGTCCGTCACCGACACCTTCCTGATTCTCAAGCAACGCGATCAATGGCCTGATCCGCGCAAGCCCAAGGCCGAACTGCTGAAGGAACTGGAATCTGCCGCGCGTCGCCTGCCCGGCAGCAACTACGAATTCACCCAACCGATCCAGATGCGCATGAACGAGTTGATCTCCGGCGTGCGTGCGGATGTTGCGATCAAGTTGTATGGCGATGATCTTTCCGTTCTCTCGGAAACCGGCGAACGCATCGAGGCCGTTGCCAAAACAGTGCCTGGCGCTTCCGATGTGAAAATGGAACAACTATCCGGGCTGCCCTTGCTGACCGTCACTCCGGATCGCAAGGCGCTGGCAGGCTACGGCCTCAATCCCAGCGTCGTGCAAGAGACCGTCGCCACAGCCGTGGGTGGTGAAGTGGCTGGGCAGTTGTTCGAGGGCGACCGTCGCTTCGACATCGTGGTGCGCCTGCCCGAACATCTGCGCCAGGACCCGGCGGCCCTGCAGGACCTGCCGATTCCGCTGGGCGGCAACGAAAACATCGACGAGTCCAGCCGCGCCGCAGCGTGGATGTCGGGCACGCCACAGACGGTGCCCTTGCGCGAGGTGGCCCGTATCGAGACCACCTTGGGACCCAACCAGATCAATCGCGAAAACGGAAAGCGGCGTGTGGTCATAACCGCCAATGTTCGCGATCGCGACCTCGGTGGATTTGTTGCCGATCTCAAACGGCAGATCGATGCCGGCGTCGAAGTACCGCCCGGTTACTGGATCGACTACGGCGGCACCTTCGAGCAACTGATCTCGGCCAGCCAACGCCTGTCTGTCGTCGTGCCGCTGACTCTTGCATTGATTTTCGCCCTGCTGTTCTGGGCATTCGGATCGGCACGTGATGCATTCATCGTGTTCAGCGGCGTGCCCCTGGCTCTCACCGGCGGTGTCATCGCCCTTGCCCTGCGCGGTATTCCCTTGTCGATTTCCGCAGGGGTGGGGTTCATTGCGCTATCAGGCGTCGCCGTGCTGAATGGCCTGGTGATGATCACCTTCATTCGCAAGCTGCGCGAACAGGGCGACCTTCTGGATGACGCCATCATCGATGGCGCCCTGGGCCGCCTGCGGCCGGTGCTGATGACCGCACTCGTGGCATCCCTGGGTTTCCTGCCGATGGCACTCAATGTCGGCGCGGGTTCGGAAGTGCAACGCCCGCTCGCCACCGTGGTGATCGGCGGCATCATTTCCTCGACCTTTCTCACCCTGCTGGTGATGCCTGCGCTGTATCGCCTGCTCAATCGGGAGGAAAGCGGCACACGACCGAAGTGAGCACCGCCAACGATGCCACGCCAAGCGGCGAAGGAATCAGCCCTTGAATCGCGAGAGTACGAGGCTGCCGTTGGTCCCACCAAAGCCGAAGCTGTTGCTCAGCACCGTGTTCACTTCGGCGTTGCGGCTTTCGCGCAGGATCGGGTAGTTCGCACAGGCAGGATCGAGTTCCGTGATGTTGGCCGAACCGGCGAGGAATCCGTTCTGCATCATCAGCAGGCAATAGATCGCCTCGTGCACGCTGGCCGCGCCCAGCGAATGGCCGGACAGCGCCTTGGTCGATGACAAGGGCGGCATGGCATCGCCAAAAACGCTGCGCAGGGATTCAAGTTCCGTGACATCACCGAGCGGTGTCGAAGTGCCGTGGGTGTTGATGTAGTCAATCGGTGTTTTCACGCCGTTCATCGCCATCCGCATGCAACGCACGGCGCCTTCACCGGAAGGCGCAACCATGTCCACGCCGTCGGAAGTCACGCCATAACCGATCAACTCGGCATGGATGCGTGCACCACGCGCCTGTGCATGCTCGAGTGATTCCAGCACCAGCATGCCGCCACCACCGGCAATGACGAAGCCGTCACGCGTGGCATCGTACGGACGCGATGCGCTGGCCGGGGTGTCGTTGTGGTGGGTGCTGAGGGCGCCCATGGCGTCGAATTGTGAAGTCATGCCCCAGTGCACTTCCTCACCGCCACCGGCAAACATCAGGTCCTGGGCGCCATGCCGGATGAGATCTGCGGCGGCACCGATGCAGTGCGCCGAAGTGGCGCAGGCTGCGGCAATCGAATAGCTCAAGCCACGGATGCCATAGGCGGTGGCCAAAGCGGCGGATACCGTTGAGCACATGGTCCGCGGCACCATGTACGGCCCGACCTTGCGCACACCCTTGTTGCGCAGCAAGTCACCGGTTTCTATCTGCCATTGCGGTGAACCGCCGCCGGAACCGGCGATCAGGCCGCTGCGCTCGTGGCTGACCTGCGCTTGTTCGAGCCCGGCGTCGGCAATGGCATCGCGCATGGCCACGTGCGCATAGGCGGCGGCATCGCCCATGAAGCGCTTCTGCTTGCGTTCAATCTGTGCTTCGAGGTCAATTTCGGGCACGCCGGCCACCTGACTGCGCAGGCCTAGTTCGGCGTACTCGGCAATATGGCGAATGCCGCTGCGTCCTTCGCGCAAGGCGACGGACACACTGGCTTGATCATTGCCCAGGCAGGAAACGATGCCCATGCCGGTGATGACGACACGACGCATGCTTAAAACCCCTGGGTGGAGGTGAACAGGCCCACGCGCAAGTCTTCGGCGACGTAGATCTCGCGTCCATCAACGAGCATGCGCCCATCGGCGATCACCATCGCCAATTTGCCTCGGATGACGCGGCGGATATCGACCTCGTAGCGAACCAGTTTGGCATCGGGCAACACCTGGCCGGAAAACTTCACCTTGCCGACCCCGAGCGCACGTCCACGCCCGGGTTCGCCCAGCCATGGCAGATAGAAACCGGTGAGTTGCCACAAGGCATCCAGGCCAAGACAACCCGGCATCACCGGGTCACTCTCGAAATGACAGGCGAAGAACCAGAGCTCCGGTTTCACGTCCAATTCGGCATGGATTTCACCCTTGCCGAACTTGCCACCTTGGTCGGATATGTGCGGAATGCGATCAAACATGAGCATCGGCGGCAATGGCAGGCGCGCATTGCCGGGTCCGAACATCTCACCGCGGCCGCAGGCGATGAGCTGCTCGTAGTCAAACGAGTTGGGTCGGGTCATCTGGGGAGGGGAAGCAAGCGAGTCCGGCAGGGAGTTTAACCCGGATGCCCTGTAAACGGCGCGCAGCCGCGACGCCATGCGCTGATCTGGCATGCGGCCGGCCCAGACAGCCAAAGGCGGTTATGCTCGCGGCATGAAAACCACGCTACGTTCGCTACCGTATGTTGGAACCCTCTGTCTGTTGCTGGGCGCCTGTGGATCGGTAACGACCCGTCTCGAACCAGCCGTCGAAACACCGGCGGCGACGCCTGCGCCCTCAATCGACCCACACTACCAGCCGGTCATAGATCGCGATGCCGCCTATATCGACTCGCTGCGCGCAGCGCCGGCACCGGCCGAACCGCAGGTCATCGAAGGCAAGTCGGAGCTCGGCGACCGCCTTGAACTGTCCGCCAATGGCTACGTGAACATCGGCAACGGCCGCTACCCCACGGCAAGCAATGAATCGCTGGAAGCCGCCATTGCGCTGGGCAAGCATGTTGGCGCCGAGCGTGTGCTGATCTATCGGCAGGTTTCCGACACAGGAGCCGAAACGCGCTCCCTGCTGGCCGCCTACTACGTGAAATTCCGCCTGTTGTTCGGTGCCACGTTTCGCGATCTCACGACCCGCGAGCGCGAATCCCTCGGCTTGGACGGTGGTGTGCGCATCGGCGGCGTGATCGGTGATTCACCTGCTTCGCAGGCCAACCTGTTGCCGGATGACCTCGTGTTGTCCTTGAACGGCACGCCCATCAGCAGTCGCGGCCAGTTCCAGGAATTGCTCAAGGCCAACGCCGGCAAGACCATCAGCTTGCGTGTATTGCGAGGAACCACCCGCATCCCTCGCGTGGTCAGGCTGGGTGAGTTGCCGCCAACGGCCAAGCCGGAGTGATCCGCTCGACCCGGGGCGACAGCCGAACAAGCCCGGCACTGCACGCGGAGCACGTTTCGCCTTGCGGCAGACAAGGCAATTGCGGGTCGGTTTCTCAGTGCCCCGCAATGGCATCGCGGACTTTGCGCAGGCGCGAGTCCAGCGCATCGAGGAAATCCAATGGCAAATCAGCCTGCACGGGCACGAACCAGAGCCGCGCATCGGTGACAGCGGCCAGTTTGACCGCGTCTTTCTCGGTCATCAGCACGGCGTGGTGGTCATTGAAAGCGAGGTCATCGATGGTCAGCGGATGATGATCGGGAAACGCGTGCTCGATGACATCGAGTCCCTCCTGTCGCAAGTGAGCGAAGAAGCGCTGTGGATTGCCGATGCCGGCGACCGCATGCACGGGATGTCCGCGGAATGCCGACAGCGGCCGGGAATCCCGCAGTTGTTCGAGGCTCACCGCATGATCGCCGCCCAGGTGCATCGGGATCTCGTTGCGCCCCGCCCCATTACCGTTGCACACCACGAAATCCACGCGAGCCAGGCGCCCGGGCGACTCTCTCAGCGGCCCGGCCGGAAGCAAGCGGCCGTTGCCAAGGCGCCTTGCTCCATCGACCACGCAGATTTCCAGATCACGTCCGAGCCCCGGGTTCTGCAATCCGTCATCGGCAATGATCACATCCACTCCGATCGCAGGCAGCAACGAAGCTGCACGGTCACGACGTCGCCCGATGGCCACCGGTACGCCGCGGCGATGCATCAGGCAGGGTTCATCGCCGACCCGATCCGGGGTGGCGGTCTCATCGAGCAGCAGAGGCCCGCGCTCACTGCCGCCATGACCGCGACTGACCACGCCCGGATTCCATCCGCGCTCGCGCAGGAATTCGACCAGGGCCAGCGCCAGCGGCGTCTTGCCGGTGCCACCGACGCTGACATTGCCGACCACCACAAGCGGAACGGGAATGCGCGTCGGGCGCAGAAGGCCCATTCGATACGGCAATGCGCGCAAGCAAACCAGCAGGCGATAGAGCGGCACCAGTGCGCGCATCCACAGCGGCGGTGGCTGGCCGCTGTACCAGATCCGCTCGACCGAGGATGTGCTCACGCGCTGGCCGGGCTGGCCGCCACGTCCTCGCTGAACTGGACGCGATGCAAGGCCGCATAATGGCCATCCAGTGCCAGCAGCTCCCGGTGCGTGCCGCGTTCGACGATGCGGCCCGCATCCATCACCACGATCTGGTCGGCGTGCTCGATGGTGGACAGGCGATGGGCAATGACCAGCACCGTGCGATTCTGCAACAAGCGTCCCAGCGCATCCTGAATGAGGCGTTCGGATTCGGTATCCAGCGCGCTGGTTGCCTCGTCCAGAATCAGTAGCGGTGCGTTCTTGAGCAAGGCACGCGCGATGGCGATGCGCTGGCGCTGGCCTCCCGAGAGCAAGGTGCCACCCTCGCCGGTCTGGCTGGCAAGGCCTTCCGGCAACTGGCGGATGAACTCCATGGCATTGGCAGCATCGGCAGCCGCTTCGATCTGCTGCTCGGTCGCGCCGGCCAGCCCGCCAAAGGCAATGTTGTGGGCAATGCTGTCGTTGAACAGCACCACCTGTTGCCCGACCCAGGCTATCTGGCTGCGCAGGCTGCGCAGCGTCCACTCTTGCAGCGGCACGCCATCGAGCAGGATGCTGCCGGAATCCGGTTCGTAAAAGCGCGGTATCAAGCTGGCCAGCGAGGATTTTCCGCTGCCGGAACGACCCACCAGTGCGGTGACTGTGCCTGGCGCACAGTGCAGGCTGACGCCATCCAGCGCCGCCCTGGCCTGACCCGGATAGTGCAGCACGACCTCGCGCAGTTCGAGCTCACCGCGGCAATGCGTGGCCTCGTGACTGCCAGTGTCGGTTTCACCGGGCATGTCGATGATGTGGAACAGGTCGGCCGCCGCCGCCACGCCGCGTTGCATCATGGCCTGCACCGAGGTGAGCCGCTTGAGCGAGGGCAGCATGGTGAGCATGGCAGTGATCAGCGACATGAACGCACCCGGCGACATGGTGGTGATCATCGATGGACGCGTCGCGAAAAAAATCACCAACGCCAGGGCACAGGCGGCCACCACCTGCACAACCGATGTCGACATGGCGTTGGTCGCGGCGATCTTCAGATTGAGTTTGCGATTGCGCTCGTTGATTTCGTTGAAGCGTTCGCGTTCCGCAGCCTGCCCCTGGTAGACCTTGACCACGCGCTGGCCGCTGACCGCTTCATCGACAACGCCGGTCACCGAGCCAACCGAACGCTGGATCTTGCCGCTGATGCGCCGGTAGCGCCGACCAACCGCCCACGCCACCAGGGCGATCAATGGCGCCATGACAAACAGCAGCAAGGTCAGGCGCGCGCTGAAGTACAGCATCACCGCGATCATGCCGATCACGGTGAGGCTGTCCAGCACCATCACCTTGATGGCATTGGTGCTCGCGTGGGCGACCTGTTCCACGGTGTAGGTCAGGCGCGAGATCATCTGCCCGGACGGTTCGTGGTCGTAGTGCCGCGTCGGCAGCAACAGGTAGCGAGAAAAGACTTCGCCGCGCAGGGTCTCGACCACATTGCGACCAATCCGCGCCAGGCCGTAGTCGGCAAGGAACGTTGCCACTCCGCGTATCAGGAACAGTCCGACGATAAGCAGCGGCATCCAGAAGATGGTTTGCGGATTGCGCTCGATGAACAGGGTATCCAGCATGGGCTGGATCAGGCGCACGAAAACGGCGGCAACCGCGGCATCAAAGACCATGCCGAACAGGCCGGCCAGCGCCCACCATGGATGTCGTGCGGCATAGCCGAGCAAGCGTCGATAGGTGGCCAGCGCGCCGACGTCCGCCACGCGCTGCCTGGCATGGGCGCTGTCCGCTGGCGTCTTCACCGCGGTTCAGGCGCCTTGCTGGGCATGGTGGCCAGACTCAAACGATCAAAACCCAATTGACCCAACGCATCCATGGCCGTGATCACGGCCTGGTGCTGGGTGCGCGCATCAGCTCGCAGCACCACCGGTCGTGCACGGTCGTCTCCGGCTACGCGGACAATCGCGTCCTTGAGGGTTTCCACGCCCGGATTGAGCACTTCATTGTTGTCGATGTAGAAACGCCCCTCGGCATCGACCAGCAGCACCAGGGCCTGGTCGTCGCGCGACTGCTCGCTGCTGGAGGCCTCCGGCAGGGTGACCTTCATGCTCGAATGTTGCACAAAGGTCGTGGTCATGACGAAAAACATGAGCAGGGTCAGCATCACATCGATCAGCGAGATCACGTTGATCTCGAAATCCTCTTCGCGTCTGCCGGCAATGCGCATCGATCAACCTGCCACGCGCTGCGCCGGGGTCTCTGCCGCGAAACTCAGTTCATCGGTGAGGGCGATGACCTGCTTTTCCATATCGATCACCAGCTCATTCACCTTGCCGCGGAAGTAGCGGTGGAAGAAATAAGCGGGAATCGCCACGCACAGGCCGCTGGCGGTGCACACCAGGGCCTCGCCGATGCCGCCGGCCATCTTCAGTGGATCGCCGACACCGCTGACCATGACGGCAAAGAACATGCTGATCATGCCGAACACGGTACCGAGCAGGCCGAGCAGCGGGGAAATCAGGGCAATGGTGCCGAGCGTGTTGAGGAAACGCTCGAGCTGGTGAACCACATGGCGACCGGTATCCTCGACGCGCTCCTTGATGACCTCGCGGGGACGGTTGCGCACCATCAGCGCTGCCGCCAGCAATTCGCCCAAGGGCGAAGTTTCGCGGAGCGCGTCGATATGCTTGGGATCCAGCTTGCGCGTGCGTGCCCAGCTCAGCACTTGCTGGCCAAGCTCGGGTGGAATCACTGCCTTGCGCCGCAAACTCCAGAATCGCTCCAGGATGATCGCCAGCGCGACCGCGGAGCAGATCAGGATGGGGATCATTGCTGGACCACCAGCCATTAGGATTTCAAGCACTTGCAGAAACTCCTTCAAGTATTTTGTTGCATGAATTGCGCCCGTCAAGGAAAGGCGGACGGGCGATGATAGCAGCGAGCCGCGTGCGACTGATCCCCTGCGCCGGCACGATGGCTTCAGTGCACGCGCCACCACGCTGAACGCAAATCACGGCCACGCTCCGGCAAGCCCGGATTCTCGCCCAGTTCCACATGCAGGTAACCGTTGTCCGCAGTGTTGATCAACTCGATCGAACGCTCGCGGAAGCGCTCCACCAGTTCCGGATGCGGATGACCGAACTGATTGCGGAAACCTGCCGACACCAGGCCCAACCGGGGCCTGAGTGCATCAAGGAGTGCCTCCGAGCTGGCGTTGCGGCTGCCATGGTGCGCAACTCCCAATATCAATGGTTGGGCCAGTGCGGGCAGTTGATCGACAAGACTGCGATCCTCGCGCGTAGTGAGGTCTCCACTCAGCAGCAGGCTGCCGAAGCGCCCTGACACGGCAAGTACGCAGGACCGATCATTGCCACGGCTTGCGCCTCCCCCAGCGGCAAGGATCTGGAAATCAACGCCATCCCACTGCCAGCGCGTACCGCTTCTGCACGCCGTGGCCGGGACTCCCAGGCGCTCGGGCTCGCCGCTTTCAATGGGTGTATCGGGAAAGGCGCGATGCACGGCTTGCGTGCCGCCGGCATGATCGCCGTCACCGTGGCTGATCACCAGCCTGTCCAGACGGTCGACGCCGAGCGCATGCAGGGACGGAATCACCACGGTTTCGGCGAGATCGTAACCGCTCGGATAGCGCGGTCCCGCGTCATACAACAGGCAGTGCCCGCCTGTTCGCACAAGAACAGACAGGCCCTGCCCCACATCGAACATCCACACGCCAAACCCGCCATGTTCTGCTTGCGTCCGGTGCGGCACCAGCAAGGGCAGCAGCAGGCACAGGCCCAGTCCGCGCGCGGGTACGCCGCGTGGAAGCAAGGCCCAGGCAACTCCGAGCGTGGCCAAGACAAAGGCCCAGATCGGCGCCTGGGCAAAGTAGTGCTGCGCCGCCGGCAGCGCTGCCATGACCTGCATGAGTTTCCACAGCGCCATCAGCAAGACACTTGCCCAATCCAGCAGGAGGCCGCCGACAAGCGGAAACGGCAGGATCAGCAGGCTCGCGCATAGCGTGATCGGAACCACCACGAAGCTCACCAGGGGTACAGCCATCAGGTTGGCCAAGGGTCCGACCAGCGAGCCCTGCCCGAACAACCAGACCGTGAGCGGCAACAGGGCAAGACTCAGGACCAACTGCAGGCGCGGCAGTTCACGCCATGCCGCGCGACGCACGCCCGCCGGCTGGGTCAATGTCAGCAAAATGGCGACACCGGCAAAGGACAACCAGAATCCAGCCGCCAGTACCGCCAGTGGATCGAACAGCATGATGCTCACGGCCGCAAGCGCAAGCCCGTGGCTGACGCTCACCGCTCGCCGACTCAGGCGGGCCACCAGCACCACCGCGATCATGAGCACGGTGCGTATCGTGGGCACACCCATGCCGGCCAGCAATCCGTAGCCGAGCGCGAACGCCAACGCCATGGGGGCTTCCAGAATGGGCCCGGGCACGCGCAGGGTCAGCTTCGGAAACCATTTCCACAGCCTGCGCGCGATGAGCGCACCCAGTGCAGCCAGCATGCCCACGTGCAAACCAGAGATTGCAATCAGATGGCCGATGCCGGTGGCACGCAGAACCTGCCAATTGTCCTCGCTGATGGCGTGCTGGTCTCCCACCGCCAGCGCGCGCAACAGACTGCTGGCCGTGCCCGGACCGATGCGCTCGGCAATGGCATGGCTGATCGCGCTTCGCCAGCCATCGATGCACAGCGCGTCAGCGGAGGCGATAAGGCGGCTGTCGGGCGCATTGCGGACATAGCCCACCGCCACCACGCCGTGCTGGATGGCGCCGCGCTCACTGTCGTAGCCACCCGGATTGACGAGGCCACGCGGTGGACGCAGGCGTGCGCGCAATTGCCATCGCGTACAGGGTTGCAGGACTGGCGCCCGTTCATACCAGTTCAGGCGCGCGAGTCCGCGCAGATTCACCACTCTTCCGTGCAGGCTCGCCGATTCGATTTCAAATTCGAAGCGCGTGCTTTCCGGCATCGCATCGGGCAAGCCACGGATACGGCCAACGATGTCGAAATCCTCGCCGTGCCACGCTGCCGGCAAGCGCGCATCCAGAGCAGCCTGGGCATGCAACAGGTTCAAGGCGAGGCCGAGCAGGAACCAGCCGGGCAAGCGCGCGTGGCTTCGATGGCAGATCAATGGCAGGGCAAGCAGCATGGCCACGCTGCCGCACCAGACCGGTGGAAGGGAACCCAGCAGATGCACAAGCAGCCCGCCACCGAGCATGGCCAGCGCGTGGGTGACCGTTATCTGCGGCCAGCCGAATCGTCGCCCCATGCGATTCTCCGGCGCTGTGCCGATTGTTCCCTGCCCCATGCGTCTGATCCTTCCTGGATGCGCAACGCCAGCATCGTGGCCGCTTGTCTTCCCGCTTGCAAGTCAGGCGCTGGAAGCATTCAGTTGGTGCAGCTTGCCGGCACGCAGTTCGAACATGCGGTCCATGCGTGAAGCCATGGCGCGATCATGGGTGACCAGCACCAGCGCCGTGCCGATTTCCCGATTGAGCTCGAGCATCAGTTCATAAACCTGGGCGGCATTGGCTTCATCCAGGTTGCCGGTCGGCTCATCACCCAGTACGCAGGCCGGTCGTGTCACCAGAGCGCGCGCCACCGCCGCACGTTGGCGCTCGCCGCCGCTCATTTCTCCCGGCTTGTGCTGGAGCCGCGCGGCCAGGCCGACCCGCTCGAGCAGCTCGCTCGCACGCATCCGGGCTTCGGCAATCGGGGTGCCGCGGATCAATAGCGGCATGCACACGTTTTCCAGCGCCGTGAATTCCGGCAGCAGGTGATGGAACTGGTAGATGAAACCGAGCGAACGGTTGCGCAGCTCGCCACGCGCACGGTCCGAGAGCCGCGACATGCTGCGTCCATCCACTTCGACCTCGCCTGCCGTGGCCGTGTCCAACCCACCCAGGATATGCAACAGGGTGCTCTTGCCGGTTCCCGAGGCGCCAACGATGGAGACCGTCTCGCCGCGCTTCACTTCGAAGCTGACCTCGCGCAGCACATCGGCGCGCAAGGAACCTTCCTGATAGACCTTGGCCAGCTTGCTGGCGCGCAAGACGATGCCTGCCGGCTGGATGGTTTTCGACTGCATCGTGGACTCACTCATAGCGCAGCGCCGCCGCCGGTTCGATGCGCGCAGCACGCCAGGCCGGGTAGAGCGTGGCGATGATGCAGAACAAGAATGCCGTCAGGGTGATCCAGCTGACGTCACTCCACTCCAGTTGCGAGGGCACCTCGCTGATGTAGTAGACATCCGCCGAGAGAAATGAAACACCGAAGGCGTGTTCGATCCAGCGCACGATCTCGGGCAAGTTTGCCGCCAACAGCACTCCGAACAGCACGCCAAGGGCAATGCCGAGCGTGCCAACCAGAACGCCCTGCACCATGAAAACGCCCATGATGCTGCGCGGGCTCTGGCCGAGGGTGCGCAGGATGGCGATATCGGCCTGTTTGTCGGTGACCAGCATGACCAGGGTGGACACCAGGTTGAAGGCTGCCACGGCGACAATCAGGGACAGGATCAGGAACATCACCTTTTTCTCCATGGCGATGGCCTTGAAGAAATTGCTGTGGCCCTGCATCCAGTCGGATACCCGATAAGCCTGGCCAAGTTGCCCGGAAAGCTCGCGCGCCACCGACCACGCACGAAACATGTCATCCAGGCGCAGGCGAATGCCGCTGGGGCCGTCCAGGCGATACAGGGTCTGCGCATCCTTCATGTGCACGACGGCGAGGGCACCGTCGTATTCCTGCATGCCGACCTCAAAGATGCCACTCACCGTGAAGCGCTTGAAGCGGGGCTGCACGCCCATGGGCGAGGTGCTCACCTCCGGCGTGATCAGGGTGGCATGGTCGCCCACGCTGACTCCAAGCTTCATGGCCAGTTCGCGCCCAAGGATGATGTTGAAGCTTCCGGCGCTGAGGTCATCGAGCTTGCCGACCACCATCTTGCGGTCGATTTCCGAAACATGCGGCTCGTATTCCGGCAAGACGCCACGCACGATGGCACCAGACACGCGCTCCCCTTGCAGCATGGCTTCGCGCTCGACATAGGGCGCCGCACCGAGCACATGCGGATTGCGCTCAGCACGCTCAAGCGCCTGTGGCCAGTCGCGCACGCTTTCGTCCACACCTTCCACGGTGGCGTGGGCAACCATGCCGAGAATGCGATCCTTCAACTCGCGATCGAATCCGTTCATCACCGAAATGACGGTGATCAGCGCCGTCACCCCGACCGCAATGCCGAGAATGGACACCAGCGAAATGAACGAGATGAAATGGTTTCGACGTTTGGCCCGTGTATAGCGCAGGCCAATGAAGAACTCGAGCGGTCGGAACATGCCGGGAACAATTCAGGGAGCACAGGTCCGGAATGATCGCACGCGCCGCAGCGGAGGCGTGAGCGGCCGGTAGCGGAGACTCAGGCTTCCGACTTCGCCAGCGGCTCGCCGCCGGACTGCTTCGGTGTCTGGGCCAGCAGCACCAGCCACAGGCATCTGCGCAACTCGGCATCCGAATTGCCTGGCGCAAGCAGGAACCTGTGCCTCCGTCCATTGGCAGCGGAGAATTCCAGAACCAGCAGTACGCCGCGTCGCAGGAAACCCTTGAGCTCGGCTGAATCCTCATGCCCATGCCGATCAATCAAGCGCCATCCGGAGTCGCCGTGGGCGATTCGGGTGATACCGACATTCACCCAGCCACGCAGCGAGACTGCCGCGTACAGCAAGACGACCGCCGAAAGTATTCCCTTCCATGCGCTGGCAAGACCACTCCAGGCAATGGCCAGCACGGCGATGCATGTCATCAGGACCACACCGATGCCAAGGTATCGACTGGGTCGGTAATCAAACGCGATCGCGGGTGCGGATTTCATGGATCACCCTGGCCTGGTTCGCGTCATCCGGCTGTCCGCGGCCGAGCAGCCAATCCCACAGGTCCGGATCCTGGGCTTCCAGCAATCCCCCGAATCCCGTGCGCAAATCGGCAGGCGCGTGCGGATAGCGCACCTCAAGCCACCAACCGAGCAACTGATCGAGCTCGCGCGTGCCACGTCGACAACGCCAGCGCAGGGCCTTCAGGTCGGCATCCATGAGTCACGCCCGCTCAAGTGCGGCGTTCGACCATGAGCTTCTTGATCTCGGCTATGGCCTTGGCCGGATTGAGCCCCTTCGGGCAGGTGCGCGCACAGTTCATGATGGTGTGGCAGCGATACAGGCGGAACGGATCTTCCAGTTGATCGAGGCGCTCACCGGTGTCTTCGTCGCGGCTGTCGGCAATCCAGCGATAGGCTTGCAGCAGGATGGCTGGACCAAGGTAACGATCACCATTCCACCAGTAGCTTGGGCAAGACGTGGAACAGCAGGCACACAGGATGCATTCGTAGAGGCCATCGAGCCTGGCGCGATCCTGCTTGGATTGCAGGCGTTCCTTGGCCGGTGGCGCACTCTGCGTGCGCAGCCACGGCTTGATCGAAGCGTATTGCGCATAGAAATGCGTAAGATCCGGCACCAGGTCCTTGACCACCGCCATGTGCGGCAATGGATAGATCGGCACGCCACTGCCGGAACAATCGTCTATGGCCTTGGTGCAGGCCAGGGTGTTGGTGCCATCGATGTTCATCGCACACGATCCGCAGATGCCTTCACGGCATGAACGGCGGAAGGTCAGCGTGGGATCGATCTCATTCTTGATCTTGATCAGCGCATCAAGAACCATCGGCCCGCAGCTGGCCATGTCGATCTCGTAGGTATCGATGCGCGGATTGGCGCCGTCATCCGGATTCCAGCGATAGACGCGGAACTCGCGAACCTTCTTCGCGCCGGGCTTGGCCGGGAAACGCTTGCCCGGCTGGATCTTCGAGTTTTTCGGCAACGCAAATTCAGCCATGACTTGACTACTCCGCGCGGCGCTCACCGCTGATCTAATGAAGCATCACGCCTGAAGGCGCTTGTCCCCTCTTGGGGGCCCCCAAAAAATCCCGAATCCCCAATCCCGAATCCCGCCCCTAATACACCCTCTTCTTCGGCGGCACCACGCCGACATCGTCTGTCAGCGTGAACATGTGCACCGGACGGAATTCGAAACTCGCCTTTCCTTTTTCATCCACCTTGACCAGGGTGTGCTTCTGCCAGTTGGCATCATCACGCTCAGGGAAATCCTCGTGTGCGTGAGCGCCCCGGCTTTCCTTGCGCTGTTCGGCGGATGTGATGGTGGCCACCGCGTTGTACAACAGGTTCTGCAGTTCGTAGGTTTCGATCAGGTCCGAATTCCACACCAGCGAGCGGTCGGAAACCTTCACATCCTCGAAGCTGGCGAAAACTTCGGCCATCTTTTGGCAGCCTTCCGACAAGGTCTTGGAAGTACGGAAGACGGCCGCATCGCTCTGCATCGTGCGCTGCATGTTGAGCCGGATTGCAGCGGTCGGCGTACCACCATTGGCGTTGCGCAACCGGTCCAGGTTGGCCAGGGCCTTGTCGCAGGCGTCATCGGCAAGCTTGCGGTGCGCAGCGCCGGGCTTGATGGTCTGCGCGCAGCGATTGGCGACGGAGCGACCGAACACGACCAGATCCAGCAGCGAATTGGATCCCAGTCGGTTCGCACCGTGCACGGAAACACAGGCTGCCTCGCCGATGGCATACAGTCCAGGGACCACATGATCGGGATCGTCGCCAACCCTTTGCACCACTTCGCCGTGGTAGTTGGTTGGAATGCCACCCATGTTGTAGTGAACCGTCGGCAGCACCGGGATGGGTTGCCTGGACACATCGACGTTGGCAAAGATGCGTGCGCTCTCGGCAATGCCGGGCAGTTTTTCGTGGATCACTTCCGGCCCGAGATGGGTGAGATCGAGCAGCAGGTGGTCCTTGTGCTCGCCGACGCCACGCCCTTCGCGGATCTCGATGGTCATGGAGCGGCTGACCACGTCGCGCGAGGCCAGATCCTTGTAGTGCGGCGCATAGCGCTCCATGAAGCGCTCACCGCTGGAATTGCGCAGGATGCCGCCTTCACCGCGCACGCCTTCGGTAATCAGGCAACCGGCGCCGTAAATGCCGGTGGGATGGAACTGCACGAACTCCATGTCCTGCATGGCCAGTCCGGAGCGCAGGGCGAGACCACCGCCATCACCGGTGCAGGTGTGGGCCGAGGTTGCACTGAAATAGGCGCGGCCATAACCGCCGGTAGCCAACACCGTGCCCTGTCCGCGGAACAGGTGCAGCGTTCCTTCGGCCATGTCCAACGCGAGAACCCCACAGCAAGCACCCTGTTGGTCCCAGATCAAATCGAGCGCGAAGTACTCGATCATGAACTGCGCATCATGCGCCAGCGCCTGCTGATACAGGGTATGCAGCATGGCATGGCCGGTACGATCCGCCGCCGCGCAGGTGCGTTCGGCCGGCGGGCCTTCGCCATACCTTGTCGTCATGCCGCCAAACGGCCGCTGGTAGATCTTGCCTTCGTCGGTGCGCGAGAACGGAACGCCGTAATGCTCAAGTTCGATGATCGCGGCCGGCGCTTCCTTGCACATGTACTCGATGGCGTCCTGGTCACCGAGCCAGTCGGAGCCCTTGATGGTGTCGAAGTAGTGGTAGCGCCAGTCGTCCTCGCCCATGTTTCCGAGCGCCGCCGAAATGCCGCCCTGCGCCGCCACGGTGTGCGAACGCGTCGGAAACACCTTGGTGATGCAGACGGTTTTCAGGCCCTTGGAAGCCAAACCAAAAGTGGCGCGCAGGCCTGCACCTCCGGCGCCAACCACCACCATGTCGAATTCGTGGGTCTGGATCTTGTAGGCAGACATGTTCAAGCCCCCAAAGCAATGCGAATGACGGCAAGAACGCTCGCCAGGGCAGCGAGGGCGCAGGCAAAGACAACGACCAATTGACAGGCCAGGGCACGGCCCGGTGTATGCACGTAGTCTTCGATGACCACCTGCAAACCCAGCTTGCCGTGCCAGAACATGGCCAGCAGGAAGGCAACCAGCATTACCGCATTGCACGGATGCCCAACCGTCGCGCGCGCCTGCGCATAATCGGCACCGATGAGGCTTACCAGCAATACAACCAGATAGATGGCCAGAACCAGCAAGGCCACCGCCGTCGCGCGTTGCACGATGAAATGGTGCACGCCGCTGCGCGCGGAACCCAGGCCTCGCGCATTCTTGACCGGGCTGCGCAGGGAGTCGGGCGAGTTCATGCGACACCTCCGCAGCAGATTGCAACCGCGCAGATGATGGCGGTCAGCACAACGCTGCCGATGACCGAAACCCATGAGCTGCGCACGAACGCGGGAATCGAAAATCCCCAGCCGGCGTCCTGAACAAGGTGCCGGATGCCATTCAACCAGTGGTAGCACAAGGCCCAGGTGAAGCCGACCATGACCAGGATGCCCGGCCAGGCTGCGAGAAGCCCGCGGGCGCAATCCCAAGCCTCCTGGCCGCTGGCCAAGGCAAGCAGCATGCCAGCCAACACAAAGGCACCGACGCTCAGCACGATTCCGGAAGCGCGATGCAGTATGGAAGTGACCATCTGGATCTGCCAGCGATAAACCTGCAGATGCGGAGACAGCGGACGAGCGACTGGGGGCATTTGGCTGGCCTTGTTCGTTTGGCTGGCGGCTCGGAGACCGGAGGTCGGATCCCGAACCCGGTTACTCAAAAATCGATGCAACGTCCGTTCTTCTCCCAATCGCCATAGCGGGTGGGATCAGGACCTTCGCGACCACCGATCTCCTCGACCGGCTTCCCCGCGGTTTCCGACACGGTCGATTTCTCCGCTGTCGTTTCTGGCAAGGGAATTTCGGGGACTGGCTTGGTGTCTGGCATGGCTGGATTCAAAACAAAAGCTTAATGCCGGTGGCGGGTCCTGACAACCGATGCACTGGCTTGCTTTGCGCCGACTGAGCGCTCATGTTGGTCATCCAGCCCCCGTTTCAGGTGGAAATCCGCGTGCCCAAATTGCTGGCAAAGGCCGAGATCGTCGAAATCAACGGAGCGGACGCCGCCCAATTTGCGCACGCCCAGTTCTGCAGTGACGTGCTTGCCCTGCCCGAACTCCACTGGCAGATCGGCGCGTGGTTGGATGCGCAGGGACGTGCCCGCTGCGTATTCGTGTTGTTGCGCGTGGAGGCAGACCGGCTGCTCGCCTGGCTGCCGATGGGCAGCGCGGCGACCATGGCCACCGAACTCCAGCGCTTCGTGCTGCGCGCCAAGGTCAAGCTGAGCGTGGCGCAGGGGTTCCATCTCATGGAGGACGAACCCACGCAATTGGAGAATGGACAAGTCGCTGCAACCCACGATGGCTGGTGCTTCAATCTGCCCGGACCGGCTGCGCGCACCATGCACCTGGCCCGCAATGTCGAGCAGCAAGCCGAGGACACAGCGGCTGCTGAAACCTGGCGGCTGGCGGACGTGATGGCCGGCCTGCCCTGGCTCCATGAATCCCTCGCCTGCCAGTTCACTGCCCAGGCGTTGGGGCTTGATCGCCTGGGCGCCGCCAGCTTGGACAAGGGATGCTATCCGGGTCAGGAAATTGTCGCCCGACTGCATTTTCGCGGGGGCAACAAGCGTCATTGCATGCGCGTGGTGGGTGACTGCGACACTCCGCCCCAGCCTGGCACCTGCGTGCTTGAAACCGCTGGCGGAACCATTGCCGGCACCATTCTTTACGCCGCAAGTCGCCAATCAGCGGGGTTTCAGGCACTTGCCGTGCTTTCAAACACCCACCCAACAGGCGCAGGATTGCATCTCGAGGGCATGCCGGGCATCAGCCTCACACTGCAAGATCTCGCGGACGCCGGATTGTCCTGACGCCAGGGTTGGCACCGTCCTTGCTACCTGATGTGAATCGATAACTGGAGGCACGACACCATGCACCGATTCCCGACATGCCAGCGCATTCGCCGCCTTGCCGTTGCCCTTGCCTTGGGTGGCCTGTTGCAGTTCTCCGCGTCTCAAGCCGCCGAATACCGATTCACTCCGGAGCCGGCCTACCCTCCGGAAGTCGCGAAGCAGATATACCAACCCCTGCTCGACTATCTGGGCAAGGCCACCGGCGAGAAATTCGTTCTGCAGACCTCGCCGAACTACTCGGTGTACTGGCGCGACATCCTCAAGCCCGAGCAGACCGATTTCTCTTATGACGAGGCGCAGTTTGCGGATTACCGCATCCAGCACTTGCAGTTCGTGCCCGTGGTACGCAAGGCCCAACCAACCACGTACACGCTGTTGGCCAGTTCCGAGTTCGAAGGCCAGCAGCCGCGCGCGCTACTGTCATCACGCATTGCCACCATGCCTGCCCCCAACCTGGGTTACGCCCTGCTGATGGAAGTTTTCTCCGACCCGGTGCAGCAACCGGAAATCAACTCCGCCACCGCGTCTTGGCGTGAGTGTCTGGACATCCTCAACAGCGGAGAAGCCGGCGCCACCATGTTCCCGACCTGGATGCTGGAAACCTTCGGCAACCCCAGCCTGGCGACGCTGTATACCTCTCGCGAGTTTCCGGGCAATGCCATCCTGGCTGCCCCCTCGGTACCCGAGGAAGTCCGCAACAAGGTTCGCGACGCGCTGGCGAATGCCGAAGGAGCGCCGGAGTTGGGTGGCTTGTTGCTCGAACTGGGGGTCGACAAGTTCATTCCGGCCACGGCAACGGACTTTGCCGGACAGCGCAAGATGCTGAGCGGCTTTTACGGATACAAGTAATTCAACGCGAACAATTGCGTGGCGGCCATGTATTTCTATTGCCTCATACTATTGTTTGTTGTTTGTATCTTTTGAGCGTATTTCCCATCGATTCCGAACCTGAATCCCCTGTTCAGGATTCAGCATTTTTTTGGTGACAAGCGCTCCGTCAGCAAGTAATCTCCGCGCCGTGTTGCATGGCTGATGGCGGCTGGGCCCCCATCGGATGTTTTCAAAGATTGATGTCTGCCTCCGGTTCCATCACTTCCTAGAGGACTTGCCAGACACCGGGCAATAGCGACTGTCACAAGCTGGCAAACGTTTGCCCACAACCCGACGCAGCGAGAACGCGCGCAGGTTGCCCTTTCAAGCGCAGTGTGGACTCGGCGGATCAGCACACGATCTGCGCGGATGCCCGCCTGCGAATCGGAATGTCCGCTGCCTGCTGGAGCGGACTGCAGGCTGGGACCAACCCGCGGAGCCTCGACGCCGAAGCACCGGCATCAAGGCAATGAATCCGCACCCCGGCCTGCCAATGCAGGAGTACACGCACGATGAAATTGGCCTGGTTGCTTTGGCTGGCTTCGATAATGCCAGCGCACGATGCCGACAGGACATGTCTGGCAACCATGATTTACCTGGAAGCGCGCAGCGAATCCCAACTTGGGCAGTCTGCCGTTGCAGAGGTGGCGCTGCGTCGTCGCGAGAGCGGACGTTGGGGCGACAGCATTTGCGAGGTCGTGAATGCGCCGCTTCAGTTCGCAATTTCCACAACAAACAAGAATTACATGCTGAAGAACCCGCAAGCATGGGATCGCGCCTGGAAAGTTGCCGATCACGCATTGCAGATGTGGGAACTGCCGAGTGACCAGCGGCGATTTGTCGTGCCCAAGGCCAATCATTTCGTCGCCGAGGCAAAGGCCTCGCCGAGCTGGATGAAAGGTGAACCCTTGGCGGTGATTGGCGCGCACAGCTTCTATAGGGTCAACTGAATTCGGCCTCCCGTTGCATTCAAAAAAGCCGGCTTGCGCCGGCTTTTTTGTTGATGGTGGCATGTGGCGAATCGCGTCATGCCAATGAGCGACATCAGTAGCCGGGAACCACCAATCCGTTGTCGATATAGACACGATCTCCACGGCGCAGGCCGTAGATGCGGTACTGCTCGAACGCACGCGTCCTGCCTGAGTCCATGCGCACAAGAATCCGGAAGTAACTGCGCCGCTGTCCATCGCGCTCCACTTCATTGCCGATGACGCCACCCACCACGGCACCGGCAATCGTGGCCGCCTTGCGGCCGTCACCCTTGCCGACCTGATTGCCGAGCGCGCCTCCGATGATGGCACCGAGCACTGCACCTCCACCCGAGGTCCCGCGCTGTCCGATGGACTCGATCCGCAGTATCTGACCGCAGTTTTCGCAACCCCTTCGGTACTCACGGTGGCCACGGTCGTAGTCGTAGTCGTCACGCACGTAGCCGGAGTTTGCCGGCACGCATCCGGCAAGCACCATCATGGTCAAGCCCGCAAGCAGGATTCTGTGGATCATGGTCTGGCCCTCGATTCTGTTGTCCGCATGATGCGGCGATGGCAGCATGTCGTGCAGGCCATGAATGCCTGCAAAACGTCGGACTGCGCAGGCCGCATGCTTGCGATGACCATCCTGTTCAGCACGTTTTGCATCGGTTAGCATCGCGCGTCCACGGAATATCCCTATGCAAGCTGATGCCTTGTTGCTCGATGAGCTGCGCGACCTTGATGCGGAGGCCGCCGCATCGAGGGTTTCGACGCTGCCGGATGAAGCGATTCTCGAAACCTTGCAGGCGCTGGGTCCGGGACGCGGATTTGCGATCCTCAACCGACTCGGGCCGGTGCAACGCACCCGCATCACATCGGCTGCCGGCACCGACGCATCCGAACACTGGTTGGCAAGCCGAGCCTGGCCGGAAGGCTCCGTGGGGCGACTCACCGAGCCCGCACCCATCACCTTCGATGCGGGTGCCAAAGTCGTCGATGTACTGGCCAGGTTGCGCCCGGTCGCCTCGCGAACACTCATCACCTATGTGTATGTCGTCGATTCCACAAACCGCCTTACCGGCGTAGTCACCTTTCGTGAAATGGTCTTTGCGGATCCCGGCCAGACCCTCGCCGACATCATGCTGCCAAGGCCGTTCTCTCTGCGTCCGGACGCCGATGTCATCGACGCCATGCGCGAGGTGGTGCGTCGCCACTACCCGGTCTATCCGGTGTGCGATGAACATGGTCAATTGATTGGCGTGGTACGTGGCTCGGTGCTGTTCGAGGAGCAGGCCTTCGAAATCAGCGCGCAGGCCGGTTCAATGGTTGGCGTGGAAAAGGATGAACGCCTGAGTACGTCCTGGGGCCGCAGCCTGCGCCTGCGTCATCCATGGCTGCAATTGAATCTCCTGGCAACATTCTTGACCGCCGCCGTGGTCAGCTGTTTCCAGGATGCCATCAACCAGATCGTGTTGCTGGCCGTGTTCCTGCCGGTGATTTCCGATCAGTGCAACAACACCGGCTCGCAGGCTCTGGCAGTGACCTTGCGTGGAATGATGTTCGGCGAACTGAAACCCGGCCGCGGCTGGCGCCTGGTGTGCAAGGAAAGCTGGCTCGGTTTTCTCAATGGCTCCCTGACCGGATTGCTCGGCGGTGTCGCCATGTACGCGCTCGCACGCGCGCAGTCGCAAGCCGACGCCTTGTTCCTCGCCGGCATCACCTGGGCTGCGATAGCCGGCAGTTGCACCATCGCCGGCATGGTCGGGGCCGGGGTTCCGCAACTGCTCAAGCGCATGGGCGCGGATCCGGCCACGGCTTCCAGCATTTTCTTGACCAAGGCCACCGACATTGTCAGCCTTGCCATGTTTCTCGGGCTTGCTGCCGTGCTGCTGTTGCCTTGACCTCGAAGATGCCCGAACTCATCGACAGCCATTCGCACCTGGATGTCGAGGATTTTGATCAGGATCGCGATGCCGTGGTGCATCGCGCCCGTGATGCCGGAGTCTCCCACCAGGTGGTTCCCGCCATTGCCCAATTCAGTTGGAACCGACTCGCTGCCATCTGTCGGCACTACTCGGGGTTGTATCCCGCCTACGGACTGCACCCCCTCTATTTGCAGCAGCACCAGCCCGCGCACCTCGGCGAACTCGACAACATCATCGAACGCGAGCGACCCGTGGCCGTCGGCGAATGCGGACTTGATCACCACATCGAAAGTCTGGACCCTTCAACGCAGCTCGACTACTTCGAAGCCCAACTCAAGCTGGCAGGCAGGCACGACCTGCCCTTGATAGTCCACGCCCGCCAGGCCGTGGACGAAGTCACCGCGTGCATCCGCCGCCACGCTCCGCTGCGTGGGGTCGTGCACAGTTTTTCCGGCAGCCTGCAGCAGGCGCAACAACTCTGGAAGCTCGGTTTCTGCATCGGCATCGGCGGACCGGTCACCTATGAACGGGCAAGGCGACTTCGCGAGATTGTTGCCCACATGCCGATCGAGTTCCTGTTGCTGGAAACCGATTCCCCCGACCAGCCGATGCACGGATACCAGGGGCAGCGCAATGAACCTGCCCTGCTGCCACAGGTTCTTGCCAGCGTGGCTGGGTTGCGTGGCGAAAGCCAGGCGAGTGTTGCAGCCGCCACTTGCGCCAATGCAGTTCGCCTGTTCGGGCTCGCCTGAATCCTCAAACTTCGCCAAGAACACATTGAGAGCTGGAATCGGCACAGTGAGCCACCAGAACCGAAGGATGCACTTCAGGACTGGGCTTTGCCCGTTGAATTGGCCAGCAGCTTTTGCAATGCGCTCGATACCGCGGCAAAGGCAAACGTGGCGGTGACGTGGGTTGCGGCACCAAGGCCCGCTCCGCAATCGAGCTTGAGACTGGATTCGCCGTTTTGCGGACGCGTTCCACACACGCTGCCATCGGCCTGCGGGTAGCGCACATTCTCCAGCGAGTACACGGCAGGCACGCTGAAGTAGCGCTTGGGGCCGCGCGGAAAACGGAACTCCTCGCGCAGCTTCTTGCGGATCAACGCAAGCATGGCGTCATGCTCGGTCTTTGACAGGTCGCGAATGCGAACCAGGGTGGGATCAATACGTCCGCCGGCTGATCCGCACACGATCAAGGGCAGCTTGCGCCGCCTGCACCAGACGATCATCTCAACCTTGACCCTGAAGGCATCACAGCAATCGATGACCAGGTCGTAACGGCGATCCAGCATCGAATCGAGATTCGAAGGCGTGAGGAAGTCTGCAAGCGCATCCACCTGCATGGCCGGATTGATGGCAAGCAGGCGTTCGCGCATCACGGAAACCTTGCTCTTGCCGAACTGGCCCTCCAGCGCATGCAACTGGCGATTGGTATTGCTGACGCACACCTCGTCCGCATCGATCATGCTGATGCGGCCGACCGCACTGCGCGCAAGGGCCTCGACCGCCCACGATCCCACACCGCCAATGCCCACCACGCAGACATGTTTTCCGGAAAGACGGGCCGCGCTTCCCGAGCCGTACAGGCGGTCAAGTCCACGGAATCGGTCAGGGGATTGCATGTCCGGAAGATCGGGGCGCAAAACGGAGGCGCGCGAGGTTACCATGCCGCTCGCCTACCCGGTTTCCGCCCATTTCATTTTCAGGAGCTCGCAACATGCGTTTTGTCATCGGTGCCATTCTTGGCCTTATCGTCGGCGCGGTGTGCGCGGTCATGGCCTACAACGCGATATCGCAGCGCCACGCCTATTCCAGGGGCCTGATGACGGTGATGGGCCAGGCGCTCAAGCAGGCCAACGAAGCGGCAGCCACCACCGATTGCACGAATGATGGCCATGCGCTGGCCAAGCTGTCCCTGTTGGCCGATGACATCGAAACCGCCATTCCCGGCGACGGCACGCCTGATCGCGTTTTTCACCAATACAGCGCGGATCTCAAGAAGCAGGTTGATGCCGCGGCAGCCTCCGCTTGCAGTGATCGCAAGCAGGCCCTGACCGACGTGAAGAACGCCTGCAGCGCCTGTCATCGCGACTACAAATAACCGCGACTTTCGGTGCCGTGCAGCGTGGCCCATGCCACCGGCATGCCCCATGATTTGACTGTACTAGTTGCAAATGCTTGCATGTCCACTCCCGCTGGAGTCCAATGTGACCCCGCATCCGGAGTGGAATAGGCATGGCCGCATTGCTTGTCGTTTTCGTGCATGGCTGGAGCGTGACCAACACCGACACCTACGGTGGGCTTCCGGCCCGATTGTCTGCGGAAGCCGCCAAAGCCGGCGGCCCGAAGCTCGACATCCAGCACATCCATCTCGGCAAATACATCAGCTTCCGCGATGAGGTTCGTCTGGCGGATCTTTCGCGCGCGTTCGAGGCTGCCCTGCAGCCGGTCTTGGCACAGGCCGGCGCCAAGCGTCGCTTCGTCTGCATCACCCACTCCACGGGTGGCCCCGTGGTGCGCGACTGGTTTGATCGCACCTTCGTGGCAACAAAGCGCATTGACGCCTGCCCCATGAGCCACCTGATCATGCTGGCACCTGCCAACTTCGGTTCGGCATTGGCCCAGCTTGGCAAATCGCGGCTTGGCGCGATCAAGGCGTGGTTTGACGGAGTCGAGCCAGGCCAGGGCGTGCTCGACTGGCTGGAACTCGGCAGCCCCGAAGCCTGCGAGCTCAACCTGCGCTGGATCAACGACTATCCGCGCCTGAAGCTCACCGAATCGACAAACCCGCTTTTCCAGTTCGTGCTCAGCGGCGAAACCATCGACCGCAAACTATACGACTTCATCAACCCCTACACCGGCGAGATCGGTTCGGATGGCGTGGTCCGCCTCGCCGCCGCCAACCTCAATGCCTCGCACATCATCCTGCAGCAACCGGACCTCGTTGCCGGCGAGTCCTTGCCTTCCGCGCGCAAGCGCCTGCGCAATCTCGAGTACGTGCGCAGCCGGCGATCTGCCAGCACCGCCTTCAAGATTGTTGCCGGCGCATCACACAGCGGCGATGACATGGGCATCATGCGCAGTGTGCGCAACGACGGAGCGCCCCATGCCACGGTGGATGCCATCCTGCGCTGCCTGCGTGTTGCCGATGCGGGAAGCTATGCCGCCCTGAGCCAGGCTTTCAGCAGCGAAAATGCGGCTTACCAGGCCATCGAGAATCGTCTTGAAATCGAAAAGGTTCCGGTGCTGCCGGACCGTCGCTATTTCCACGATCCGCATGCCATGGTGATATTCCGCTTGTTCGATTCCGCAGGCATGAGCGCGCCGGAAGTGAAGCTGCTGCTGACTGCTGGCCCAAATCATGATCCCAACCAGTTGCCGGAAGGATTCCTTGCTGATCGTCAGTTCAACAAGCGCTCCGGCAACCTCACCTTCTTCCTCAATCACGCAGCACTGACCGGTTGCCCGGCGATTCCAGGCCCCAAGTCCGGCCAGACTGCGCGCCTGGAGTGGATCGCCAGGCCACCCTATGGATTGAAGATCCAGTCACGCGAGGGCGAGCATTTCGTCGAGCACTGGGAGAGCGAACTGCACTCCAGCGTGAAAGACCTGCTGCCAATGATCAGCGCCAATGAAACCACCATCATCGACATTCGCTTGACGCGCGTGGTGCGTGAAGGCACCTTCCGCCTGACCCGGCAACTCAGTCCGCAATCCTTCAAGAAGTCCGAGCCGGGTGGCGTGATCGGATAGATCCTCGACAATTTTCCATGGCAGGCAAATGAAACCACTGGATATCGGAAAGCTCGATCGCATCGTTGCCCAGGCCCGGCGGGACCGCGATCAGCGCGAAGCCGGGTACCGTGAGCGCGCCCTCAGGATGTATCCGTGGGTGTGTGGCCGCTGCGCGCGCGAGTTCACCCGTGCCAACCTGCAGGAACTGACGGTGCATCATCGCAACCATGACCACGACTTCAATCCGCCGGACGGAAGCAATTGGGAACTGCTGTGCGTGTACTGCCACGACAACGAGCACTCCCGCTACATCGACCATGCGTCCGGCAGCGCGCTGTCCATGGAAAAGGAGCCGGCAGCGGCAACGAACAATCCGTTTGCCGGGCTGAAGGACCTGCTGAAACGTTGAGACTTGCCTACTGCCCGAGGCGTACCGCAATTGGGCAATGATCGGATGGGTGCTCGGCTTCGCTCACGCCATAATCGAATTGCTCGAATGAGCCTGCAACAACCCGCGAGGCAGCACCCGGATTCAGCACGATGTGGTCAATGAAGTCCGGATAGCGTTGCTGGCAGCGCGCCGGTTCGCCACCGCTGGCATCGGTCAGATCAACGTCCTCCTCCAGCGCCTTCCAGACCGAATCTCCAGGCAAGGCCAGGCGCCGGTTGAAGTCACCGAGAATGGCAAATGCCTCGCCTTCGCGCTGGCGTGCCTCGATCCATTGATCGAGCACCGGAACCTGCTCGAACAGGACCGGACACGCTTCCCGATCACTTCCCGCCGAGCATCCACTTTTCAGGTGCACGGCGAGAAGACGCAACGGATGTTCGCCCTGCAGGGTGATGTCCACGCCCCAGCGCAAGTCCGCGTTGTCCAGGCCGAGTGCCGAGAAATCCGCATTGCGCTTGAATTCGACACCGTGGCGTATGGCAAATCCAACCTTCTGTTCACGGATCAGCGGTCCATCCGTGGCATCCCGCCCGCAAAAGTGTTGGCGGCCGCTGGGTGGGCGTGTGGATATGACAACGCTGTATTCCGCTGAAGGAAACACGCGTGCGGCAGCGGCTGCGCTTTCCACTTCCTGGAATGCGACCACATCCGCATCGAGTCGCTTGGCATAGGCACGCAAGGCAGCGTAGTCGGATTCCGTGCGCGGACGGCAACCCAGTCCATCCTGTTCGGCCAGATGTTCGAGATTCCAACTGGCAATCTTCAACTCCTGCGTCGA
>SHNG01000085.1 GCA_004295005.1 Gammaproteobacteria bacterium
ATACCCGACCCTTGTCGTCCAGCGTTACAGCGGTTTCGCCCTGGAACATAACCACCAAACACCACAAAAACCCACCGAAACCCACCTTATTCCGCCCGTTTCGGGCTGTCAAGGAAATTTCAGCAACGGGTTCGGGCAATTTCCGATGTCATCCCGGGCCGTTTGCCGGCACACGGAGTCGCGCGGGTGAGCACCACGCACCACCGCAAAGGTGTACGCGCCCGCAACCGGGGCAAAATGCGCGCAGGCTCCAAGGGCAATGCAAAAGCAGGCGAGAAGGCGCTCTTTGCGCGCTGCCTGAACACCCTGACGGTGGTGCCGCTTTGTCAGCGTTGCCTTCACGCTGCGTCCAGCAAATCGGCACGCTCAGTGTGAGGTTGACGACCCTGGAATCACTGCGCGCTGCTGGGGTGCGAGGTCATCTCCACCACGACTGCGCGCCAGCACATGGATTCCTCCATCCGGCCCCGAGCTGCGGCGCTCAAGCACCGACGCAAAGGAAAACGGCACTTCGTCCAGCAGAATCTCGCCGCGCGCCAGAAAATAGCTGCTGGTGACGCCAAGCCCTGCCCGGTCGGGATCGCTGATGGCTACGCCCTGCTGGCCGAGTTCGCGCAGCGCCGAGTCAACGTCCGCCCAGCGAGCCTGGCCATCCTGGCGAATGCGCTCCGCCAGTGCAGCCGTAATGCGTGAATCAAGGCTCATCAGCAACACGCGCGATGCCGTGTTGAGGTTGATGGATGAACCCGCAGGCAAGACACAGACCTCTGCGGAAAGTCGCGCGTAACTGTCGCCGTCCATGCCACGCACCAGGCGCAACTCGGATACATGGACCATCGCGCGGTTGCCGGGACGATACGGTATTGCCTGCGCCAGATAGGTGGCATCTTCGGCGCCACCTTCGGCATCGATCGCGGCATCGCCATCCAGCCAGTCCACGATGGCACCGCCCAGGGATGGGTCCAGTTGCAAGGCGGCCAGCAGGTTGCGCAGGCGCTTTCGCCACACGCCGCCCGTGTCATCGATCAGGTTGTTCAGATTGAAGCAGCCATTGAGATCGCGCATGTGCGCACTGATCTGCCCGCCTGCCACCGGTTGCGCCGGCAAGGGCAATGCCCACGGCTCACCCAGGGTATCGAGGTTGGGGTTGGCATCCCGGTCGCGCATCAGCACCTGCGCGGCAAACGATTCCAGTCCCTCGGCGTACGCAGCGGCCTGCTCGCCACGCACCACGTTGCGCGTGCGCGCAAAGGCCAGTTCGCCGCGATCAAGCAAGGAGGCAATCAGGACCAGGGCCAGCGCCACGGCAAGCAGCGCAATCACCAGGGCAACGCCGCGTTGTTCACCGGGAGCTTTCATCACAGTTGTGGCATGGGCAATGGGTTGGGTACAGGAGGCAAGGTTCCCTGCGCTGGCGTGCCGTTCGCACCGACGCCACGAGTCGGAATCGTGCCGGGCAGTGCGATCACCCGTCGCAGTTCACCGAGGTCGTCAAGCGCGATGCTGAATTCGACGGCGCGCGGCAAAATCTCGACCGCCGTTTCGCGCGGCGGCCACTGTTCCTGCCAGATGCCTTGTGCGTCCAGGTAGCGCAGGCGGAATCGTTCCACTTCGTCCACCTGCTCGCGCCATTGCGGCCGGCTGCCTGCGGCGCGGTCGAGCACCTCGTAACGCCCGCGCCGCAAGGCACGACTCTCGACTTCATAGCGCACGCGCTCGATGTTGCTGCGTTGTTCCGCACGCGGGTTGGCATGGCCGAGTCGACTCAACTCGATGCGCTCGCCAGTACCCGCCAGCGCAGGCAACAACTCACCGAAGTTGCCGCGAACCGGGCGCGATATCGCCTGGCGCAAATCCCGCTCCAGGTCGGAAACCGCACGCACGACCTGGGCAAATCGCTGTTGCTGCTGATCGAGCGCAGCGCGCGTTCGCGCGATCTGGCTCAATGCACCCCAGGCAATCGCAGCCAATGCCGCAAATACCGCGAGCGCAACCAGAATCTCGATGAGCGTGAATCCTGCCGGTTTGCGCACTGCCGGTGTCATGGCAGCGGTTGCCGACTGCCGAATCCGACCAGGCTGCCACTGGGCATCTGCGCATCACCTGCGAACACCTGTATTTCCAGGCGACGCATGTCTGCATCATCGGTGGCGCGCACATCCATTTGCCAGCGCCAGTCGCGATTGCCAAGGCGCACGCGGCCATCGCGCGTTCCCACCGCGGGAAAGGGCGTGGCGATGCGCGTTTCCGCAAGGACATTGGCCGCCACCCAACTGGCGAGGGTGCGTTCGCGCAAACCGTCGAAGCTGCTCACCTGCCCGCCGGCGGTGCGGGTCAGGGCCAGCAGCGCAAGCGACACCACGACCAATGCAATGAGAACTTCCAGCAGGCTGAATCCTGCGCGACGTATCATGGCCTGCGTTGCTCGCGATGCAGGCTGACCTTGCCGCTGGCGTCGCCACGCACTTCGTAGTTCACGGCGGCATCGCCCAGAGCCAGTTGCAACTCAAAGGGAGACAATTCTCCCGAGGAGAAGCACACGATCTGCGGCGGTTCGGCAGCGCTTTGTGCCAGGCGAACCTCGCGGCCATCCCGACGCAAGCGCACCAGCATGCCCTGAACCCAGGTTCGTGGCCGCAGCTCGTTGCCGAGCGCGCCATCGGTCCAGCCGGAGAAACCCAACTGGAAAAACGCGTAGCCTGCGTCATCGATACGCAATCCGATTTCCCTGCCGGTGAGCTCGGACTGCATACAGGCATGCTCGATCAATGCCTGCACGCGTTCGCTTTCACGCGTCAGTTGGCGCTCCGTGCTGGCACTGGCAACGCCAAGGGTCACGGCCAGGGCGAGAACACCGATGATGACGATCACCACCAGAATCTCGATCAGGGAAAACCCACGGCTCATCACGATGATTCATCCGCGGGCGGCAAAGCGGCAAGTCTTGTCCACCGAATGCCGTCCCATCAGTCACCCCAGTTGCCGATGTCGGCGGCATCCCCTTCGCCACCGGGGCGCGCATCGGCGCCATGGCTGTACACATCCACTTCACCGTGCTGACCCGGGTATTGGTAGAGGTACGGCTGGTTCCAGGGATCCTTGGGCAAGCGGTCCAGATACGGACCCTTCCAGTTTGGCGCTTCCGGTTGTCCACTGGGCTTGGTTACCAGGGCCTCAAGCCCCTGCGAGCTGTCCGGATAACGGAAATTGTCCAGCTTGTACATGTTCAAGGCGGTCATCACGCCTTGCAGATCCTGCTTGACCCGGGTGATGCGCGCCTCACCGGGTCGCTCCATCACCCGCGGCACCACGATGGCAGCGAGGATGCCGAGAATGACCACGACAACGAGGATCTCGATGAGGGTGAAGCCCTGCGCGCTTGTGCGCGCGGGATTCGGATTTGGGAATTGGGGATTCGGGGCGCGGTATTCGGCAGCCTGTGCTTCCGGGCCATTGACGGAAGATCCGCGCGCCTTCCCAATGCCGGGTTGCACCTTCGAGAGCTGAAGCGATGGATTGAACATGGCGATGGCTTGTGCCGGAGCGGAGATGGCGTGGATCATAGCAAAGCCATGTCCATTGCTTCCCCGCCTTTCTCGTCCCCGCTGGCAACACGCGATCTCGCCGTGGTGTGGCATCCGTGCACGCAGATGCATGACCACGAAAGCGTGCCGATGCTGGCCATTGCGCAGGCGCAGGGAGCATGGCTCACCGACACCGCAGGCCGGCGCTACCTGGATGCGGTCAGCTCGTGGTGGACCTGTCTGTTTGGCCACCGCCATCCGCGCATCGTTGCTGCACTCAAGGACCAGCTCGATCGCATCGATCACGTCATGCTGGCGGGAATGACCCATGAACCGGCGGTCGCGCTGGCCGAGCAACTGGTGAAGGCGACACCCGCGGATCTTGATCGGGTGTTCTACGCAGACAACGGCTCCGGCGCCGTCGAAGTCGCGCTGAAGATGAGCTTCCACTACTGGCGCAATCATGGCCAGCCCTTGCGTCAGCGTTTCGTCGCCCTGGGCGGCAGCTATCACGGCGAAACCATCGGTGCGCTCTCGGTCACCGACGTCGAGCTCTATCGGAGCACCTACTCGCCACTGTTGTTTGAACCCTTGCTGGCACCCTCTCCCGATGCCTACCTGCGTGAACCTGGCGAAACCCCCGAGGCATTTGCCTTGCGTCGCCTTGGGGATTTGCGCGAACTGCTGGATCGTCATGCGAATGATGTTGCCGCTGTCATTGTTGAACCGCTGGTGCAGTGTGCTGGCGGCATGCGCATGTATCACCCGGCCTACCTGCGCGGTTTGCGCCAGCTCTGCGACGAGTTTGGCGTGCACTTGATTGCCGACGAGATTGCTGTCGGTTTTGGCCGCACCGGCACCCTGTTTGCCTGCGAGCAGGCGGCCATCAGTCCGGACTTCCTGTGCCTTTCCAAGGGACTTACCGGCGGTACGTTGCCCTTGTCGGCCGTGATGACGACTGCGGAAATTCATGCTGCGTTCTATGCCGAATACGCGAGCGGCAAGGCGTTCCTGCATTCGCACAGCTACACCGGCAATCCCATCGCCTGTCGAGCGGCACTGGAGACGATGGCCATCTTCACTGACGAACCCGTACTCGAACGCAATCGCGCGCTTTCCGCGCACCTTGCCCAGCGGCTGGCTCCTTTGGCCGACCATCCGCATGTGGCGGACGTACGCCAGAGCGGAATGATCGCGGCGGTCGAACTGGTCCGCGACAAGGCCACGCGCGCTGCGTATCCCAGCGATGAACGCAGGGGTTTGCGCGTCTACCTGCACGGACTGGAGCGTGGCGCGATTCTCAGGCCGCTCGGCAATGTCATCTACTTCATGCCGCCCTACTGCATCACACCTGAGGAAATCGATTTCATGGTCGAGGTTGCCAGCGAGGGGATTGATCGCGCCTGCGCCTGAGGGTGCTTGTTGGAGTCATGCAGAACCACAGCCATGGCTCCACGCATGTCGCAGATTGGATTGTGGACACTGCAAGTGCGCCCATCGGCCTGCATTGATCCGCCGCCGTGATGGCCACGAGTCATTGCAGCTGCGCCACCTCATCAGGCTTGCCTTATCATCAAGCCATGCGTACTCCGCGAATCTGTGTTTTCGATCCCCTGGCTCCAGGCATGGAGGTGAAGCTTCCAGCACAAGCGGGCGAGCATCTCGTGCGCGTGCTGCGCCTGGAGCGGGGACAACCGCTGGTCCTCTTCAATGGCGACGGTCGCGAGTATCACGCAGAACTCATCCAGCTTGCCAAGCAGGCGGTGGTGGCGAGGGTCACCGCCGAAGGCAAGGCGGTGGATCGTGAAAGTCCGCTCGACCTGACCCTGGCACAAGGCATTGCCCGCGGCGAGAAGATGGACATGATCCTGCAGAAGGCGACCGAACTTGGAGTTCGCCACATCGTTCCACTGATCACCGCGCGCACCGAAGTCAAACTCGATGCAGAACGCTCAGGCCGTCGCATGGCACATTGGCGGGCGATCATTGCCGGCGCCTGCGAGCAATCCGGTCGCGCGCATCTGCCCAGCCTTGCCGAACCCCTGCGCCTGCCCGAGTGGGCTGCACAGCTGGATGAATCAGTCGGCTTGCGACTGGCGCTCGATCCGGACGGAAGGTTCTCGCCTCGTGATCTGCCAAGCCTGTCCGCCGCCGTGCTGGTGGTCGGCCCGGAGGGCGGACTATCCGACCAGGACATGAGCCAGCTTGGCCAGTCGGGGTTCCAGGGTTTGCGCCTGGGCCCGCGGATCCTGCGAACCGAAACGGCCGGGCTTGCCGCCATTGCCGCCATGCAGGTGATGCACGGCGACTTCAGGTAATCGAGCCGCCGGTCGTGCCGGTGCCCGGGGCAACCCAGATGAGGGATTCCGCCGCGCGCAGAAAAACCAGCTCAGGCAGCCAGCACTTCCGCAATCAGCCTCTCGATGGTGCCGAGATCGGGGATGACGGCATGGTCATCGCGGACCAGCACTTCCGATTGCACGCCCGGTCCAAGTTCGGACTCGTCTCCGGTGGTGATCAGCAACTCCGGCGTAATCGTCGTGAGGCGCGGGAAGCCCTGGGCCAGCATCGCGATGAAGGGCAACTTGGCAGCGCCACCCAGGGCCTTGAGCACGGTGACGCGGGCATTGCGTGAATCTTCCTCGCTGGCATGGCCGGCCAGCATGGGCAGCGAGAACAAGGGCAGGCGCCAGCCGCGCCAGCCCAGGCGACCGAGCAACCATGCCGGAGCGCCCTCGATCTTTTCCGGTGCGGTGTAGGTGATCACCTCGGCCACCGTCGCGTTCGGCAACAGCACGCGCCCTCCGGTTACCGGAATCATGACGCCTCGGATTTCGCGCGGTAGATCTGACATCACCCGTTCCTCAGTTTCTTGCGGCCATTTTCAGGTCACTCATGACCTTGCCGGCCAGCGCCTTGGGCGAGCCGGCAAAGGTGACCACTCCGGTTTCGATCACGCCATCCACCATCGAGCTGATCACGCAGGTATCCGGATCCTGGACATAGACGCGGCCACCGATTCCTGCCAGATAGACACTGCCTTCCGCGGCGTCTTCGGCCATTCCGGAAAACACGATGACGCCGGCGTTGGCTCCAAAGGCATCCGCAACATCGTTGAGCACCTGGTCGATGGACGGCCGGTTGCCCTGGGTGTTCTCTGGCAGCAGTTCGAGAAGGATCACGCCCTGCTTGTTGACCCTCAGTCGATGGGTGGTGGGGACAATGACGATGTCGCCATGCGCCACACGCTCGCCATGTGTCGGCGTGCGCACGGTCAATTGGATGGCACGAGCCAGCTGTTGCGCCATGATGTCCACAAACTCAGGCCCCATGTGCTGGGCAAGCAGGAACAGGGCCGGGCAATCCTTCGGCAACTCGGCAAGAAATTCACGCACCGCCTCCGGACCACCAATGGATGCGCCCATCACCCAGACATTGCTGACGACTTGTTTCTTGGCGGCATCAGGATCCAACCACACGCCGGGCCCATCGTTGTCGTGCATCGACTTGGCAGCGGCGGGTGCCATTGCTTCCTCGATAGGCACGAGCTCGAGCTCCACCAACGGTGTTTGTGGAACCGGCGCTTGTGCTTCAGGCGCCAGGAAATCCGCAGCGCTGATGGTTTCAATGCCAAATTCGGCGGGTTGCGCAGTTGGGGACGCGGCATTCGGGGTGGATTCGCCCTCATCAATTTCTTCAAGAGACCACGAGAATGCGGATCCGATTTCCACCGCAGGCACGGCCGCGACCTGATCATCCGGATTGGCCTCCCTGCTCGCCGGCGGAGTATCGGCAAAGTCCAGGTCCAGCAATTCCAGCTTGACGACACCGGCGCCATCGGCTGCCTCATCAGCGGCGGCAGCCTCTTGCACGGGGTCGGAAACTGCCGGGGCCGGACGAACCGGTTCCACCTCGAAGCTGAGATCCAGCAAGGGACCGTCCTCCGCGGCACCGTCGGCAAAATCATCCAGATCGCCAAAGCCGATTCCCCCATCCGCTGCCGCCAAAGGTTCCGGCTCGGCGTCGGCGTCGGCGTCGGCTTCCACTTCGAATTCGGATTCGGTCTCGTCGATGACAATCGCCTCAAAGGCAACCGTGGACAGGTCGTCAATGTCGGCAGCCGGCGCATCGACAGGGGTCGGTACATTGACGGTACGGGGTTCATCGTCGAATGCGGAGAGATCGAGCACCGGCATGGGCACCGTGGCAAACATCATGTCGATGTCGGCGCTGGCGGCATTCCCGATGGGTGCGGAATCGGGTACCGGCTCGGGCTCGACTTCCTGCAGCAGACTGACGATATCCGCAAAGTCGTCCGCAACCTCGGGTGCCTCAGGCTTCAATTCAATGGCGGGTTCGGTCATCAACTCCGGCGCGGCCTGCGCAACCACGGGCGCGGGTGGTTCATCGAACGACTCATTCGATGCAATCACCTCTACCGCAGCCACAACCACGGGTGCAATCACCCGCTGTGGCACCGCTTCGGCACCTTCCGGTCGCGGAGGATCGGCGTTTTCCGCACCGGTGATCTTGGCAACCAGATGGCGCGCCCAACGGGCCTGCTCCCAACCTGAAAGCTGGCTGGATACCTGCGCCTCGTTGAAGATGACGTTGTAACGCTCATCGTCGAGCAGCGCATAGACATCGTCGAGGTGGGATTCGACATCCGGATCCAGATTGACCACCACCACACGGGCACCGGAACGCTCCAGCGCATCCCGATCCAGGTCGGATGCCGCTGCTTCATAGACGATCGGGGTTCCGACATGCATCAACGCGTCGCGAAGATGCCGTCCGGTCTCTCCGGTCTGCGAGAGCAATGCAATTGAAATCGACTCATGCATCGGAACGGCTGGTCCTCAAGGTTTCCTGAACCTGGCGCAGCAGGTCGGCTTCCTGATACGGCTTGCCCAGGTAGCGCTCAACACCGATTTCCAGGGCGCGCTGGCGATGCTTCTCGCCGGTACGCGAGGTAACCATGATGATTGGCACACCCTTCAGCCTCGAATCGTTGCGCATGTAGGTGGCGAGTTCGTATCCGTCCATGCGCGGCATCTCGATGTCGAGCAACATCAGGTCGGGGATGCTGTCCTGCAGCTTCTCGACGGCATCGAGGCCATCCTTCGCCGTCACCACATCCATGTCCGCGCGCTCCAGCACGCGGGTGGTGACCTTGCGCATGGTGATCGAATCGTCCACGACCATGATCATGGTCTTGCGCCGCACTTCGGGCTGAACAGGCGCTGGCGTGATGGCTGCTGGCGCTGGTGCCTCGCCTGCGGCAACACTGGCACGCAGCGATGCAACGCGGCGGACCAGCGGAGCCAGATCGAGAATCATGACCACGGAGCCGTCACCCATGATGGTGGCGCCGAAGATTCCGGGTACCGAACTGATCTGCGGACCCACCGACTTGACCACGATTTCGCGCGATCCGACCACACTGTCGATGCGCACGGCTGCACGCTGATCGCCGGTGCGGGTCATCAACAGTGGCAACTGGGTCTCATCGACGATGCGTCCCTGCGCAACGCCGAGCAGTTGGGAAAGCTCATACATGGTGAAGTCTTCACCCGCGTAGGTGTAGATGGGCTCACCGCTACTGACGCGTTTGTTGTAGTCATCCAGCGCGATGCGCACCACGCCCTGCACGGAAGACATCGGCACCGCATAGGTTGAATCACCAAGCTTGACCAGAATCGCCTGGGTGACGGCAAGCGTGAATGGCAGGCGGATGGTGAACATGGTTCCAGAGCCGGGCACCGAGTCGATGACCAGCGAACCACCCAACTGCTTGATCTCGCTGTGCACGACGTCCATGCCTACGCCACGTCCGGAAAGCTGGGTGACTTTCTCTGCCGTGGAGAATCCGGTTTCCAGCACGAATCCGTACAGGTCGCGATCCGACAACTTCGCTTCCGGGCTGAGCAAGCCCAGGGCAATCGCCTTGCGCCGGATCGCATCGCGATCCATGCCCGCGCCATCATCGCTGATGCGCAGAACCACTTCGGTCGACTCACGGGAGACGCGAATGGTGACCGTACCGTCGAGCGGCTTGTTGGCCGCCAGACGTTCCTGCGGCGTTTCGATGCCATGTGCGAGTGCGTTGCGCAGCATGTGCTCGAACGGAGCCTTCATGCGCTCAAGCAGGTTGCGATCCATTTCACCCTGCGCACCCTCAACCTTGAGTTGGGCGCGCTTGCCAAGTTCCTGGGCCGCCTGGCGCAGGGTCCGGCGCAATGAGGGCACCATCGAATCGAACGGCACCATGCGCGTGCGCATGAGACCTTCCTGCAGGTCCGAACTGACGCGCGACTGCTGCAAAAGCAGGGTTTCGGATTGGCGCGTCAGGTCATCCAGCAGGCCTTGGATCGACACAAGGTCGGAAACCGATTCGCCCAGTGCACGCGAGTACTGCTGAAGCTGCGAGAAACGATCCAGCTCGAGCGGATCGAACACGGTATCCGCACCTTCGTGATGCTCGCGCTGATAGCGCGCAATGATCTGGGCTTCGGTTTCGATTTCCAGCTTGCGCAGCTGTTCACGCAAACGACTGACCGTCTGCTCGAACTCGATCAAGTTGAAGCGGAAGGTTGAAATCTGCTGTTCGAGGCGGGAACGATAGATCGAAACCTCGCCCGCGTAGTTGACCAGCGAGTCGAGCAGTTCGGAACGCACGCGGATCATTTCCTGCGGCGCGCGCGGTTCCTCTTCGATCTCGCTGGCGGTGATCGTGCGGGGAGCCGGTGCCCGTACCGGCTCGGCAATCGGGGCGGCTTCCGCTTCGACGTCGGCAACGGGCTCGGCAGCGGCAGCCTGCACAGCAATTTCCTCGCCGCTGGCGAGGGCGGAAAGGCGCGCAATCATCGCTTCCGGCAAGGCGATCGCTTCGCGCCGCGCGATGCGCTGAACCAGCCCATGCAGACTGTCGTAGCTGCGCTCAAGCGCTTCCACGGCGGCGAGATCCATGCTGCGATGCCCGTCATAAGTGGCGTCGAGCAGGGACTCCATGGCATGGGTCAAGTCACCGATTGGCCCGATGCCAGCCATGCGCGCACCACCCTTGAGGGTGTGCAGGTCGCGCTGCAGGGTTGCAACCAATTCGCGATCCTGTGGCGCCTCGCGCAGTTTGGCCATGACCGAATCGGAATGGTCAAGGATGTCATTGCCTTCCTGCACGAATATATCGAGCAGATCCTGGTCCATCTCCGGCAAATCAAGCGGACCTTCGGGTTGCACATCCACTGGCATCGTGAAGGCCGCGCGCACTGGCGGGCGGACTTCAGGCAACGGCTCGGGCTTGACCACCGCCGGCTCGTCGGGAATCGGCTGATCATGCAGTCCGGCTGCCTCGATCTCTTCCAGCAGATCCGCGCCGGGTGTTTTTTCCAGCGACAGATCGGCTTCGGCCGGCAACTGCGCGGGTTCAACTTCTCCGAACCGCACGGCCTCGTCATCGGCCGCTTGCAGGGTGTCGGATTGACTGTCCGCCGCAATCGCGTCGACCTCGATTTCGTCGAACTCGCCCGAGAAATCAAAATCCACCGCCTCGGTCTTGATCGGCTCTTGCGCGGGTGTCTCGGCCGCAGATGGCAATGGCCTTGCCTCATCCTCAAGATCAACCAGATCGAGCGTGTGGGTCAGCTCCGCGCTTGCAGGCGCATCCGCAGCGAGCGAGTCGATATCCCACTCCAGCGAGGTCTCCGCTTGCGCAGGGATGATCCCTTCGCTTTCGGCCAGCGCTACATTCGGGCTTGCGGTCCACTCGGCATGCGGGGCTTCTCCTTGCTGCGCCAATGCCTCGGGTGCGCTTTCAAGGTCGACGTCTTCTGCACCATACTCGTGGAACACGTCCAGTGCATGTTCCGGCTCATGCAGGGAATCGCGAAGCGCGCAAACCCGCGCGGTGATGGCATCGGTTGCCGGCAGCGACTGTGCGCCGCTGTCCAGGCGCCTCATCGTTTCGCGCACGATTTCCGCGGTTTCCGAAAGAACGGAAATGCCCTCTGCATCAACCGTCGATGAACCCGCACGCATGCGCTTGAGGTAGGTTTCCAACGGCCCGAGCAAGGCCGCCAGTTCACGCATCTCGACCATCGAAATGGCGCCGCTCAAGGTATGTGCTGCGCGCAGCAAGGGCTCCGACACCGGCATCGCGGAACTTCTGGCCTGGGCCAGGAAATCCTCGAAAACGCCGAGGTGCATTTCGGTTTCGCTCTTGAGGATGTCGAACAGGACAGGATCAAGATTCGGCAGCGGCCCGGCGACAATCTCTCCCGCGTGGGACGACTCGAGCTCAACAGCTGCGGGCAATTCGACTTCCCCGCTGATCGCGGCGGGGGAAGTGACCGGCGCAACGTAGGGAACGCGACGCTTCACGACGCGGCTGACAAGCTTGCGCACCATGGAAACCTGCGCGGCCTGTGGCTGTGGCACGTTGACCAACTCGCCTTCCGCGAGGCGGTCGGCGGTCTCCATGATTGGACCGACGCTGGCATCGACGGAGCCTTCGCCACGCAATGCCGCAAGCTGGCTGGGCAATGCACTGATGGCCTGATCGACAAGGGCGATGGCCTGCGCGCTGGGACCTATCGAGCGGTCGAGCACGCGATTGAGCATGTTCTCGACTTTCCAACTGAATTCACCAAGCGCCAGTGCGCCCACCAATCGACCCGAACCCTTGAGCGTGTGGAAGGAGCGCCGGATCGGCTTGACCAGTTCAAGATCCTGGCTGTTGGCCCGCCACAACGGAAACTGCGTGCGCAGGTTGTCGATCTCTTCCTGGACTTCCTCGATGAAGACGTCGCGGATTTCGTCGTCGATTTCGTTGGAAGCCGTGTTCTGGAAACTGCCGTCGCTTGCGGATTCAGCGGGGACTTCGACTTCTTCCTCAATGGTTTCCTCGATCTCGATCCAGCGATTGCCGTCTTCATCGACGATGAATTCGTCAGCACCGGCCTGCGCGCTTTCGCGGTTGAGGTCGTCGTCGGTTTCGGCCAGGCGCAGGCCATCCAGATTCTGTGCGGCAACGCCTTCGGCATTGGCGGACCCGACAATCAATCCGCGCAGGTCGCTGCCCGCTGCCACCTCGACGATGCTGTCCAGTTCAACAGGGGCATCCACGGACACAGCCGGCGGCGCCACTTCATCATCAATCGTGAGCTCGAGACTGCTCAGGTCCAGTTCGCTGGAAATGCTCTCGTCGTCGCCGCGCGAGGCATGGCGCTGCTCAATGGGCAGGTGTTCGCCCCAGGCAGGAAACTCGGTCTCGCCCTGGGTTTCATCTTCCGCGATCGGCTTGATGTCGATCGTCGAGCCATAGTCCGTGGCGGGAGCAGGAGTCTCCTGGTAGGCGAGCCTGGCAGCGTCTGCGATTGCATCTTCGGGACTTGGCGCGACCGGCGCCGGTTCCTCGGGACGTTCGGCTTGCGGGATTGGCCAATAACCGAGCGCTTCCAGGCTGCCACGGGTGACATCAAGGATCTTTTCGCGCCCACCGCGTTGTTCGCGGGTGGCTTCGAGGTAGTACTCGATGGACGCCAGCGCATCGGCCAGGCTGTCCATCTGCTCGGCGGTGGGAACGCGACGATGCCGCAGCAGCTCGACTTCAATGAAACGCACAATGCCGTTCATCAGTTCTGCGGCCACGCCGAGATCAAGCATGCGCAGCGCACCGGAGATTTCCTCCAGCAGGCGCGGAATCTGCTCTACCCGTTCGTGGTCCCAGGGTGATTCGATGAAGGCGATGACATCATGCTTGGCCTGCTGGATGTTGATCGCCGCCTCGTGCATCAAGGCATCGAGAATCTTGCGCACTTCCGCCTTGGGCAGCTGCAAGGCATCGTCATCGGCCTCGCCTGCCGTGTCGCCGAGGCGTTCGATGTGGTCATCCAGGGATGCTTCCACGTAAAGCAAGGCGCCGGCGATATCCAGCAAGGTGCCTTCGTCCGCATCACGCCTGCCGCTGGCCACTTCCTCGATGGCACTGCGCTGCTCGGTCACCACGCGGCGCGGAACCCCAAGTCCCAACATGCCGAGGGTGTCGCGCACCCGGTCCAGCAATTCAACCTGGGCCAGCAGGTCTGCTGGATCACGGTGCTGTGCGCGCAGGTAGATGTCGAGCGACTCCTTGACCCGCATCAGGTCTTCGCGGATCGCGATCGACACCGTATCCAGCAGAGTCCGGTTGTGTCCGCTGAGCGAACTCTTCGCGTGGGCAACTTCCTGGTCCGACGGCAGCAGGCTGTCGAGCTCATAGGTATTGCGTATCTCGGCAACCCGCGGGCTGTCCGCCCTGGAGTTGGCAATGTAATAGAGCAGGCCCTTCAGCAATTCGTCGGTCGAGCCGGCCCGCATGCCCTGCTCGCCGTGCTCGGCGAAGCGCCGGATCTCGCGATCCACTCCGCCGAACAGCAACTTGATCGATGCACCAGTCTCCAGCGCGCCCTCGCTGATCGCATCGGCAAGCCCACCGGCAACCCAGAACAAGCGCCTGGATTCGACCCCGGAGGCGACTGTTGCGCGCAAGCGGTCCAACACGTCGCGCATGCGTTGCGGATTTGCCGATTCGACGGGATTCTTGAACCACTTCAGCAAGGCGGCCTGAAATGCCAGGCGCAGGCGCAGCGCGCGTGAGCGCAGGTCCTTGATCGAAAGCGCTTCGCCGACGCCGTTTGCGGATTCCGGAAGTGGTCGATCCAGGTCCGGGGCAAACAGCGCAGAATCACTCAACAACTTTTCGCCACGACTGGCGCGAAGATCATTGAGCAAGGGCAGCAGGACGATGGGAATGTCCTTGTGCCCGGTTTGCACGCGCTCCAGGTAGTCCGGCAATTGCACCATGCCGCGCATGAGTGCCGAGTAGCCCTCATCCCGCTGCGAGACGCTGCCATTGAGCAGGGCTTCGGCGAGACGTTCCATCTCCTCGACCACCATCGCCGCACCGTACAGCTCCACCATGCGCAGCGTGCCCTGGGCCTGGTGCAGATAGGTTGCACAGAAGCGCATCAGGCTGCTGTCGGCCGGATCCTCGACAAAAGCCTCCAGCGCCTGTCGGGCTTGCTTCAGGGTGTCGTCAAGCTCGCCCTTGACCCAGCTGAGGGTGGTGAAATCATCGTGCAGTTTCATGGTTTTCGTTCACCCTGGCAAAACCCGCCAACCATCAACCTAACCCAATGCGTGACCGCGAAAACCAACGCTGCGCACAATCCCCGCAATCAGAAAACCAACGGGCCTTTTGTGCGGATGGATTGCTCCGCGAATCGCGAACCGCGACTTGCTGGCATTCCGTCCTTCAACGAGAAGATATGCAACGGTTACGCCGACAACAGGCTGTGGATGTGGGGTTCTCCTTGATCTGGAAAATGATGGATCCCGGAATCAACCCGGCAGCTTGAAGTCGGCCACCGAGCGGCGCAGGTCGCCGGCCAGATGGGCGAGGTTTCCGATCGACTCCGCCGTCTGGCTCGCACCCACCGAGGTCTGGGTCGTGATTTCCTGAATCACGTTCATGGTGGCTGAAATGTTGGTTGCAGCGGCGGACTGCTGGCTTGCCGCGGCCGAGATGTTCTGGATGAGGTCGGCAAGGTCATGTGAGACCTTTTCAATCTCGCCCAGCGCAAGGCCGGCGTCCTCGGCCAGGCGGGCGCCCGCCACCACTTCGGCGGTGGTCTGTTCCATCGAGCTGACCGCTTCGTTGGTATCGGACTGAATCGTTTGCACCAGCGTTTCAATTCGCTTGGTTGCGTTCGATGCGCGCTCGGCGAGTCGTTGCACTTCGTCGGCAACCACCGCGAATCCGCGACCGGCTTCACCGGCAGAGGCCGCCTGGATGGCGGCGTTCAGCGCCAGAATGTTGGTCTGTTCGGCAATGTCGTTGATCAGTTCGACGATGGATCCGATTTCCTGCGAGGATTCGCCGAGTCGCTTGATTCGCTTCGAGGTTTCCTGGATCTGGTCACGAATCGAGTCCATGCCCTGGATCGTCTGGCGCACGATGGCGGCGCCCTTCGCGGCAATTTGCACCGAACGCTGCGCCACCTCGGCGCTTTCCGTGGAGTTTTTCGACACCTCGTCGATGGACACCGCGATTTCGTTGATGGCCGCGGAAGCCGAAGTGATCTGCTGCGCCTGGTGTTCGGCAGCCTCGGCGAGGTGCATGGCAGTGGCCTGGGTCTCCTGGGCTGCCGCAGACACCTGCACGGCGGTCTCGTTGATGGTGGTAACCAGTGATCGCAGCGCCTCGACCGCGAAGTTGATCGAGTCCGCGATGGCGCCGGTGATGTCCTCGGTAACCGTTGCCTTTACGGTCAAGTCACCTTCAGCAAGCGAGCCCATCTCATCGAGCAGGCGCAAAATGGCTTCCTGGTTGCGCTGGTTCAGTTCCGCTGACATCTGGTAACGATGTTGCTGGTCGCGAACCAGGATGATTCCGAGCAGGATGACCAGGATGATGGCGGCAAGGGCCGCGATGCCACCCCACAAGGGGTTGGGGAACAAACGCTTCTCCGGCAGCTCACCAAGACGGCTGGCTACATTGCGTGCCTTGAGCAGCACGCTCTGGCTGTCGGTGAAGATCTCGTCGGATGCCAGCTTGATTTCGCGCAGCGAGCTCGAAGCACCAATGATCTTCTGCACGGTTTCGCCGAGTCCGGTCCATTGCGCGGACACGTCGGCAAGAATGTCGCGTGCACTCGCCTGGTCGATGGACTTGATGTTCATCGACGGGGCGCCTTCGATGAGGCCGTTCAAGACCGCCTGGTAGAGGGCGGCGTCACGCGAAAATCCGTCAGCAGCCGATTGTGCGTTTTCGCCACCCTGGACGATTTCCTGAACGCGGCGGATCATGCGGTCGGCAAGAAGCATCTGGCGCGTTGCGATATAGACCTGGCCCGCACTGCCGTTGCGCTCGGTGAGGATGTTGACCACTTCGTTCATGCGCGAGTTGAGCACCGGCATTTTCGAGGTGAACTCGTTGGCGGTGGTTGCCGTATCGAGAACCTGGCTCTTGCCGTTGAGGATCTTGGTGGCATTGGTCAAGACCGGCTGCCAGGCCGTGTTGAGTTCGGCAAGCTCCTTGGACACGCCGGCTTCGGCAGCATACGAGGGCATGCCCTTGTAGTCGCCGGTCTTGGCGCCCTTGAGCAGGAAGCCGATGAAAGAGTCGATGGCGTTGTTGCGGTCAGACAGCTCACCGAACGCAAGCTCGTTGCCTCCCGCCGCGTTGGCTGCGAAAGTCGCCAAAGCCTGCGAGGACACCTGGATTTCGGTAGTCAGGGCGCTGGCTTGTCGGTCGTGGTTGCTCTTGATGTTCAGATAAATGAAGTCAGCGGCCGCGAACGCGATTGCCAGGACCAGCAACACGATCAAGATGGTGTTGAGACTGCCTGACCGCTCGGAACCCGAGAGTGCGCTGGAAGTAGTGCTCATGGAATTACCTCACCCCTAATGTTTCACGATTCCGACCCTGGCTCGCCAGGCTGTCGGAGTACTGTTATGCCGATGCCTGCTGGAAATCCGTTGTGCGCACCAACGCGGCCATGCTGAACAATCCCCAGTAAATTCCGCCAAGCTGGACCTTTTCACCCACGAAACGCCCGTAACGCTCGTCTTCCTCGCCGATGGCAACGGAACGCTGCTCGTCGGAAAAACTTCGCTGCCCCATCACTTCGTCGACCAGCAGCCCGACACTGCCGCCATGCTGGCGAACCAGCAGCACGCGCGTGGATTCGGTCATGAGCGTACGCACGCCCTCCAGGTACTGGCGCAGGTCAACCAGCGCCACCAGATTGCCGCGGACGTTGGCAACGCCCAGCATCCAGCTTTGGGTACCGGGAACCACGGTCAGGGATGGGAAGGTCAGGATTTCGTTGACTTCCGAAATGCTGCTGGCCAGATGATGGTCGCCAATGCGGAAGGCGATTCCGCGCCAGAGTCCGGGAGCCTCGATCTGTTCGGGCATGCCGGCAACGTGCGAAAGGCTGCGGCGCTCGTAGTCGGCGAGCGTTTCAAAAGGACCGAAGGGCAGTTGTTCGGGGCTGGTCGACATGGTCTTCTGTTCAGCCTGGCAGCAGCGTTTCGATGCGTTGCAGCAGCGCTTTTGCGTCCACCGGCTTGGTCAGGAAATCCTTGGCGCCCTGGCGCATGCCCCAGACGCGGTCGGTTTCCATGCTCTTGGTGGTGACGATCAGGATCGGTATGTGCCCGGTCTGGCTATCCCGGCTCAGGTCGCGGGTTGCCTGGAAGCCGTTCATGCCCGGCATGATCACGTCCATGATCACCAGGTCCGGCAACTCGCGCTTGACGCCGCTGATGCCCTCCTCGGCATTGACTGCGCTGCTGACACGGTGCCCCGCCTTTTCGAGCAGCGTGGTGAACACGCGCACGTCAGTCGGCGAGTCATCGATTATGAAAATGTGTGCCATCGCCTTGCCCCTGTGAGTCGAATGGCCACGCCAACGGAATTACTTCCAGTCCACATGGCGCCGTATCGCGCCGAGCAGTTCCTCGCGCGTGAACGGTTTGGTCAAATATTGTTCGGATCCGACAATTCGCCCGCGCGCCTTGTCGAACAATCCATCCTTCGAAGACAGCATGATTACCGGGGTGGCTCTGAAAACCTGGTTGTTCTTGATCAACGCGCAGGTCTGATAGCCGTCCAGCCGGGGCATCATGATGTCCACGAAAATGATCTGCGGCTGCTGGTCGGAAATCTTGGCCAGCGCCTCGAAACCGTCAGTTGCGGTAACGACTTCGCAGCCTTCCTTGCGCAGCAGGGTCTCCGCCGTTCGGCGGATGGTCTTCGAATCGTCGATGACCATGACTTTGAGGCCGCTCAGGCTGCCTTGCTTGGTCTCATCCACCTGAATTGGACCCCCACCGCTGAATGCTGAATGTTTTGGCACGCAAGATCCGTGCCTACCTTGACCATGTGCGGAAGCTCCAAGGGACTTCGATGCGAACGTCGGAAGTTTCAGGGGCCAACGCGCAATGCTGCGCCAACAACGCGTCCATGCTTCTTAACCAACTCTTAGCTAATTTGTCAAGTTTGACAGCTAAGTGCTCAGAAAATCTTGGGAAGCAGGCCGCGTTTCTGCCTTCAGGTGAATCGTCGCCAGCGCTGCCAAGTGTAATATAGCTGGCAATGCGCGTGGCGACCGCCTGCGCATCCCCGCGCTTGCCGGAGAACCCGCATGGTACGCAGCCTGGCCGTCCTGATGGACGCCATCGAATCCATCAAGGTTGCCAAGGACACCAGCTTCGCCTTGCTGCTCGAAGCCCAGCGACGCGGCTATCGAATCCATTACCTGACCCAGGGTGACCTCGCCATCCGCGATGGTACGCCGTGGGCGCGTCTGGCGCCGCTTGCGGTGCGGGATGATGCCGAGGACTGGTTCACGCTCGGCGAGGCCGCCTGGACCGACTTGCGCGGCATGGACGTGATCCTTGCGCGCAAGGATCCCCCCGTCGATGCCCAATTCATATATGACACCCAGGTGTTGCAGCTTGCCCATGATGGCGGCGCCCTTGTGGTGAACAATCCGCAGGGCCTGCGTGATGCCAATGAAAAACTGTTTGCACAACACTTCCCGCAGTGCTGCGCACCGACCGTGGTCGCACGCGGCGCAGCCGAATTGAAGGGTTTTGCCGAGCAACATGGCCGCATCGTGCTCAAGCCGCTCGACGGCATGGGCGGGCAAGGCATCTTCTCGTCCGCACACGGCGATCCGAACCTCAATGTGATCATTGAGACGCTGACCGTGAACGGCACACGCTTTGCCATGGCGCAGAAATTCATTCCGGAGATCAGTGCCGGAGACAAGCGCATCCTGATGATTGATGGAGAACCCGTCCCCTATGCGCTGGCCCGGATTCCGCAAGGCAGTGATTTCCGCGGCAACCTAGCCGCTGGCGGCCGGGGCGTCGGCATTCTCCTGTCCGAGCGCGACCGCTGGATTGCCGCACAGGTGGGCCCCGAGCTGAAACGCCGCGGCATGTTGTTCGTGGGCTTGGACGTGATCGGCGAATGGCTGACCGAGGTCAACGTCACCTCACCCACCTGCCTGCGTGAACTGGATGCGCAATTCGGCTTGAATATCGCTGCCACCCTGTTTGACGTCATTGAATCCCGACTGTCGTGAGCACGTCCGCGTCCAGCCATTCTGCCGACCGCTTCGGCGTCACCTTCCTGTTTTCCGTGGTGGCCCATGCGGTGCTCGCGCTCGGCATCACTTTCAGCATCGAAAAAGCCGCGCCATCCTTGCCCGCGCTCGACGTGATCCTGCTGCAGGCCGCCAGCGGCGAGGCGCCGGACAAGGCCGACTTCCTCGCCCAGGCCAACAACAGTGGCGGGGGCGAGTCGGAGAAAGCCAAGCGGCCGACCGATTCGCTGACCAGCAATGTACCCAAGCCCATCGCCGGCATTGCGCCGCGCCCCACCGAAAACGGCGCGCCGCGCCCATCGCCGCCGACGCAAACGGAATTGCTGACCACGCGACAAGCCGAACGCCGCGTCGATTCCGCCCCGCAGACACCTGACACACCCGACCTGCGCGCACCCAGTGAGCGCGAAATCATCGAGCGCAAGCTGGAAATGGCCCGCCTTGCCCAGGAAATCCAGCGCGAATCCGAGCAGTACGCCAAGCGCCCCAAGCGCAAGTACATTTCCGCCAACACCAAGGAATACGCCTTTGCCAGTTACATGGCGGCCTGGGTGGCACGCATCGAGCGCATAGGCAATCTCAACTACCCCGATGAGGCGCGCCGGCGCGAGCTTCACGGCCAGTTGGTCCTGACGGTTGGCCTCAACAAGGATGGCAGCGTCAAGAGCATCGACATCATCCAGCCCAGCGGCCACAAGGTGCTGGACGATGCCGCCATCCGCATCGTGAATCTCGCCGCCCCGTTCAATCCGCTGCCAAAGAATTCCGAGGCCGTCGACGAACTGTTCATCACCCGAACCTGGCAGTTCCTCGAGGGCAATGTCTTGCGCAACCGCTGACGTCCCCGGCGACGCATCCGGCCGTACAATGGGCCCATGCACGAGTCCTCCTCCCTGTCCAACCAGTTCCTGATCGCCATGCCCAGCCTGCGTGATCCGAATTTCGCCCGCAGCGTGGCCCTGGTCTGCCAGCATGGCGACGACGGTGCCATGGGCATCATGATCAACCGGCTTTCGGATTACCGGCTCGGCGATGTCCTGACACAAATGAATGTGCGCTCGGAGCTTGCCCAGGTGCTGGATGCACCGGTGCTGATCGGCGGCCCGGTGCAGCCGGAACGCGGTTTTGTCCTGCACACGCCGCACGGTGGCTGGGATTCCTCGTTCCGCATTTCCGACCAGATCAGCGTAACCACCTCGCGCGATATTCTCGAAGCCATTGCCAGCGGCAATGGTCCGTCGCACGCCATCGTGGCCCTGGGTTATTCGGGTTGGAGTCCCGGTCAGATCGAGCATGAATTGCGCGAGAACTCGTGGCTCACCGCACCGGCCGACAATGCCATCGTGTTCAGCACGCCGCTGGACGAGCGCTGGCAGGCTTCCGCTGCATTGGTGGGCGTCAACCTGACGCAGATTTCGCCCTATGCCGGCCACGCCTGAGGCATGAACTCAACGCAGCCTGCCGGCTATGTCCTCGGATTCGATCTCGGCACGCGAACCATTGGCGTTGCCATCGGACACCGCGAAACCGGCATGGCGCGCGCCTTGACCACCCTCGTCGCCCGTGCCGGTCATGCAGATTGGCCTGCCCTCGACAATCTGGTCAAGGAATGGCAACCGGCGGCATTCGTGGTCGGACTGCCGTTGACCGGTGACGGTGGCGAGCAGGAAATGACCCGGATTGCGCGCGATTTTTCCGCAACGCTGGGTGCACGCCACGCACGTCCGGTGCATCTGGTCGACGAACGCCACACCTCCAAGGAAGCGGCGCGCCGGTTCGCGAACCAGCGCGCGCAAGGCGCGGCAAGACGCAAGCACGGTGCCGAGGTGGATGCGCTGGCCGCGCAAATCATCCTGGAAATCTGGTTTTCCCTTCCCGCAGACGAGCCGACGACACCATGAGCGACCTGCAGATCGATTCAACCGGCCGCCTGTGCCACCTGATCACCTTGCAGGGCCTTGCACGCCAGCACATCTCCGGCATGCTTGATCGGGCAGTCGAACTGCGCGAAGCCTTCAGCGCCTCCGGAAGCAGGCCGCAACTGCTTGCCGCACGAACCGTGGTCAACCTTTTTTTCGAGCCATCCACCCGCACCCGTTCCAGCTTCGAGCTGGCCGCGCGACGACTGGGTGCGAACGTGCTCAATTTCGATGTCAGCGGTTCCTCGACCAGCAAGGGCGAGACGCTGGAAGACACGCTTTCCACCCTGGAAGCCATGCAAGCCGATGCCTTCATCGTCCGCCACAAGGATAACGGTACCCCGGAGCGACTCGCCCGCCATGCCCAGCGCGCAGCCATCCTCAATGCGGGTGATGGCAATCACGCGCATCCAACCCAGGGCCTGCTGGATGCCTTGACCATCCGTGATCGCCATCCGGACATGGGTTCCCTGAAAGTCGTGATCTGCGGCGACATCCGCCATTCACGCGTGGCGCGCTCCGACGTGCATGTGCTCATGGCCTTGGGCGTGGCCGATGTCCGCCTGTGTGGACCTGCGGCACTGATGCCGGATGCCTCGGAACTGCCGGGATGCCACCGCTTCGACAGCTTCGACGAAGCCATCGAAGGTTGCGATGTCGTCATCATGCTGCGCCTGCAGAAGGAGCGCATGGTTGCGGGACTGGCCGGAAGCGAGTCCGAATACTTCCAGCGCTTTGGCCTGAATGCCGCGCGCTTGCGGCGGGCAAACAGCGACGCCATGGTCATGCACCCGGGGCCCATGAACCGTGGCGTGGAAATCGCGCCCGAGGTGGCCGATGGCCCGCAGTCCTGCGTGCTGCGCCAGGTGGCCAATGGTGTCCCGGTGCGCATGGCCGTGCTGGCCACGCTGCTCGAAAACTGATCAGGCACCACCACCCATCACTGACTGTGCCATCGCGGCCCGCCTGGCCAATCCAGACGCCCGCGCGTTGTCAGGTTTCAATCAGCTCCACGCCATCCAGGCCCTGCGAAAGCGTGTGCGCATCACCGCCCTGGGCGAGCTTGATCTTCAGGCGCACCTCGTTGGCCGAGTCGGCATGGCGCAGTGCATCCTCGTAGGAGATTTCGCCCGCCTGGTAGAGCTCGAACAGGCTCTGGTCAAAGGTCTTCATGCCCAGGTTGGTCGACTCCTTCATCACATCCTTGAGCTTGTGGATGTCACCCTGGCGGATGTAGTCCTGCACCAACGGGGTACCCAAAAGCACTTCGATGGCGACGCGGCGCGACTTTCCATCCGGCGTCGGAATCAGCTGCTGGGCGACCACGCCCTTCAGGTTCAGCGACAGGTCCATGAAAAGCTGTTCGCGCCTATCCTCGGCGAAGAAGTGGATGATGCGATCCATGGCCTGGTTCGCGTTGTTCGCATGCAGCGTGCACAGGCAAAGGTGGCCGGTTTCCGAGAAGTTGATCGCGTGTTCCATGGTTTCGCGGGTGCGCACCTCGCCGATCATGATCACGTCGGGCGCCTGGCGCAGGGTGTTCTTCAGCGCGTTCTCCCAGGAATCGGTATCGATGCCGAGTTCGCGCTGGGTGATGATGCAACCCTCGTGCTTGTGCACGTATTCGATCGGATCCTCGATGGTGATGATGTGCCCGGTCGAGTTGAGGTTGCGGTAGCCCAGCATCGCCGCCAGCGAGGTCGATTTGCCGGTACCGGTGGCGCCGACGAAGATGATGATGCCGCGCTTGGTCATCGCCAGGGTCTTGATGATCGGCGGCAGGTTCAACTCATCGACCGTGGGAATGCGGGTTTCGATGCGGCGCAACACCATGCCGACGCAGTTGCGCTGGTAGAAGCAGGAGACACGGAAGCGGCCGACCCCGGTCACGGCGATGGCGAACTGGCATTCGTGGGTCTTCTCGAACTCCTCGCGCTGCGAAGGCGTCATCACGTTGAGCACCATGTCGCGCGCCTGCTGGGGCGTGAGCGCGTTCTGGGTGATGGGCGAAATGCGACCGTGCACCTTCATCGACGGTGCCACGCCTGCGGTGATGAACAGGTCGGACGCCTTCTTGTGCACCATCAACTTGAGGAACGAGGTGAAATCAACGCTGCTCATGACCTTCTCCCAACGGCGGCTAGCCTGGATGCTGCCGCATCTTACACCGCAGTGCCGGCTTCGGTTGCGATCTGGCGCACGCCGCCCGCGGAGGGTGCATTTGCCGGCCGCATTGCGGCAGGACGACGCGACCGGGCCTCAGCGACCCCGGCCTTCGCTGTCGATCAGCGAGGTTTGCCGGGTCTCCGGCATGAACAGGTAAACCAGAAGCGAAACCGCGATGCAGGCCGTCACGTATCCAAAGTAGCCCTGCTCATGACCCATGTTCTTGAACCAGAGCGCCACGTACTCGGCGGTGCCGCCAAACAGCGACACCGTCAACGCATACGGCAGGCCGACGCCCAGCGCCCGGATCTCGACTGGGAACAGTTCGGCCTTGACCACTGCATTGATCGCCGTATAGCCGGACACGATGACCAGGGCGAGCATGATCAGCGCAAATGCCTCGAATGCGCTGCCCACCGAACCCAGGCGGCTCAGGATCGGCATGGTCAGCAGGCTGCCGAGCACACCGAAGGCGATCAGGATCGGCCGTCTGCCGACGCGGTCGGAAAGCGCACCGACCAGGGGTTGCAGGCCCATGTAGATCGTCAGTGAGGCGGCCGAAACCAGGGTGGCGGTGGCCTTGTCCATGCCGACGCTGTTGACCAGGAACTTCAGCATGTAGGTTGTATAGGTGTAGAACGCTACGGTACCGCCCAGGGTGAGTCCGACCACGGTCAGGATGGCGCGCGGATGGCGCATGAGGGCACGCAGGGAACTGGAACCTTTCTTGCGCTCGCGCGCGCGTTCGAAGGATTCGGTCTCGGCCATGTTGCGTCGAAGGTAGAGCGCGCTGATGGCACACAGGGCCCCGATGGCGAATGGAATGCGCCAGCCCCAGTCTTCCAGTTGGGCAGGCGTCAGCACCCATTGCTGAAGCACGATCAGTACCGCCAGCGCCAGCAACTGGCCAAGGATCAGGGTCACGTACTGGAAGCTCGACCAGAAGCCGCGATGCTCGCGACTGGCCATTTCGCTGAGGTAGGTGGCCGAAGTGCCGTACTCGCCGCCCACGCTCAGGCCCTGCAGCAGTCGCGCAAGCACCAGCAGGATCGGTGCCGCGACGCCAATCGTTGCGTATCCCGGAGTCACCGCGATCATCAGCGAGCCCGCGCACATCAGCGACACCGAGAGCACCAGCGCCGACTTGCGTCCGTGCCTATCGGCCCACAATCCCATCAGCCAACCGCCCAGCGGTCGCATCAGGAACCCAACGGCAAATACCGCCGCAGCGTTCAGCAACTGAGCGGTGCGATCACCTTGCGGGAAAAACGCCTTGGCGAAGTACAGTGAGAATGCGGCGTAGACGTACCAGTCGTACCACTCGACCAGATTGCCCACGGATCCGCTGAATATGGAGCGCAGGCGCTGGCCCGGCGTGATGACTGGATTTCCTCTGGACACTTCCTGCATGTCAGGACAACCCTCGCACGCGGGCCGTCAACGCAAGTCGCCCGCAATCACGCGTGCCGCGTTGTGTCCCGGGGCGCCGGTCACACCGCCACCCGGATGCGTGCCAGCACCGCACAGGTACAGACCCGGCAACGCACCCCGATAGCCGGCCTGGCCGAGCATGGGTCGGGCGCTGAACAACTGGTTGAGGCTGAGCGCGCCATGGAAGATGTCACCACCGATCAATCCGAAGTTGCGTTCAAGGTCCAGCGGTGTCAACGCCATGCGGCCCAGCACTGACGCCTTGAAGCCGGGGGCAAAGCGATCCACCGTGGCGATCATCAGGTCCGCCACCTCGTCGCGGTGATCATCCCAATTCCTGCCGTCCGGCAAAGTGGGCGCGACATGCTGGCAAAACAGGCTGGCCACGTGCTGGCCGGGCGGCGCCAGAGAATCATCCAGGGTGGAAGGAATCAGCATCTCGATGATCGGTTCGCGCGACCAGCCGAAATCCACCGCATCGCGATAGGCACGATCCATGTAGGCGATGCCCGGCGCCATGATGATGCCGGCGGTCATATGATCGCCCGGTTCCGGCAATGCCGTGAACCGCGGCAACTCCGACAGCGCCACATTCATGCGGAATGTGCCCGAGCCGCAACGCCAGTTGGCCATGCGTTCGCGGGTTGCCGGTGGCACCTGCGCCGGCGCGAGCAGGCGCTCGTAGAGCAGCTTGGGATTCACGTTGGCAACGATGGCACGCGCATGCAGCACATCGCTGCGCCCGGTCACAACGCCGACGGCCTTGCCGTTCTCGACGATGATTTCGCGCACCCCGCAATCCGTCTCGATCTGCACGCCTGCCGCTCGCGCGGCCTTGGCCATGGCCTGACTGATTGCACCCATGCCGCCGATGGCGTGGCCCCAGGCGCCCTTGATGCCATTCACTTCGCCAAAGACATGATGCAACAACACATACGCACTGCCCGGCGTGTGCGGGCTGGCGTAGTTGCCGACGATGCCATCGAAACCGAACAGGGCCTTGATCGGCTCACTCTCGAACCAGCGATCCAGATATTCGGCCGCCGAGATCGTGAACAGGTCGAGCAGCTCCTGACGCAAGGTCGTATCGAGTTTCAACAGGCGCTTGCCCAGCTTGCCGGCACGCACCAGCTCGGGGATGGCCTTCCACCAGCCTTCATCGGTGACATTGGGTGGCGGCTCCAGCACCAATTCACGCAATACATCGGCGATGGCATCGAGGCGCTGTTGATAGGCCGGCAAACGTTCGGCATCGCGGACCGAGAACTTGGCCACCTCGGCTTGGGTGATGCCTTCACCCGCGCGCAGAAAGCGGCCATCCGGCAAGGGCAGGAAATTGCCGAGCTTGCGTTCGACGATCTTCAGTCCATGTGCGTGCAGGTCCAGATCGCGAATTACCTTGGGCTGTAACAAGGACACCGTGTAGGCCGCCACCGAGTTGCGAAAACCCGGATGGAATTCCTCGGTCACCGCCGCTCCGCCGACCACGCCGCGACGTTCCAGCACCTGCACCTTGAGCCCGGCCTTGGCCAGATAAGTCGCACAAACCAGGCCATTGTGGCCGGCACCGATGATGATGGCGTCGCAGGTGTTGTTCGGGTTTGTCATTGGATGATGGTGCCCAGGCTGGAGCTATTCGGTTACCAGAATTCGAGACTGCATGGAACGCCCAAGCAGGATTGCAACCACCCCCGCAAGACACGCGGCCGCGACGTAGTAGACCGGCGCGTACGGCTCACCGGCGCGCAACCACAGGCTGACGGCCAGTGGAGTAAGCCCGCCGCAAATGGCATAGGCTACATTGTAGGCAAATGAAATTCCGGAGAAGCGGATGCGTGCCGGAAACAGGTTCACCATCAGGCTTGGAATCGCACCCGTCACACCAACCAGCAATCCACCCACCGCAAACGCCAGGGTGAAGTGCTGGACCGCGTGCTGCAAAATCCAGTAAAGACCCCATGCTGCAATGGCCAATCCCATCGCCCCCGCAAGCAGCACGCGGCTGACACCAAAACGATCCACGGCCATGCCGTAAAGCACGCAGCCCAGAGTCAAGCTCAGGGTTGCCCAGGTGCTGGCCTGCGCCGCCTCGGCGGCGGGAATTCCATACTGGCTTTGCACCAGTGCCGGCGTCATCAGGATCACCACCACGATGCCCGCGGTCAGGGTCCAGGTAATCAGCATGACCCGGAACACCGCCAACCGATGTCCCTGCAGGACCAGTTTGAGCGGCAACCCCTGCACCAATTCGCGTCGCCTGCGCAACTCCTCGAACACCGGAGTTTCTTCAAGATAACGGCGCAGCCATACCGCAAGCATGCCGAACACACCGCCCATCAGGAACGGCAAACGCCAGGCCCAATCCAACACTTCAGGCGCAGACCATATCGAATTGACCCAACTGGCAATGGCCGATCCCAGAACGATGCCGAAGGTGAGACCGGCGGTCAGCACGCCAATGGCAAACCCCGTGCGACCACGCGGCGCGTGCTCGGCCACGAACACCCAGGCTCCGGGCACTTCACCGCCAACGGCAGCGCCCTGCAGAATGCGCAAGAGCAAAAGCAGCAAGGGCGCAAGGATTCCCAGCGTTGCATAGGTTGGCAACACACCCATCAGCAAGGTGGGCACGGCCATCAGCAACACGCTCAGCATGAACATGCGCTTGCGTCCGACGCGGTCGCCGAAGTGGGCCATGATGATTCCGCCCAAGGGACGCGCGAGGTACCCGGCGGCAAAGATGCCGAAGGTCTGCAACTGGCGCAGCCAGTCCGGCATGTCCGGCGGAAAGAACAACTGGGCGATTACCGTCGCGAAGAACACGAAGATGATGAAGTCGTAATACTCCAGCGCACCACCCAGGGCTGCCAGGGTCAGCGTGCGCAGGTCGCGTCGATTCATGCCGGGAGCCGCAGTCTCGCTCATGGTTGCTCAAGGTCGAATGGGACCGGCGAGATATAGCACCGATCGGGCACTTTCGGCAGTCCCTTGGATGCACATGGCCTGCCCTGACCAGGAAATCCGATTCCGCCCGTGATCCCGGAATCGCGAAGCGATATCCGGGATCCAGCGCCTGCCCAATGAATGGATTGCGAGCAGGGCACAGACGAGCGCGAACCCTGCTCGTCCTCCCGGAATCGCGAAGCGATATCCAGGACCCAGTGCCTTTTTGCTGCAATCAGAGGCCGCAAAATCGCTGGGCTCCTGCCTGCGCAGGAGCGACGAAAGATGCCGCACAATAGCGGGCTGACTTGCCACCGTGTTTCCATGTCCCGATTCTCCATCGTCTACGACCGCTTCCTGATCGCCATGCTGGCCACCGTCGGCCTGGCGATGCTGTTGCCTGCCAGCGGCGCGGTGGCCGAATCCCTGCGCGCGGTTTCCACGCTGGCCATCGCCCTGCTGTTCTTCCTGCACGGTGCGCGCCTGCCTCGCGAGGCAATCGTTGCGGGCCTCACCCACTGGCGCCTGCACCTGCTGGTATTGGCCGTGACCTTTGTATTTTTTCCGTTGCTTGGCATCGCAATCAAGCACGCGTTGCCGCCCGCGTGGATCGGATCCGAGCTGATGCTGGGCGTGCTGTTCCTGAGTGCCCTGCCCTCCACCGTGCAGTCATCCATTGCCTTCACCTCGATGGCCCATGGCAATGTCGCGGCCGCCGTGTGCAGCGCATCGCTTTCCAACCTGGCAGGCGTACTGCTGACGCCGCTGCTCGCCGCATGCCTGCTCGGAGGAAACGGGGAAACATCGCTGTCCGTGAATGCACTCACGCGCATCGTGCTGCAGTTGGCCCTGCCCTTTGTTGCCGGTCACCTGGCACGCCCCTGGCTCGCACGTTGGCTGGAGCGCCGTCGTAGCCTGCTTGCATGGACGGATCGCGGCACGGCGTTGCTGGTGGTCTATCTTGCGATCAGCGCATCGGTCATCGAAGGACTTTGGCGACAGTTGCCATTCACGTCATTGACAGCGCTGTTCCTCATCGTCGGTGCGATCCTGGCGACCGCACTGCTTTTCACCCACTGCCTCAGCCTGCGCCTCGGATTCAAACGCGAGGACCGAATCGCCATCGTGTTCTGCGGCTCCAAGAAAAGCCTGGCCAGCGGCGTTCCCATTGCCAATGTGCTGTTTGCCGGCAACCCGGCACTCGGCATGATCGTGCTGCCGGTTTTGATCTACCACCAGATCCAGCTGATCGCCTGCGCGGTGATTGCGCAGCGTTACGCTCGGCAGCACTGATGCCCTGAAATCCAAGGCGGTTCCAGCGCCCGTTCACATGCCGGCCACCCCAACCAACTCCGCAATGGTATACAAGTCTTCACCCAGTATACGTTGACACGTGTATTTCTCCGTAGTAGCTTTTGGTTCACATGTGCGCCATGGAATCTGATCGGCGCGATGTCCGTCGAACGCTCGCTTTCTTTCGCGTCGCGATACGACGAACTCGGATTCATGCAATTCGCATTCGGTTCCGTGGCATTTGACGTGCAGACAAGGAAGCCAACACATGAACCAAGCCACAAGCTGCTATTTCGGCGCTCGTCGCCACAGAGAATGGGCACCCATCGGCAGAATGTTCCTGCCTCTCATGCTTTGCTGTCTGCCCTTGGGAGCGCCATGTGCCGCACCGGTCATTACCGGCTTCTCACCTGCAAGCGGCGCCGATCAAACTGTCGTAACGATTGATGGCTCCGGATTCGGATCTCTCGCAGAGCAAAACACGGTAACGCTTGGAGGTGAAGTTCATCTGGGGGGAAGGCTGCTTCGCGTTCTCAGCGCTTCTCCCACCCGCCTTACTGTTGAGATTCCGCCCTATGCGTGGACCAACAGGATAAGAGTCGAAGTTGCCGGAACCTGGGGGCAAAGCGTCAACAGTTTCGTTGTAGCCCCTGACATCCGCTTGTTTAGTCCCCTGCAAGGCGTGTCGGGGGCCCCGATCGAAATTCGCGGGATGAACTTTGATGCTGTGCCCTCCGGAAATCAGCTACAGATCAACGGGATTCCGATTCCAGTGACCTTCGCGAACACGAGCAATCTTCGCGCGACTATTCCGACTGGCGCAACAACGGGATTGTTCGAGGTTTCCAGGAATGAGCTCACCGGCAACAGCAAATGGCCTATCGAGATCGCCCCAACCAACCTGAACATCGATGGATTTCAGCCAGGAACCGGCGCTCCCGGAACAGCTGTAAAGATCAAGGGCCGCTCCTTTGCCACTGCGCAAAATGCCAATCAGGTCAGCTTCAACGGTTTGCCTGCCGAGGTCGTCTCTGCGTCCCCCGATCAGTTGAATGTTGTCGTGCCTGCTGGAGCGGAAACCGGGGCGATATCCATAATGGTCAATGGTGAAACCGCGGTTTCCGCATTTCCCTTTCACATTGCTCAATTGGGCGCGACCTTGCTTGCTGATGGTCCCGCGTTGCAGGCCAACATAGCTCAGCCCGGAGGATTCAAGGATTTTACGTTCGAAGCACTCACGGGCGAGAGCTTTGGAATTGGCGTCTCCTCGGTCCTGCAAACGCCCAGCAACATTTCCAGAAAACCGCAGGTGTCCGTGCGCAGACCGGACGGCTCCACCTTGAAGCTTGTCAATTGCGAATCCTCCTGCGTAATCGAAGCTACAGCCTTGCCGGTTTCCGGCACATACACGGTCAGGATAGCTGCCAACAGTCCAGCCTCGACACTCGCTGCGCTGGTCTCACTTACGCGGACCCTTGCAGCCACGCTGAGTCCGGATGAAGCGATGGACTTGGAAATGGACCGGGTCGGACAGGTCTGGAAATTGCAGTTTTCCGGAGCCGAAGGAGCAACTCACTCGCTGGAGCTTTGGACCTCCACGGAACGTATGGCGCTGATGGGGAATGATGTGTTGTTCCATGCTCCTGACGGAAGCCTGCTGATTTCGGAGTTTCAATCCGTGAGCTGTGTGGGGGGCTGCGGCTACCGCTATTTCCTGCACGATTTGCCGCAAACCGGCGTCTACACAATCACCATCAGGAAGGCTGACGAACTGACGGAAACCATGCGCGTCCGCTTGAGAAATCCTGTGCCGATTGAAATAGATGGGCCATCACACTATGGACAAGCCAGGTTCAGAAACGAGATGGGTCTGTTGAGCTTTTTTGCACATGCCGGACAACGTCTCGATCTCGGAATCATCTTGCCGATCACGTGGAATCACCAGATCAATAGGTACTATTCACATCGCGCCAGAGTCACCCTGTTCGATCCAGACGGCACCAAACTTTCTGAAATAGCTTTGTGCCAATCATTTCTTGGACCGAGCGTTCCCAGCAATTATTCGGATGCAGGATGCGCCTTGCCGATCCTCAATGCACCACGCGATGGAAACTACACAGTCGCGGTGCGCGCGTTCCACACGGATCCAGGCGATGAGCCGACTCGATTCATTGCCACGGTGTCTACGCCCTACTTTGCACAAACATCTACTGGCGGAACAGAAATTGCGCTCAACCTGTCCCGTCCTGGTCAATCGGGCGTCATCCGCTTCGAGGGAACCCAAGGCCAGAATCTCCAGCTCAATGGCAGCCCGCGCTACAACTCTGAAATTCAGGCGCCAATCACCCTGTATCAGCCGAACGGAAGCGTTCTGCTGACGCTTCCCAGTGCGAACAGTCAGGGAGCCATCGATCTACCGACCCTTCCCGCAAGCGGCACCTATATCCTGGAAGAAGGCACCGGCGGTCGATCCATCACCGAGAAGCACCTTCACTTGCCCATCTCGATCAGGCCGCTGAGTTCGTGCGATGCGCGCGCATCCGCAATTTTCACAGAGACATCCCTCAGTGCCGTGGTGCCCGCGGAAGTCGTTCTGGGCCAGACCTTCGATGTGAATGCGTTGGTCACGCCGCGAAACGGCGCATGCGGCCCTGCTGCGGGAACCGTGCGCGTCACCATTGAAGGAACTACCACGACGTGCAGCTATGCGCTTCCTGAGCAGTCCGGCTGCACCCTGCAAGCCACCAAAACGGGGTATCTGAACCTCAAACTCCAGTTCCTGCCCTCGAACCCGAACGTGTTCGCCCCAAGTTCGCGCAACGTCAGCCGTGTCGTCAATGTTCTACGTAAACCGGTTGAAGTACGCATCGTCAGTATTTCGCCTGAGCCAGTTCAAGCAGGCCAAGCCCTTGCAGCGGTAGTTGAAGTGAATGCGATGCCTGGCGAACCCCTAACTCCGACCGGACAAGTAGTCGTGAACAGTTCGAGCGGCGGAAGCTGCCAATTCATGTTGCCCGCAACAAGTTGCAGCGTGACGCCCAACCAAGCCGGCGCGCACCAGATCACCGCTGCTTACATGGGCAACGCCACGTTTGCACAGACATCATCAAGTCCGATGGCTCACACGGTTGTACCAAGGCCACCGACGATCAGCTCATTTTCACCGACTGCAGCTTTGCCCGGCGCAAACGTGACCATCAACGGGACCAGCTTCTTGTCGTCATTCGGCAGCACAATGGCCAGGTTTAACGGTGTTGAAGCCAATATTGTTTCAGCCACTGCAACTCGTATCGTCGCTAAAGTCCCGGCAAGCGCAACATCCGGCCCCATTCAGGTGATTGTGGCAGACCAGTCGGTAACCAGCGCGAGCAGTTTCACGGTACTGGTTCCTCCGCCACCCGTAATCTCCAGCTTCTCGCCGACAAGCGGCCTGTATGGCAGTCACGTCACCATCAATGGAAGCAACTTTGCGTCATCAAGCGCCGGAAATGTCGTCCAGTTCAACGGCATCCAGGCCAGCTTGGTTAGTGCTACTGCTACTCGCATCGTTGCGGAGGTTCCAGTCTGGTCCACAACCGGGCGAATCACGGTAGCCGTTGCCGGACGCACCGCCACAAGCAACACGGACTTCACGGTGACCTCGCCCTTCCCGCAACCCCAAATATCCGGATTTGCACCCGGTAGCGGTGTGGTCGGTACGACAGTCACGATTTCGGGTCAGGGCTTCAGCGCAGAAGGCGCAAGCGGCAATGTCGTCACCTTCAATGGGCAGTCGGCGTATGTCATGCAGTCCAGTGCTACTCAAATTGTCGCCTTGGTCCCCAGCGGTGCCAGCACCGGACCCATCACGGTAACGGTAGATCAAAGAACCGGAGTCAGCGCCAACCCGTTCACCGTAATCCCTACCGGCACCGAACTCGCAAACGTGTCCATTGCGCGAGTCGATCCGGAGCCATCCGTTGTCGGCCAGAGTTTCACCATCAACGTTGACGTAACACCGGCATCTCCAGATGGCCCGCCGCCCAGCGGCGTCGTCACCGTCAGCGACGGCGTGTACGGCTGTCAAATCGTACTGCCGGCTACAAGCTGCTCCGCCATGCAGTCCGAAATGGGAGAAACCATTCTGTACGCTTGGTACACCGGCGACGTGACCTATGCTGGCGCCTGGTCTGACAGCTTTCCGCACATCACCAATCCCGCAGTTCCTACCGAAATTTGCGGATTCGATCCAAACACCGTTCCAAATGACCCGCCTGGTTTTGTACCCATTGAGCAGTTGAGCGGTGCCGTGTACAGCGCTGGTCAATCCCGCAACATTACCGGGGACGGCACGCTAAGCGTGACCTTCGATCCGTCACTGCAGAACTCCACCACCCCTGAAGCCTACATTGACGTGACCGGCACGTTCCATGGGCCGATCAATACCGGCATCACCATCAATGGTGTCGTGGCGCAGACTGCCAATGGACAATTCCTGGCGCCCAATGTACGCCTGACACCGGGCTTCAATACACTCGAGGCCATTGCCACAACCTTGCCCGGTCTCACCGCAACCGCCTCCATTGGCTTGAGCCGAAGCGGGCCGGAGCCTGCGCTTTCGCTAAGCGCCGTCCAATCCATTGGCATGGCACCAACGCTCATGCATTTCAATGTGGAATTGGGCACAACCCTGATTGGACAGGCTTTTCAAAGCATTCGCATCGATGCCGACGGTGATGGAGCCTTTGATCACAGCGCGGGCTCGATTGATCAACTGAACCGGACATTCGCATTCGGCGACCCCGGGCTCTACAAGGCGCTGATTCAGGTCACCACCACAGGTGGTGATGTCCATACCGCTTCCGAATGGCTGCTGATCCGCAATATGGCTGCCGAGCGCGGCGCCTTTTGCGACATCTACGGCTATCTGAAAGCGCGCTTGCAAGAGTCCGACGCCGCAGCGGCCAGTCGCGCCTATGCATCAGGCGTTCGACCCGATTATCTTGACAGCTTCAGCGCGCTTGGCACGGATCTCCCGAATCTGGTTCCGGAACTGGGAACCATCGTGAGCGGATTTGCCGGCCCAAGCTACACGGAAATGCTGATCATGCGCGACAACGAGAATCAGACACGCAGTGGATTCCATGTGCATATGGTTCAAGACAGTGATGGTGTCTGGCGTATTGCCGGAATGTGATCGCGATGAAACGCGCACTCATCATCCTGGCCGTATTGCTGATCGCCGCCATCACGCCATTCGTGCCGCAGTTCTTGGATTATGTCGTGGTGAGCATGCGCAAAACCGGCGTCGTGATCGACGACGAAACCGGAAAGCCGATGCCGAATGTGATCGTGATTGCTGCGGCCTCACACAGCAGTGCAGGCCTGCTGGTTGTACCTGGTGGAACGAACCCCTTGTATCGGGTGGTAACGCAGACCGATTCCCACGGACGATTCGAGATTCCTGCGTCCTGGAGCCGGTTCCATTTGGCATTGCCACATCAAAACCCGAGATACGACTGGGTGATCACCGTGTTCCATGTCGGCTATGCCGTGGTCGGCGACCGGCCCGACCAGGAACTGCTCCATGCTGGATATTCCACTTACGAAAACCCTTCGCTCACAGACATGCCCGGGCACTCGTTTCGGTTTACGCATATCGAAGTCGATCCGATCCGCATGTACAAGCCGACGCTGGGCTTGAAGGAAGCTGCGATCTACTACTCGAGAGTGCGCCGCACCGGGGGGCGTTCACCCAACTCGAAAGAACCGCTCGATGAAGCCATGCGTCGGCAAGGTTACAACCTCTTCGCGCCTTGGGTTTGCGGACTGGATCCAAACATGGAAATAGGTTCTCCGCCGAGGGGCTCAATTCTCCAATTTGCGTTGGATGAGCTCAAGTCCATAGAAAAAATTGCGGAGCAGAGTGTGAAAGAGGGCTTTCCGCATAGCGAGTTTGCCCCCTCGACCAAAGCCGGGATGGTATGTGCGATTCTCACCGACGGAAGAAATACACCATGAAAAGGAAGAAGAGTTTGTTCATCGTGTTAGCGCTTGTAGCTGGTTGTTGTCCTGCGTTGGCATACGAAACGCAGACCCACGCGCTGATAACACGCGAAGCCTATGCCCGATCCTCGTTAGCGAGCGATGCTGGCAACTCGATCCGGCACCGAACGGGGCTGAATCGATTGCATCCATATTCCGTCTTCAATGCTTACTGGTCAGGAGACACCGCGGCCTATTACCTTGACGGTGGCGACAACGGCCCGACCGCTTCCGTTGACTACCCAGACAGGTTTGAAAAATGCCAGATGCGCGCGTTTCTTGGCCTTGCCAGCGATGAAACCAGAATTCAATACTACAGATTGTTCGCCAACACGGTCGAGTCGAGCGGCTACCCCGAAATCCTCCCCATCCAGAACTGGCTGATTCGCGGCGCTATTCGCGAAGATGATATGGGTGACGGGATTGGCTGGTTGAGTTTGAGTAAAGCGATCTGCGGCTCGAAATGGGGTGACACCATCGAAAATCAGCCTGGGCGGATCATGCGACCGTTTCGGCATTTCTTCGATCCCATTTACCGACGGGGACTCAGCGTTGCGGGAATCGGCTACCCAAGGTCCGTGGATTGGGCATTGGGCTACCAGGACAGTTTCGCAAACCCGCGTTCACAACTGACGGGTGCCGCATGAAACGCTTGCTGCTTGCACTTCTGATCATTTTCACACTTCTGGTTTTGCTGTTCCTGCCACAGTTGCCTGACCGTTTGGCAGTGCACATGGCCAAGACTGGCACAGTGGTGGACTCGAAAACCGGAAGACCCATGCCGAATGTGATCGTGATCTCGGCCGGATGGGCTTCCCATGGTCCGCTACTTGTGGGTCCGGGCGGATACGCGCACCTGTACCAGTTCGTTACTACTACCGACGCGCAAGGTCGCTACGAAATTCCCTCGACGTGGTCAACGTTTGGTCTTGCGCTTCCCGGAAGCGAACCACGTTCTGGCTGGATCGCAACTGCGTTCAAGCCGGGTTATGCGGTAGTCGGGGATGAGAAAAGTTGGAAGGTATTCCATTCAGATGGCACCACGATGTTCAAACCGCGTTCGGTATTTGACACACCGGGGGCATCGTCTCGCGGCATCTACCTGGAAGTCGAGCCTATCAAGTTGTACCGGCCCACAATGACCCTTAAGGAAGCGGCGGTCTACTACGGCGCGATCAAGGGCGCTGCACGACTTGGCTTGCTTCCGACAGACACGAACAAGATCGCTATCCGACAGCAAGGTTATGAACTTTTAGCACCGTGGGTCTGTGCCCTCGACGTGAATACAGAGTTGGACTATTCGACGATGGCGTTTATCGAAGGATTCGCTGAAAACGTGTTGGATGCGTCGGCGTTGCTCAAGGATTTGGAGCCGGAGCAATCTCGATTGGAACCATACGAAAATCCCAAGTTCAGGGCAGGTAACGTGTGCAAGGTCGTCACCAATGGAAGGGGAGTGCCATGAATCGATTGACCGCAACAGTGGCGGCACTTTTCATCGCAGCCGGATCGGGGTTCGCTAGCGCCTATGAAACGCAGACGCACGCGTTGATCACTCGAATGGCTTACGAACGATCAGTTCTTGCCAAGACCGACGGCAACTCGATTGCAAAGCGCTTGGGCTTTGATCGCTTGCACCCGAACGACCCGTTCAAACCTTACTGGCTGCCGGAGGCGGAAGCGCTCTACTACCCGATTGGGAGTGATTTCGCCGAGTTCATCTACTTGGCCGACGCACCGGCGAATTTTGAGCGGTGCCAGATGCGTCTGTTTCTTGAACTCGGACAACCGCGCGAGTTGTTCAGAAACTATTTTCGCAATACCGTTGAGTCTGCCGGTCAAACTCCACTGCTACCCATCCAAAACTGGCTGATTCGCGGCGCTATTCGCGAAGACGACATGGGCGATGGTCTCGGCCAGATTGGATTGATGGGAAGCGACTGCGCTTGGGAATGGTGGAACACCATTGATGACCAGCCCGGAAGAATCACCCGCCCATTCAGGCATTTTTTCGATCCCATTTACCGACTGGGACTCAGCGTTGCGGGAATCGGCTACCCAAGGTCCGTGGATTGGGCATTGGGCTACCAGGACAGTTTCGCAAACCCGCGTTCAGCGCTGACGGGTGCAGCATGAAACGCATCCTGCTCGCCATTGCGGTAATTCTGCTCCTGCTCATCACTTCCCTGCTTCCGCAGATCACCGGACTGCTTGCCACGCGCAGCGCCAAAACCGGCTTGGTCATCGACAGTACAACCGGCAAGCCCATGCCTCATGTCATCGTGATTGCGGCAGGGCGGGTTTCCGCAGAGCCAGGGTTTCCGGTCGGGCAAGGTGGTACGAAACCTCTGTACCGGATTGTCACTTCCACCGATGCAGATGGGCGCTATTACATCCCTGCGGTGTGGACCAACCTCGACCCCTTCGTCGACATTCCCGTCCCCTTTCGTAACCAACAATGGACTTGGGTGATCACTGCATTCGAGATCGGCTACGCGGTAGTGGGCGATGAAAAGACCTGGCAGTTTGATGAACGCGGCATAGGAAACTACCGACCGCGCTCAGGCCTGTATGTGCCGCCACACTCCTGGGCGGGTTCTGTCATCGAGGTCGATCCGATCAGGATGTACAAGCCTACGTTGAACCTCAAGGAGGCTGCCGTTTACTACAGCAGGATTCGAACAGTCGGTAATCCGTATAGGGCATCGACTGATCCCGGAGACTTGGCGATGCGCGCCGAGGGTTACGCATTGCTCGCGCCATGGGTATGTGCGCTGAACTCACAGCAAGTGATCGACGTGACGACAATTGCCTCTCTTTCGGGATTTTCGTCAGATAAGGACCGCGCATACGAACTTCTGGAAATGCTGGCCCCAGGCGTGGCTCGGTCAGATGCATCGCAGGGAAGGACGACATCCGCAGAGATTGCATGCAAGTTCATCACCAACGGACGAGGTACGCCATGAACTCGGTAGGGAAGGCATTACTGCTGTCAGGAATTGTTCTCGCAAATTCCGCATTCGGCTTTGAAACGCAAACGCACGCGCTGATGACGCGCGAAGCGTATGCAAGGTCGCAGTTGGCCACGGATGCGGGTGGGTTGTTGAAGCGCCTGGGCCTGGACCGTCTGTATCGTGATGATCGATTCCAAATGTACTGGGATGCCGATGTGCGGTCCCGCTATTACAAGGATGGCGGCCAGTCGGGTGGTGACATTCAGGCGATCGACTACCCTGCTGGATTTGAAGCTTGTCAGATGCGCGACTTCCTAGTACTCGATGAGGAGAGAGACCGGAAGTTTGGACACTCGTTCGTGAATACTGTCCACTCCGCCGGCAATCCCAACCTCTACCCCATCCAGAACTGGCTGGTTCGTGGCGCGATCCGTGAAGACGATATGGGCCCCACCATCCTCGGCTGGTATCCGTTGCTTAACGTCTCACGATGTGCGTGGGAGTGGTTCTTGACCGTGCCCGATCAGCCGAACTACCTCCCGCGCTCCTTCCAGCACTTCTATGACCCGGAGTTTGATCGCGGCCTGTCTGTTCTGCAGATCCCCCAGGAAAAGTCCGTTGACTGGGCGCTCGGGTACGAGGACAGCTTTGTCAGCCCCGCAACCCCCGCGCAAGGAGTTGGAAGGAACACCTACAGTTACCTCGATGCCCGAAACGCCTACTGGTGGGCATTGACGCGCCGACGCAGCAAGGAGACTGGAAGCCCGGACAACCCGGCCAACCGCGCGTCCGATTCCAAAGACCGCATGATTCTATGGGCCACGATGTTTCGCTCATTGGGGAACGTGGTCCATTTGCTGCAAGATGCCGCCCAGCCTCAACACACGCGGCTTGATCCGCACTCCGCCAAGGACGGCGACCAGCAACAGGCATTTGAAGGTTTCACCAATGCCCGCATCCTGGGCGGCGATGGTGTCGGCAGCTTCGTTCACGGATTCTATTCAAGTCTCGAACCCGAAGATTTGTCCATACCGCCGCTTGGCGCGTACGGCAGCACGGCTCCCGTCATGTTCTCGATTCCGCTCCGATTCTTCACCACACGAAGTAGTCTCGGCGGTGCACAAACTGGCTTCTTTGCCCGATCTGGCATGGCGGACTACTCCAGTCGCGGTTTCTTTACCGGCGGCACGCTGCCCGGCATGGAGGGCGACACCCCGCATCAGGCACCTCCCCAGGATTTTGACAACCCGGCCAATGGTTACTCCATCAGTTACTCATCGTGCGAATCGGCCTTTGTCGTCGATGAGCGACTCCGCGCGGCAACCTGTCTGCATTTCCTGCACGCAGTGCCGGACACGGTGAACCCGGACTACGCCGGTTCCATGGATGTATTGCCGCCCGGCTTTAGCCTTCCGAATGCACCGATTGCCGCGGACGGAATCTTTCGGGAATTCGCAATGTCTCATGGATCAGCATTTCCGAGGGATATATCCAGGGTGACCTGGTCACCCCAGGTACTCGAAACCATCGGCAACCTCACCATCCCGCGTGCCATCGGTTATTCGGCGGGTTTGCTCGACTTCTTCTTCCGCGGCGAGATCGAGCTGTCTTCGCCGCCGGATGGCTTGTATGCGGTCATCGATCAGGGCACGCCGCACCATGTCGAGGATGGAATCCCCATGGATGAAGCCGGACGGGTGTTTGGCTTTCACGCCTTGCGCGTGCGGGTGCGCAATGTCACGAACCTCGTCGATGGCAACCACACCCTGCGCGATGCCGGAACCGGAGAGATTGTTCCGCAAACCATGCACTCAGGTGTCGATTCCAGCGGCAATCCAACCGGCCATCTGGTGGCCATCGCCCGCTATCACCGCAATCCCTGCTATCAGCCGGATTTGTCCGGTGAATATGTGGTGATGCCCGATCCGCAAACCGGCATTCCCAACCCCAGTGACAAAAGGATTCCCAGTGGTTGCGCACTGCAAGATTCCCGCAGCGCGTTCGTGGAGATCTCGGTGTCGGCTCCGCTGCAACTGGACGCAAGCGGAAATCTGCCAGGTCCACCTGCCGGATCCATCAACCCCTGCGTAAATGCAGGCAACATCAACTCGGGAGCCCACGGAATCGGCAGCGAGTGTGAGAACGACGCGGTATTGGCCCAGTTTGATTTCAGCAACGATCCCATTCCAATCAATGCCACCGACTTGTTTGTGCAGGTAGCCTATCGTGGGCCGCTTGGATTCGAAGATGACGGTATTGCCGTTGGCAGCAAGGATATCGACGAGACCAACTACATCACGCTGTGGAACGGAACCGACAGGTTCTACCACAATGGCGAATGGGTAGCACCGGAAGATTTCGCGGATGTCCCGGACAACGTACCTTGGCAACCAACCCCCATAGACGAAGCCCTCTTCTGCTTCGCCGAGCAAACCATCGTTGATATGGCGCCGGGGGAAACGGTCCAACCTGCGCGCTTTCTTCGCATTGGCGTGCTGAGTGACGCCCAACCGGTTCCGTTCGGAATCTATGCAGAAATGGGCCTGCGTGGTCAGTTCATGACGCTCTCGGCAAACAGAGCCCAGCGGCAAACCTGGATGGAGGACCCCGCCCTTGCATCCTACAATCCCGCGCCATTTCTCTGGTATGGGCGGGGAACCGTGGCGGGCGGCAACTTCCTCGCCCCCTTCTACGCCTACGGCGAAGGTTCGCAAGACAACACCATGCAATCCCTGATCCTGAACCCGCCCATTGGTGGCGGACTACCTGGCTTTGCCAGACCGGTGACTGCGGGTTTCGACGTTGCTGCAGACAAGTGCAAGCGGGTTCCGCCTCCGCCAGCGGGCTGAACTGCACAATCGGCATCAATCTACACGTCCGGCTTGAAGATCAATGCAGGCGCGGGCTGCATGGCCTGCGGCATCAGATAGTGGTCGATCAGCAGGAAGGCGAACAGGGCCATCAGGTAGATGATCGAGTAGTTGAACACCTTCATCGCGAACAGCTCGTCGGGCGGGTTGAGCAGGCGCACCGCGTAGTAGAGGAATCCGGCGCCGAGCGCCAATGCGCCGCCGAGGTAGAACACGCCGCTCATGCCGGTGAGCCAGGGCAACACGGTGACGATCACCAGCAGGATGGTGTAGGCGAGCACGTGCCAGCGTGTGTAGGTGACGCCGTGGGTCACCGGCAACATCGGCACCTGGGCGCGCGAGTAATCCTCGACGCGGAAGATGGCCAACGCCCAGAAATGCGGCGGTGTCCACACGAAAATGATGAGGAACAAGAGCAGTGCGTACGGATGCACCTCGCCGGTGACTGCGGCCCAGCCCAGCAGGGGTGGTGCGGCACCGGCGGCACCGCCAATGACGATGTTCTGCGAGGTCGCGCGCTTGAGGAACGCGGTGTAGATGATGGCGTAGCCGATCAGCGAGGCAAAGGTGAGGATTGCGGTCAGCGGGTTGACCAGCGCAATCAGGATCGTCATCGACAACGTGCCCAGGGTGATCGCAAACACCAGCACCTGGGTCGGCGTGAGCGATCCGGTGGGCAGCGGCCGATGCGCGGTACGCGCCATCACGCGGTCGATGCGCTGGTCGATCAAATGATTGATCGCCGCCGCGGATGCCGCAGCCAGCCAGATGCCGATGAATCCCGCCAGCGACTGGCGCAGCGGCGGCCAACCGGGTACGGCGAGGAACATGCCGATGATCGCGGTGAACACGATCAGGGCCACCACGCGCGGCTTGGTCAGCTCGAAATACTGGCGGGCAATGGAGGACATCTGGTCAAGCCTGGGCGTTGCGTTTGGCGTGGGCACGGTAGCGCGTGTGCCGACGCGAGTCACTCTGCGACCCTTGGCTACGCTGATCGATTCGTCTTCCTGGCGAAGGCCGGGATCCATCCTGATTCCAATGGCATGGTTTCAACTGCCGCATGGATTCCGGCTTGCGCCGGAATGACGGCAAAGGCAATTCCTTCAGTGCCCCCGCAATTTCCAAGCTGCGCAAACCGTGCATCACTTGGTCACCTTGGCCAGATCCTTGCGCACACCGGCGGCGTCGAATCCATCCGCATACCAGGTGAGCGCAGTGCCATCCGGCTTTACCAGCAGCACGGCCAGACCGTCTTCGCGTTTTGGAGTCCACTCGGTCAAGGCGTGGTTGGTGTCGCTGCCAACCTGCCAGACCTTCATCAGCGTTTCGGTTTCCGCGCCCTGTGGCGGCTTGCCCACATAGACCAGCCTCACGCGCGAAGCATTCTGGTTCAAGGACACGCGTACCCTGTGCAACATGTCCAACTGGCGAATGCAGGCATCCGCGCAATGGCCGCCACCGAGTGCGACAACGCTCCAGCGCCAGTCGGGATCGATCCAGTTCAGTCGCGAGCCATCGGCAAGCATGACATCCACCTTCTCCATCGAACGCTCCGGAACGATGCCCTGGCCATAACTGCGCGCATCCGGCACCCAACCGCTGAACGTCAGCACGCCAGCCAACAGCATGGGTACCAGGAAGAACGATGCAATCAGCACCAGTTGCATGCGTTTGCGATTTCTTGATGACATCAATTCGACTCCGAACGCGGGCGCCGCCAATGCAGCACGATGAAAATGACCAGTGCAGCCAGGGCAAAACAGAACCACTGAAACGCATAGCCAAGGTGTCGTTCCGGCGGAATGATCTGCGGGGTCCATTCCCGCTCGAACCCGGAATCGACATCGGCATCCAGCAGCAGCACCCGGGAATCGAGGCGCCGTCCGAGATCCGCACCGATTTCAGTCAGATCGATGTGCACGGTCAACTTGGGCCATTGCGTCTGTCGGGCAAGGGCGTTGCCCCCCATTCGCATGCCCACCCCCGGAGGTGGCGCAAACAACCCATGCAAAACCTGCGCACCCGCCTCGACCGCCGGGATCGGCGCTCGGCTGCCATCGGTCGCGGTGGCCAGGAATCCACGATTGACCAGCAAGGGCAGTGATCCGTCCGCTGGTTCGAACACCGCAAAAACCAGCACGCCAATTCGACCGCCGCGAACCTGGTTGTCGAGCACATAGGTGTGGAGTGGGTCGAATTGGCCCGACACCTCAACCTTTGGAAACACTTCCCCAATCACCTGTTGCCGCGCCGCCGCAAGCGGAATCGGTTGTGCCCCGGCATTGCCCGCGAAGGCAGCCAGCAGCAGTTCCTTTTCATGAGCCCGCTGCAATTGCCAGAAGCCCAGGTAGATGAATGTCGGCACGGCCATCAGCAACAGGGCCAAGGCCAGCCAGGAAGGTTTGTTCCAGCGTCTGCCCGGCATGCCAGCGTCTATACTCGACGCCCGCGCAACGCACAGCGAGCACTTTGGATTGAACACATGAGCATGACCGGCAAGATCCTGATTATCGCGTTCCTGATCGCCATCGTCTGGAACCTCGGCGCCGGCTTCTATTACATGATGACCGACAAGGGCCGCAGCAACCGCACGGTCAGGGCGCTGTCATGGCGAATCGGCTTGTCGGTACTGCTGATCGTCCTGATCATCATCGGCATGGTGACTGGAATCATCCAGCCGCATGGCATTTGAGAACCGGGATTCGGAATTGGGGATTCGGGATTCGCAGAGCAGTTCCCCGAATCCTCAAACGCTTTACCCAATCCCTAATCCCGAATCCCGAATCTCACAGCACATATACAAACACGAACAGGCCGAGCCAGACCACGTCGACGAAATGCCAGTACCAGGCCACGGCTTCAAAACCGAAGTGGTTGTCGGCGCTGAAATGGCCCTTGGCGCAACGGAACCAGATCACCGTGAGCATGATTGCGCCCAGGGTCACATGCATGCCGTGGAAGCCGGTCAGCATGAAGAAGGTTGATCCGTAGATGCCGCTGCCCAGGGTCAGGTTGAGGTGCTGGTAGGCTTCGATGTACTCGGTGGCCTGGAAATAAAGGAAGGCTGCGCCGAGGGCGATGGTCGCGGCCAACCACGCCAGCAGGGACTTGCGATGGCCTGCACGCAAGGCATGGTGGGCAAACGTGATGGTCACGCCGGAGCTGAGCAGCAACAGGGTGTTGACCAGCGGCAGGTGCCAGGCCGGAATCGTCTCGAAGCTGCCGCCGATATCGCCAGGTCCGTTGGTCGGCCAGCTTGGGGTGAAGCCCTGCCACAGGTAGTAGTTGGTCAGGCCGCCATGTCCTTCGCCACCCACCCACGGCACCGAAAACATGCGCGCATAGAACAGGGCGCCGAAGAACGCGGCAAAGAACATCACCTCGGAGAAGATGAACCACATCATGCCCATGCGGAACGAGGTATCGACCTGCTTGTTGTACATGCCGACAACCGATTCGCGGATGACCGTGCCAAACCAGCCGAACATCATGAACACGAGGATCGCCAAGCCCATGAACATCAGCGGCTTCGCCGTCAGTCCACTGCCGTCGTTGAACCAGTTCGCGGCACCGATGACCGTGCTGAACAGACCGATGGAACCCACGATCGGCCAGTGGCTGCCGTGCGGAACGTAGTAAGCACCTTGTGTTTGCGCCATGATCTTGAAACCCCGGATACAAGGATAAGGTCAGTTCCTTGCAAGCCCGTCGACAGACGGGGCCACGAGGGCCAGATTCCTGGTGGCCAGCTCGTTTGCATAGAACGTGTAGGACAACGTCAGCGTGTGTGTGCCTTGCGGCAGTTGTGGATCGACGATGAACCGCACCGGCATGCGACGGGTCTCGCCGCCAGCCAGCACCTGCTCGGTGAAACAGAAGCATTCGGTCTTGTTGAAGAACGCGGAAGCCGCGCTCGGGGCAACGCTGGGAACCGCATTGCCGACAATCGCCTGTCCGGATTGATTGGTGGCATCGAACCAGACTTCGGTCAGCTCGCCAGGATGCACCTCGACGCGCCTCTTTTCCGCCTTGAACGCCCACGGCAGTTTGCTGTTGACGTTGGTGACGAACTCGACCACCACCGTTCGCGACGGATCCACCTGCATCGAGGACGCTTCGGCCGCGCTGACCGCGCCTTCCGAAAGCTTGATGCCCAGCACCTGTTCGCAGGCGATCCGGTACAGGGGCACCATGGCAAAGCCGAACAGGAACGAAGCCGCGACCACGCCCAGCGCCACGCGCGCAATGCCGCGTGCGTCGTGTTTCAGGGATTCATGCTGGCCAGTTTCGCTTTTCACTTTTCCGTAAGGGTCAATGGAACAGTTGCTCTTATGAGAATTGCGGCCAGGGATGGCCGCGGTTGATTCCTGTTACGCGCGAAACAACACGCCTACCGCAATTTCAAACAACCCCGCGTTCACGGATGAACGCAAAAATCAATGACTCACGTCGCCGTGCGCCAACTGCGAATTGTCGATCACCGGCGGTTCGCTGAAAGTGTGATGCGGCGCCGGCGAAGGCACCGTCCACTCGAGTCCACGCGCTCCCTCCCAGACGCGCGCTTGTGCACGGCTCTTCGAGAAGTACACGGCATGAATGACCACGCCGACAAACAGCAATTGGCTGGCGCCGAACCAGAATCCGCCAATCGAGGAGATCATGTTGAAGTCGGCGAAGGCGACGTTGTAGTCGGGAATGCGACGCGGCATGCCGGCCAGACCGAGGAAGTGCTGCGGGAAGAACAGCACGTTCACCGAAATCACGCTCATCCAGAAATGGATCTTGCCCCAGCGCTCGGAGTACATGTTGCCGCACCACTTCGGCAACCAGTAGTACACCGAGGCCATGATCGCGAAGATCGCGCCGGTAACCAGCACATAGTGGAAGTGGGCAACCACGAAATAGGTGTCGTGGTACTGGAAGTCCGCCGGCACGATGGCCAGCATCAGGCCGGAGAATCCGCCGATGGTGAACAGGATGACGAACGCGATGGCAAACAACATCGGCGTCTCGAAGGTCATCGATCCTTCCCACATGGTGGTGACCCAGTTGAACACCTTCACCCCGGTGGGAATGGCGATCAGCATGGTCGCGTACATGAAGTACAGCTCACCACCGAGCGGCATGCCGACGGTGAACATATGGTGGGCCCAGACGATGAACGAAAGGAACGCGATCGAGGCGATGGCGTAGATCATCGCCTGGTAGCCGAACAAGGGCTTGCGCGCAAAGGTCGGGATGATCTCGCTGACGATACCGAACGCCGGCAGGATCATGATGTACACCTCGGGGTGCCCGAAGAACCAGAAGATGTGCTGGTACATCACCGGGTCGCCGCCACCGGCCGCGTTGAAGAAGCTGGTGCCGAAGTACTTGTCGGTAAGCAGCATGGTCACTGCACCGGCCAGCACCGGCATCACCGCAATCAGCAGGAACGCGGTGATCAACCACGACCACACGAAGATCGGCATCTTCAAGAGGTCCATGCCCGGCGCGCGCATGTTGAGGATGGTGGCGATGATGTTGATCGCGCCCATGATCGAGCTGATACCCATCATGTGGATGGCGAAGATGACGAAGGCAACGCTGTTGCCACCTTGCAGCGACAGCGGCGGATACAGGGTCCAGCCGCCCTGCGGACCGGCGCCCGGCATGAACAGGCTGGACAGCAGCAGGGTGAATGCAAACGGCAGGATCCAGAACGACCAGTTGTTCATGCGCGGCAGGGCCATGTCCGGAGCGCCGATCTGCATCGGGATCATCCAGTTGCCGAGGCCGACGAATGCCGGCATCACCGCGCCGAAAATCATCACCAGCGCGTGCACCGAAGTCATTTCATTGAAGAACTCCGGCCGCACCAGTTGCATGCCCGGCTCGAACAGTTCGGCGCGGATGATCATGGCCATGGAGCCGCCAACAAAGAACATCAGCATCGAGAACACCAGATACAGGGTGCCGATGTCCTTGTGGTTTGTGGTGAACAGCCAGCGATGCAGGAAGCCTTGCGGCTTGTGGTCGTGGGCGTCGTGATGGGTGTCGTGGACGGCAGCGTGGGCCATGGCCTCTACCTCGGGAAAATCGATTTCGGAATCAGCCTTGCGGGGCCGTCGTCGGAGCAATGGTGGTCGCAGTGGCGGGCGCAGGCTCTGCCGGAGCAGGCTCCGCGGGTGCCGGCTGCGCGGGTTCTGGTGCAGGTGCCTGCGCGGTCATCCACTGTTCGAATTCGGCCTTGGGCACGGCCTTGACCACGATCGGCATGAAGCCGTGATCGCGTCCGCACAATTCCGCGCATTGGCCGCGGTAGGTGCCCGGCTCGCTGATTTCGGTCCAGGCGGAATTGATGATTCCGGGAATGGCGTCCTGCTTCCAGCCAAGCGACGGCACCCACCAGGCGTGGATCACGTCATCGGCCGTGAACACGAAGCGGATCTTGACGCCGGTTGGCAACACCAGCGGCTTGTCAACGTCGAGAAGATAGGTCGAGACGCCGTCCACCTGGATGGAGGCGGGATCGATGCCCGAACCCAACTGGCGCGCGCGGTTTGATTGCGATTCAAGGCTCGACACGAAATTGATGCCGGGATCCTTGCCGAAGAAATCAACGTATTCGTAGCGCCATTTCCACTGGTAGCCGGTGACCTTTACCGTCATTTCCGAGTCGGAGGTGTCGGCCATGCGCAGCAACAAGGTGGTGGCCGGCCAGGCGCTGCCGATGAGGATCAGGATTGGGATGATGGTCCATATCGCTTCGAGCTTGGTGCTGTGGTCCCAAGTGGCCGCCACCGCGCCCTTCGACTTGCGGAAGCGGAACATGGCCACAAACATCAGGCCGAACACGACCACGCCGATTGCCACGCAGATCCACAACACGATCATGTGGATGTCATGGACCTCGTTGGAGGTCACGGTCACGCCCTTGGGCATGTTGAGCTGCCACGGCTCCGGATTGGCCATCGCAGCCTGATGCGCGAACATGCCGAGAACCATCAAAGCTGGCGCGGCCAGCGCGCGGCGCATTCGCGAGATCCCACCTGACGTCATTCCCATCACCTTGGATACCTTGGATCACATGAACCGTTGGTCGACCAACCCCGTGATCGACTCGGATTGCCTTGCCCGCAGTCCGCTGGAAACGCATGCAAGGCATGCAGGACCGACGGATTCGACAGGCTGGGGAGCCTCGGAATGATAGTGGAGTGCGCGATGCAGCGGCAAGGACACACTGGCCTCGAATGCGCCAAGCCCTTGAATTGCGTCCATTCGTGGTTCCAGCAGGCGGGCTCCCGCCATGTCATGCCGCCGGAGGCATCGGTACTCCCTGGCGCCTTCGCCGCTTGATCACCGTTGCCTTAGAATACGCAGGTTGCGCGATTTGTCGTTGCTTCCTGCGCTTGCCGACACGCTCCAGATTCCATTCGGCGTTTCAATGCGCGGCCAATTGCCCGATTGCCGCGGATTCGGAATCATCCGAAGCTCTGCGCGGTTTGCTTCCGGCAACGGACTTTGACCGCCGCGACATCGATTTTCATCCTGCCCACAGCCCGAGAGCCCACACATCGTGAGCGATATCCTGAGTCCAGAATTGCCTGCGCAATCCGACCCTGCACGCGCACGGGTCACTGCCGCCTGGTCGCGCGACGAGAACGAAGCCGTCAATGACCTGCTCGGTCAGGCCAGCCTCGGCCCGGCCGAGCGCGAACAGGTGCTCAGCCGTGCCGCGGATCTGGTGGGCAAGGTGCGCGCCAAGTCCGACAAGCAAAGCGCGGTCGAATCGTTCATGCGCGAATACGACCTGTCGAGCGAGGAAGGCGTGCTGCTGATGTGCGTGGCCGAAGCCCTGTTGCGCGTGCCGGACTCGGAAACCGCGGACAAGCTGATTCGCGACAAACTCGGCGACGCCAACTGGAAGAAGCACGTCGGCGCCAGTGAATCCCTGTTCGTGAATGCCTCGACCTGGGGTTTGATGCTCACCGGCCGCCTGGTGCAACTGGCCGAGGAAACCCGAACCAATTTCACCGGAGCCTTGCGACGCCTGGTTGGGCGCGCCGGTGAGCCGGTGATTCGCCTGGCCGTGCGCCAGGCCATGCGCATCATGGGCCATCAGTTCGTGATGGGCCGCAGCATTGAGGAAGCCCAGGATCGCGCCACGCAGAAGGACAATGCGGCCTACCGCTATTCCTACGACATGCTTGGCGAGGCGGCGCTTACCGAAGCCGATGCCGCACGCTACATGCAGGCCTACCGCGATGCGATTCGCGCACTCGGCCAGCGTGGTCCGTGGAAGGATGTCCTCGACGCACCGTCCATCTCCGTCAAGCTGTCCGCCATCCATCCGCGCTACGACATCCCCAACCGCGCGCGCGTGCATGCCGAGCTGATCCCGCGCGTGCTGGAACTCGCGCAACTGGCCATGGCCCAGCGCGTCGGCATGACGGTCGACGCCGAGGAAGCGGATCGACTGGAACTTTCGCTGGATGTGATCGGTGCGGTATTCGCCCATCCGTCACTGGCCGGATGGAACGGTTTTGGCCTGGCGGTGCAGGCCTACCAGAAGCGCGCGCCGTTCGTGATCGATTGGCTGGCCGAAACCGCACGCAAGCACAAGCGGCGCTGGTGCGTGCGCCTGGTCAAGGGCGCCTATTGGGACTCTGAAATCAAGCGCGCCCAGGAACAGGGGCTTTGCGGCTACCCGGTGTTCACGCGCAAGCCGAATACGGATATTTCCTACCTCGCCTGCGCGCGACAGATGTTCGAAGTCGGAAGCGAGTTCATCTACCCGCAGTTTGCCACCCACAATGCGCACACGATTGCCGCCATCCACCACTACGCGCACGGCCGTCCCTACGAGTACCAGCGCCTGCATGGCATGGGCGCAGACCTGTATGCCGAGGTGATCGGCGAGAAAAATCTCAATGTCCCGTGCCGGGTCTACGCACCGGTCGGCAGCCACGAAGACCTGTTGCCCTACCTGGTGCGCCGCCTGCTGGAAAACGGCGCCAACACCAGCTTCGTCAATCGCGTGGTCGATGAAGACGTGCCGATCCGTGACCTGGTCGCAGATCCTTGCGAACTGGTACGACCACTCGATTCCAAATCCCACCCCCGCATCCCCCAGCCGATCGCACTGTTCGGCGAGCAACGGAAGAATTCCATGGGCGTCAACCTTGCCAACGAAAACGAACTGAACGCGCTGGCGACCAGCGTCAATGCCGCGCGCGGCCCCTGGTCTGCCGCACCCCTGGTGCCGGGGAGCCAGACTGCGGAAGCAGCCCGCGATGTCACCGATCCGTCCGATCGCCGTCGCGTGGTTGGCCAGAGCCGCAGCGCCGATGCCGCGACGCTGCAACTGGCCCTGCGCAATGCCGTGGCCGCGCAGCCTGACTGGAACAACTTGCCGGCAGCCAGTCGCGCCAAGATCCTTGAACATGCCGCCGATCAGCTTGAAGCGCGCCGCGCCGAGTTCATCGCCCTGTGCGTGCGCGAAGCCGGCAAAACCATTCCCGCAGCCATTGCCGAGGTCCGCGAAGCCGCCGACTTCTGCCGCTACTACGCAGCCATGGCGCGCAAGCTGTTTGCCCAACCCGAAGCGCTGCCTGGCCCCACCGGCGAATCCAACGCCCTGCACCTGCACGGGCGCGGCGTGTTTGTCTGCATCAGCCCGTGGAACTTCCCGCTCGCCATCTTCATGGGCCAGGTCGTGGCAGCACTGGCTGCCGGCAACTCCGTGATTGCCAAGCCTGCCGACCAGACCACCCTGATCGGCCATGCGGCGGTCAAGCTGCTGCACGAAGCCGGCGTCCCCGAAGCGGTGCTGCAATTCGTGCCATGCAAGGGCTCGGTGCTGGGCAACACCCTGCTCACCCAGAACGATGTCGCTGGCGTGTGCTTCACCGGCTCCACCGAAACCGCATGGACCATCAACCGCACCCTGGCGGCACGCAACTCCTCGATTGCCGCGCTGATCGCCGAGACCGGCGGACAGAACGCGCTGATTGCCGACTCATCCGCATTGCCGGAACAACTGGTCAAGGATGTCTGCGCGTCTGCATTTGACTCCGCCGGCCAGCGCTGCTCGGCCGCGCGCGTGCTGTACGTGCAGGAAGACATTGCCGACAAGGTCATCACCATGCTCAAGGGAGCGATGGCCGAACTGAAAATGGGCGACCCCGGCCTGCTCTCCACCGATGTCGGCCCGGTCATCGACGAACCTTCGCACAAGGTCTTGAGCGAACATGCCGCGCGCATGGACAAGGAAGCGAAACTCATCGGCGAGGTTTCACGCACGGAAGGCACCGCCCATGGCACCTTCTTCGCCCCGCGCGCCTACGAGATCCCGCGCCTGGACATCCTGCACAAGGAAATTTTCGGACCGGTGCTGCATGTGCTGCGCTGGAAGGCCGATGAACTCGATCGGGTCATCGATTCCATCAACGCGACGGGATATGGCCTCACCCTGGGCATCCACAGCCGCATCAACGACACCGTCGACCACATCGTCAAGCGCGCCAAGGTCGGCAACTGCTACGTCAACCGCAACCAGATCGGTGCGGTGGTCGGCGTACAGCCCTTCGGCGGCGAGAACCTCTCCGGCACCGGCCCCAAGGCCGGCGGCCCGCACTATCTCTTGCGTTTTGCCACCGAACGCACGGTCACCATCAATACCACGGCGGCCGGCGGCAATGCCTCGCTGCTGACCCTGTCGGAGTAGCCAGGACGCCAGTCGCCGTCAACCGCGTCTGGGAAACTCTGATTAATCCCAATCTTCGTCGTTCCCGCGAAGGCGGGAACCCAGTGACTTTTTCGCAACTGGTTGAAATGCAAAGGCACTGGATCCCGGATATCGCTTCGCGATTCCGGGATGACGAGCAAAATCAGAGTTTCCCTAAGGCTTGAGCCAAGCCGACCTGCGTAGCGAAGCGGGTTCGGCTTGAACGAATTGTTGGGCGCCACCCAGGGAACTGAATCACCGCTTCTCCTCCATCAGTCCGACCAGGTTGCCGTCTGGATCTCTGAGGAAGCCTGTCCATAATTCATGATCTGGCATCTTTGCAGTGAGGGCAGGCGCACGCTCTTCCGTTGCGCCACGCGCAACAAGGTCGGCCTGTGCATTGACTATGTCGGAAACCGCGAAGTAGAGGATGGAGTTGTGACCGACGGAACCGGCACCTTGCGGGGTGCAGAGCATGAGACGCACGCCACCTGCATCAAGGAACGCCAGTTCGGGGCCAGCGCTGAACAGAAAGGTGACGCCGAGAACGTCTCGATAGAACCGCAAGGCGGCGTCTACGTTGCTGACAGTTACGGCAATCTGACGGATGGAAGAGAGCTTTTGGCCGTTACTCACAGTCTCGCTCCAAGTCTGTTGTGGCGCCTGACATTTGAGGTAACCGGCGCGAGCCCGCGCAGCGGGCTGAACGTCCAGTTGACCGGGATGTCAGGTGCCTTTGTCCGACCGCTGCACCAATTGTGCTACATACTCCGCACGAGCCTCTCCGCTGATTGGCCGGTCATGGTCGCGACACCATGCGGCCAAGGCTGAAACATCTACCGCCACGCGCCTGACCTTGTAACCGTTTGACTCGATCATGCGGATGGCACGGTTGGCGGATTGCTGCCACTGGTCATATGTTTCATCCAGCTCGCCACGATCCGGCACAAGCGTGCAGAGTAGTTCCCACTGCGACTCGTCATACCAAGCAAAGCACAAGACCACTCGGTTTTGCCTGGACTTCATGGGAGCCTCAATCTCGCGAACCAGAACCGCTGGCGCCTAACGCTTGAGGGAACCGGCGCAAAACCCGCGTAGCGGGATTTGCGTCTGGTTGACCGAATAGCTGGGCGTCATAGCCCCAGTACCAAACGCAACCCTTCGTCAACGCGCGCGACGGCTTGGCTTGGCAACGCCTTGACCCGCAAACTCAGCAGCGCCCTGTCGATGGTGAGAAGTTGCGACACGTTGACTACCGATGCCCGGGGAAGGCCGGCCTCGGACTTGCCGAGACGCACGTTGCCTGGCGCATCCGCCAGCGCAACGTTGGATGTAATGACGGCGACTACTGCCGTGCCGATGCGGCTCTGGTTGAACGAGTTGGATTGCACGACGAGAACTGGGCGGCGAAAGCCTGGGCCAGAACCCGTGGGTCCTGGGAGCGACGCCCACCAAACCTCACCACGCCTCATGGCTCAACGCTGCGTACTGTGCAGCCAATAGGGCCGGCTCAACTGCCGATACCTCGCGGTCGTAGACCGCATTGAGCTTGGCCGTAACTGCTGCTGCATCGTGCTTGGCTACATACTCTTCGAGTGCTTCAGAAAACACTTGGCTACGAGGGACGCGCCGCTCTTTTGCCAAACGTTCGGCAGCGTCAAAGATTGGGTCTGGTACTGACACGGCAACTTTCATACCCGAATCGTACCACCAAAGTATGACTGCCGCAATTCTGGCGCCCAACGCCTGAGCGAAGCGGGCTCTGCATCACCATTGCGCTCGGTGCGTCTCAGGTACGCTCGGCGGTGTGCGCCGCGCTGGAAGACGGCGACAACGAACTACCGATGCCCTTGCGTCATGCGCTGGCGGGTGTACTGAAGGAAATCAAAGA
>SHNG01000134.1 GCA_004295005.1 Gammaproteobacteria bacterium
CCGCGCCTGATTTGAGCAGCCAGTCAGGCGATCACGGGTTCGGAGTCGGGTGCTGTTTTTCGTAGTCCACCTGTTCCTGCAACAGCGAGTCCAGATCGTCCTCATCGAGTCCCTGCAATTGCTGGATGGCCTCGAATGGCGGTTCGCCGTCGTATATCAGGTACAGGCGCCGTTGCCGGTAGGCATCGCGGTAGAAAACGTAGGGATCGAACGCACCTTCGACCAGGTTTTCGGCATCGATGGCTCCAGCCCGCAGGGTGACCAGATAAGCCATGCTCGGCCAATACTGGCGACCCAGTTCGTATTCGTGGGTGCGCGAGTAATACCCCATGGGATCGAACAAACGGCCGTCGACCGGCATGCGCCAGATGTCGCGTGCACTGGTCGAGCCAACAAAGGGCAAAACCAGATACGGGCCTTCGCCGACGCCCCACTTGGCGAGGGTCACGGCGAAATCGGTTTCCTGCCGCGATAGACGCATTTCACTGGCCGGATCAAAAAAACCCAGGAACCCCGCCGTGGTGTTGATAAGGAAGCGTCCAGTACCCTTGAGGGCGTCCTTCATTTCGCCTTGCAGTGCATCATTTGCGATGGTGATCGGCATGCGCAAGTTGGCAAAAAAATTGCTCAGCAGGCGTCTGACATTGGCTGATGTGAGCTTTCGATAGACCACTGCAGTGGGTCGGATCACCGCATTGTCGACCTTTACGTTGAAGGCATAGACCTTGCGATTGAACTTTTCCCAGGGATCGTCGGTTCGCGGCTTGGCAATCGTGCAGCCGGCCAACACCAGCAAGGATGCGGCGAGCAGCCCGTTGCGGACAGGTGTTGGATTGAAGAATCGCAGCATGGGTACAGGGTTCCTTGCAGTACGCCGAGCGCCACGGGTCAGGTTGGCATGCCAGGACCAGGCCGGGTACATCCGGCAGGGTAAATCAAACCGACTTCCGGTTGTGCATTTGAAACATTGCAGATTGGTCGTCCAAGGGCCTTGATTGCACTGCAATATATCAGCCCGCTAGAATACCCGCCCAAACCGGTGTTGCAACTGATTTTCAAGAGGCTGGCTGCAGATGGCGCGTATTACCGTAGAAGATTGCCTTTCGGTCGTCGATAACCGATTCGAACTGGTGTTGATGGCGACCAAGCGTGCGCGTCAGCTTTCCAAGGGTGCTGATCCGACGATTGAAGCCCACAACGACAAGCCGACCGTGGTTTCCCTGCGTGAAATCGCAGCACGCAAGGTTGATCTGCCCATGATCGACGAGATCGACCGGCAAGCCCGCGAGCGCGCCGAACGCGAAGCCTTGGAATGGGCTGCCGCGGAAGTGGATGACGACCTTTCCAAGGGTGGCGACGACCTGTAATTTGGCGATGCTCCGCGGCAAATCCGGCCATTGCGCGGCGGCCTGATCGGCCGCGGCAGCGAGGTGGCGATGAAGGCAGCTGCGGATTCGCGAACGACCAGGCGCAACAAGGTCCCCGCGTATGTGTTGGCGCTGGAGGACAAGCTCTCCGGCTACCTGCCGGAGGCGCAAGTTGTGCGCGTGCGGCGTGCCTACGAAGTGGGTGCGCTGGCGCACAAGGGCCAAACCCGGCGCAGCGGCGAGCCCTACATCACCCATCCGATCGCCGTGGCCGGCATCCTCGCCGAGCTTGGCATGGATGTCGAAACCATCATTGCCGCGATCCTGCATGACACCCTCGAAGATACCGAAGTCACCGCCGAACACCTGAATGAGGAGTTCGGCAGCGCCGTCCTCGAACTGGTGGACGGGGTAACCAAACTCGACAAGCTCCACTTCAAGAGTCGCCAGGAAGCCGCTGCCGAGAGCTTCCGCAAGATGCTGCTGGCGATGGCGCGCGACCTGCGCGTGATCCTGATCAAACTGGCTGATCGCCTCCACAACATGCGTACCCTCGGCGCCATGGAGCCCGAGGCGCGCCGCCGCATTGCCCTTGAAACCCTGGAGATCTACGCGCCCATTGCGCAGCGACTGGGCATGAACCAGTTCAAGGCCGAGTTGCAGGATCTCGGCTTCCGCGCCATGCATCCGAACCGACACCGGGTCATCTCCGATCGCATCCGCACCGCGCTGGGCAATCGTCGCGAAGTCATGGCGCGAATTGAATCGGCGCTCGAGGCGCGACTCAATGCCGAAGGACTTGCCCACCGCACCATCAGCCGGATCAAGTCGCCCTACAGCATCTATCAGAAGATGCGCAGTGACCATAAATCCTTTGCCCAGGTCATGGACGTCTACGGATTCCGTGTGGTCGTCGATTCGGTCATGCATTGTTACCACGCGCTGGGTGCTGTGCATGCCCTGTACAAGCCGCTGGATGGCAGGTTCCGCGACTTCATCGCAATTCCAAAAGCCAACGGCTATCAATCGCTGCACACGGTCCTGTTTGGACCCTTTGGTGCGCCCATCGAGATCCAGATCCGCACCGAAGACATGAATACCGTGGCCGAGCGCGGTGTTGCCGCGCACTGGGCCTACAAGAGCGATTCCATGCCGGCCAACAGTGCGCAGAATCGCGCCCGTGAATGGGTGACGAGCCTCGTCGATGAACAGCGCCAGATGCCCTCGTCGCTGGAGTTCATTGAAAGCGTCAAGGTCGATCTGTTCCCGGATGAGGTCTATCTGTTCACTCCGCGCGGCAAGATCCTGGCGTTGCCGCGCAATGCCACGGCCCTGGATTTCGCCTATGCGGTGCACACCGATGTCGGCAGTCACGCGGTGGCCACGCGCGTCGACAAGAAACTGGCACCGCTGCGCACCCGCTTGAGCAGCGGGCAATCCGTGGAAATCATCACCGCGCCATCGGCCGTGCCGAGCACGCAATGGCTGGAATGGGTGGTCACGGCGAAGGCGCGTACCGCGATTCGCCACTTCCTGAAGCGCCTGCAACACGAGGACGCCATCGAACTGGGCCATCGCATGCTGGATCGCGCCATGGATGCGCTGGGTGGCTCGCTTGAGGCGCTGCCGCCGGATCAACTGGGCCGCTATCTCGAAGACAACAAGCTGCGTGCCCTGGAAGACCTGCTTGCCGACATTGCCCTCGGCAACCGCACCGCTGAACAGGTTGCACGCAGCCTGCTGCAGCTCCACGACGAGGCATCGCCCGCTTTGAATGCGCGACCCGCGGAAAAGATCCTGATCACCGGCGCTGAACGTGGCGTGCTCAGTTTCGGCAATTGCTGTCATCCGGTTCCGGGTGACGAGATCGTCGGTTACCTGTCCGCCGGCAAGGGCATCGTTGTGCACAGGCTCGAATGCCCGAACATGGTGGAATTGCGCAAGACGCCGGAACGCTGCGTGGAGATCGCCTGGGACACCAGCGTCAGTGGCGACTATCGGGTGGAGTTGCGCATCATCGTCGCCAACAAGCCGGGCGTGCTTGCACAGGTTGCGGCGGCGGTGGCGCAGGCCAATTCGAACATCGAGAATGTCGAGTACAAGGAACGCGACCTGATGACCGCGACCTTGTTGTTCACCATAGAAGTCACCAGCCGCAAGCACCTGGCTGATGTGATGCGCGGCGTGCGCCGACTTGCAGTCGTCAACGCGGTCTATCGTCATCCTGTCTGAATCGAGGAGTTTCACATGTCGCAACGCCGTATCATCCATTCCGACCGCGCCCCCAAGGCCATCGGTCCGTACTCGCAGGCCGTACAGGTCGGCAATACCCTGTACCTGTCGGGACAGACCCCGCTTGATCCTGCGACCGGCGAATTGGTGGAGGGTGACATCAGCGTGCAGGCACGGCAGGTTTTCGAGAATCTCAAGGCCGTTCTCGCCGCGGCCAACGCGGACTTCGGGAATGTGGTGCGGGTTGGCATCTATCTCACCGATCTGGGCAACTTCACCGCTGTCAATGAGGTGATGAAGCAGTATTTTCGTGAGCCGTATCCGGCGCGCTCAACGATCGGCGTGGCGGCCCTGCCGCGGGCTGCGCAGGTCGAGATCGATCTGGTTGCAGTCGTCGACTGAAGCGCGGTTTGCGTGATCGCGCGGGTCATCAAGGCTGCGCTGCGCGCATGACGTCGGCGCTGCACCCCCAGCCGCGCAATTCAGCGGATCCAGGCCTGGCGCCGGTCGCCAGCCTGCCCGGGGTTGGTCCTGCCCTGGAAGCGACACTGGCGCGCTTGGGCATCGTGCGCATCCAGGATCTCTGGTTCCACCTGCCGTTGCGCTACGAGGATCGCACCCGCATCACCCCGATCCGCGATTTGCGTGCTGCGGATAGCGTTCAGGTTGAAGGTACGGTGGAAGCCGTCGAGCAGGGGTTCCGTTTCCGTCCGCAATTGCGTGTCGTCATCACCGATGACGCGCGATCCATGCTGACCTTGCGCTTTTTCAGTTTCCGTCGCGCCCAGGTTCAGCAACTGGCGCCGGGTACGCGCCTTCGCTGTTACGGCCAGGTCAGGCACGGCGCGCACGGTTTCGAGATGGTGCATCCGCAGTACCAGCGGGTGATGGCCAATGGCTCGGGCGTGGACGAGTGCCTGACCCCCGTGTACCCAACCACCGAAGGCCTCGGCCAGAAGCGACTGGCCATGCTGATTGAAAAGGCACTGCTGCAGCTTCCTCCGGCTGCGCAACTTGAGCAGATCCCGGAATCGTTGCTGGAACCCTTGCATCTGCAGTCGTTGCGCGACGCGCTGCTGCATGTGCATCGCCCAGCCGCTGAGGCTGACCTTGCAGCATTGCTTCAAGGCACCCATCCGAGCCAGCGGCGACTGGCATTCGAGGAATTGCTGGCGCATCACCTAGGCATGAAGCGCCTGCGCGCCAGGATCCGCTCGCATCGCGCACCGGGTCTGGCTGGAACGGGCGAAGCCCAACGCGACTTGCTTGCCGCACTCCCGTTCAAGCTCACCGGTGCGCAGCAACGGGTTGCACGGGAGATCGTCCACGACATGGCGCGCAGCGAGCCCATGCTGCGTCTGGTGCACGGCGACGTCGGCTCGGGCAAGACCGTGGTTGCCGCGCTGGCCGCGCTGGTCGCCATTGAATCCGGTTTCCAGGTTGCCCTGATGGCACCTACCGAATTGCTCGCGGAACAACACTTGCGCAACTTCCGCGCCTGGCTTGCGCCGCTCGGCATTGAGCCGGTTTGGCTGGCCGGCAAGGTCCAGGGCAAGGCACGGAAAGCGGCCATGTCCGCACTGCAGGGTTCGGCGCAACTGGTCATCGGCACCCATGCGCTGATGCAGGAGGCCGTCGCATTTCGCAGGCTCGGCCTGGTCATCATTGACGAGCAGCATCGCTTCGGAGTCCACCAGCGCCTGGCCCTGCGTGACAAGGGAGCCGATGCCGACCTTGTGCCGCATCAACTGGTGCTCACGGCCACGCCGATACCGCGCACCCTGGCGATGACCGCTTATGCCGATCTGGACGTGTCGCGCATCGATGAACTCCCGCCCGGACGCAGCCCGGTGACCACGGTTGCCATTTCCACCGCACGTCGCGCCGAAGTGATTGATCGCATCCGCGCCGCGTGTGGCGAGGGGCGGCAAGCCTACTGGGTGTGCACGCTGATTGAGGATTCCGAGCAACTGGAAGCGCAGGCTGCCGAAACCACCCATGCCGAACTGGAACGCACGCTGCAAGGCATTTCCATCGGCCTGGTCCATGGCCGCATGAAGACGGCCGAAAAGCAGAAGGTCATGCAGCAATTCCAGTCCGGTGCCATCAGCGTACTGGTTGCAACAACCGTTATCGAAGTGGGCGTGGATGTGCCCAATGCCAGCTTGATGATCATGGAGAATGCGGAACGCCTGGGTCTGGCGCAATTGCACCAGTTGCGCGGACGCGTGGGTCGGGGGAGTCTGGCATCCAGTTGCGTGTTGCTCTACCAGTCGCCGCTTTCGGCGATGGCGCGCGCGCGCCTGAATGCTTTGCGCGAGACCAACGATGGTTTCGAGATCGCCGAAAGGGATCTCGAGTTGCGCGGTCCGGGCGAGTTGCTGGGTACGCGGCAGACCGGTCGGCTCGAATTCCGCATTGCAAACCTGTCGCGCGACGCGGCCGTGCTGGCCGAAGTCCAGGATGTGGCCAGTACCATGCTGCGCGAGCATGCGGGGGCATGCGATCGCTTGATTGCGCGCTGGGTCGGCAACTCTGCACGCTTTGCGGATGCATGATGCCCGGGCTGGAATGCGTGCTTGTGGAGAAACCGCCCCCGTGTCTGAAACAATCAATGCCTGCCCTTCGAATGGACGAACATGCGCGCACCGCTACTGATTGATACCGACCCGGGCGTCGATGACGCACTGGCGATCCTGATGGCACATCAGCATGCCGAGGTGAAAGGCTTGACGATTGCCGCGGGAAACGTCGGCTTGCGCCACACCGTGAACAATGCCCTGAAGCTGGTTGAAGTGATGGGACGCGAAACACCCGTGTTTCCCGGTTGCGCGAGCCCCCTGGTGCTCGATGCTGCGGATGCCGCGTTCGTGCATGGCGCCGATGGCTTCGGTGATACCGGCTATTCGCGATCAACGCGAGTAGCCGCCAGCGAACATGCGGCACTCGCGATCAGTCGCCTGAGCAGGGAATATGCAGGCGAGCTGACGCTGGTCGCATTGGGACCGCTGACCAACCTGGCACTCGCGCTACGCCTGGATCCTGCGTTGCCGGAGCGCGTGGCGCGCCTGGTGATCATGGGCGGCGCCGTCAACGGACGCGGCAACACGCATCTGGTGCCGGCGGAATTCAACATCGGCTTCGACCCTGAAGCCGCGCATGTGGTGTTCTGCAACTGGCCGAAGTTCGAGCTGGTGGACTGGGAGGCGACCGTGCGTCATGGGCTGGCGTATGACGACCTCGAGCAATGGCTGGCCGCCAATGACGACCGGGCGCGATTCTATGCATCGGTATCCCGTCGAACGCGAAGCTGGGCCAGGCAACATGGACGCCAGCGCATGCTGTCCGCCGACGCATTGGCGATGGCGGTTGCGCTTGATCCCTCCATCATTGTGGAGTCCGCGGATCGTCACGTTGGCATTGAACTGACGGGGGGCCTCACGCGCGGTGCCACCGTGGTCGACTGGGAACAGCGCATGGCTCGGCCAGCGAACGCCCGCATCGTGCTGCAGGTGGATCAGGGAAAATTCGAGAATCTGATCAGGCATGCATTGGGCGCGGCTTGAGATTTGCCTCGGGCTGCATGCCAAACCAGCATGGAATGGATTCAGAAACAGTGACTTGCGTGAATCACCCGCGCATTGCCAGTGACCTTCTTTGGTCTTCGGCGTGCTTGCGTCGTTATCTGATTGCCACCTATAATCGCGCTCTTTTCTCCGGGGTCAGCCCGGCCAACGGTAGCGTCCCATGAAGCCCGATATCCATCCCAAGTACCAGCCCGTCGTGTTCCAGGATCTGTCCAGCGACTTTTCGTTCCTGACCGGTTCGACCATGTCGTCGAAGGAGACCGTCAAGTGGACGGATGGCCGAGAGTATCCGCTGATCAAGATCGATATTTCCAGCCAGTCCCACCCGTTCTATACCGGCAAGCAGAAGATCGTGGATTCCGGTGGCCGCGTGGACAAGTTCCGTCGTCGTTACGCCAAGTAACGCACGATTCCCGATGCACGCAGGAACGCCGGCCCAAAGCCGGCGTTCTTGTTTGCGCGCTTCATTCGCGAACGCCGAATGCGCGCCTATGCGCTATGCGATAATCAGGGTGCGGACGCGCGCATCCCATGCGGGGGTCCGATCTTCGACGTTCGGCCATTTGCCCCTGCGCTCCCGCAAGGCCAGATGCCGCGAGTCCGAAACCCGCCAAAAGGAGCCCGTCGTGTCCGACAAAGCAGTGAACCTCACCGATACCAACAATGACCGCAGCACTTCGTTGCCGGTCGTCTCTGGCACCCTGGGTGATCCGGCCCTCGATATCGGCAAGCTGCACCGTGACACCGGCTACTTCACCTTCGATCCGGGTTTTGTTTCAACGGCCAGTACGCGCAGCGCCATCACCTACATCGATGGCGACAAGGGCGTGTTGCTCTATCGCGGCTATCCGATCGAGCAGTTGGCCAAGCAATCAAGTTTTCTCGAGACGGCCTATCTGTTGATCAACGGAGAATTGCCGAGCAAGGCGGAATTCGGCGTTTTCGAGCATGAGGTAACGCATCACACGATGATGCATGAGGCGCAGAAGAATTTTCTCAACGGCTTCCACTACGACGCCCACCCGATGGCCATGCTGTGTGCGTCGGTTGCCTCGCTGTCGGCTTTCTACCACGACACCCTGGACATGGATGATCCCGAGCAGCGCAGGTTGGCTGCGATCCGCCTGATTGCCAAGGTGCCAACCATTGCCGCCGCCGCGTATCGCTATTCGATCGGCTGGCCAGTGCGCTATCCGCGCAACAACCTCGAGTACGTGACCCGTTTCCTGCACATGATGTTCGAGGTGCCGAGCGAACCGCTGGAGTTGAGTCCGGTGGTGGCCAAGGCGCTTGACCTGTTGTTCATCCTGCATGCCGATCACGAACAGAATGCCTCCACGTCGACCGTGCGACTGGTCGGTTCGACCGGCGCCAATCCGTATGCCTGTGTGGCCGCGGGAATTGCCGCGTTGTGGGGGCCCGCGCATGGCGGAGCCAACGAGGCCGTGCTCAGCATGCTTACGGAAATCGGCGATGCCGGCAATGTGGCATCCGCCGTGGCCAAGGCGAAGGACAAGGACTCCGGATTCCGCCTGATGGGCTTCGGCCATCGCGTCTACAAGAACTTCGATCCGCGGGCGACCATCATCCGCGAAATGACCCACAAGGTTCTGGCGGACCTCAACCTCAAGGATCCCCTGCTTGATGTGGCCATGGCGCTTGAGGAAGTGGCCCTCAAGGACTCCTACTTCGTCGACCGCAAGCTATACCCGAATGTCGATTTCTATTCGGGCATCATTTACAAGGCACTGAAGATTCCCACCGAGATGTTCACCGTGATGTTTGCCATTGCGCGGACCGCCGGTTGGGTGGCGCACTGGCTCGAGCAGCAGGGCGCAGCGGATGGCAAGATCGGTCGCCCTCGCCAGGTCTACACGGGCGCCGCCCAGCGCAACTACGTGGCAATGGACAAGCGATGAGCCAATGCGGACCCGGCAATGCGATGAGGCTTGCAAGCCGATTCAGGCGTCCGGGGGTGAGTCCAGAAGCCGGCTCAGGGTATCGATGCTTGCGCGACGCATCGGCCGCTCGGTGATGCGGTCCAAGGGGGCCTGGCGCAAGCCGTCGCGGGGAAACACAGTGAGGTCGATGGTGTTGGCGCCGGCCGTGAATTCGAGCGCCGGCACGCGGGTGTCGGTAACCGCATCCAGACGGACCCGCCGATCATGCAGTTGGTAGGGAATGCCGCGTTCGCCCAGTAGCGAAATGACCGATGTCATGTCATCCGTGAACAGATGCAGGCAGATCGCGGAATGCTCGTCTGCGGTTCCTTCCAGCACGGCACCCACCAGGCGAGGCTCAAGTTGATGGAAGAAGCGCATCGCATCCCGCGCCGCGGAACGCAGGCGGACCAGGATTGCCGTTTGGGTTTGCGACTGGAACAGGCGCTGGTGTTCGCGCAGGGCTGATTCAATTTCCGAATTTCGCGGGAGGCCGGTGTCTGCCGAAAACCCCAACCGCGAGGCCGCCTTGACTTTCGCCGCGTGATAATCACGCATGCCATGGTCGGCAATCAGGCGCGCGGCTTCAACCGCAATGCGTCGCCTGGAGTCGTCGTTTCGTCCCCGCACAGAACGGTGCATCAGAACACGTCATAGGCTTCGCGCAGCTCTTCCTGCTGCGAATCCGGGCGTGTTGCCAGTTGGTCGACATCTTCGGTCCTGAAATACTCGATCATCGACTCGGGATCACCGGCGGATGCGAGCAAACCGCTGTGCCTGTCGATGCGCGCCGTTGTGATACCCGCCGGCATGTCGAAGGGCTGTTCTGGCATGTCGGCCAATGCTTCACGCATGAAGCCGATCCAGATCGGAAGAGCTGACTTGGCGCCGAACTCGCGGCTGCCGAGCGAACTGAAGTCGTCGAATCCAACCCAGGCCGTTGCCGCAATTCTTGAATTGAAACCGGAGAACCAGGCATCCCGGTATTCGTTGGTGGTTCCGGTTTTGCCGGCGAGGTCGTTTCGCTTCAAAACCATTGCCCCCGAGCCTGTTCCACGCCGGATGACATCGCGCATCAGGGATGTCACCAGAAAGGCTACCCTCGCGTCGAGGACCCGCGGAGCAAGGCGGGGGCTGCCGCTGGCAGGAGTTGCGGCTGGATTTGCGTGCGCGCTGCTGATGGCGCTGAATCCCGCGGGCGAGGATGCATCCGAGCCTACGGCGCCGCCGCTGCCTTCGAGCTGGCGTTGCGGACACTCGCGGCAGACCCGGGCAGGGTCGGCGCGATAGATCAGCTTGCCGTCCCGGTCACTGATTTCGGCGATGAAATAGGGATCGACGAGAAATCCACCATTGGCAAGTACCGCGTAGCCGCGTGCCATTTCCAGCGGGGATACGGCTGCCGTGCCAAGTGCCATGGAGAGGTTTTCGGGAATCTGTTGTGCCTTGAATCCGAAACGGGTCACGTACTCGTGGGCATAGTGGACCCCAATGGCATCGAGCAGGCGGACCGAGATCAGGTTCTTCGATTGCACCAGGGCCTCGCGCAAGCGCATCGGCCCGTCGAACTTGTTGTCGTCGTTCGAGGGCGTCCACAGCCCATTGGGTCGCGATGGATCCGGAAACACGAGGGGCGCATCGTTGACCACAGAGGCGGGGGTGAATCCATGCTCGAAAGCCGCCGAATACAGGAAGGGCTTGAAACTGGATCCGGCTGAGCGGCTCGACTGGGTGGCCCGGTTGAACTTGCTGCGCGAGAAGTTGAAGCCGCCTATCAGGGACCGGATCGCGCCATCCTCTGGATCCAGGGCGGCAAACGCACCCTGCACGGCGGGAAGTTGGGCCAGGCGCCAGGTGCCCTCATCGTCACGCACAACGCGGATGATGTCGCCGACCTTGAGGACATCCGAAACCCGCTTGGGCGAGGGACCGAGCCGACTGTCGTCAATATAGGGGCGCGCCCATTCAACGGCGGCAAGATCAAGCGCAATGCTCTGGCCGTCCTTCAAGTACACGATGGCTTCGGTTTCGCTGCTCGCGCTGACGATGCCCGGCATCAACCCGCTGACCACCTCATGGGCTTCGATGTGCGCGGCCAGATGCCCGGGGTCGCGTTCGGAGCCGATCTCCACGTGCGCTTCCGCGCCACGATAGCCGTGGCGCCTGTCGTAGTTGAGCAGCGATTCCCTCAGGGACTGGTTCGCCGCTGCCTGGTCGGCTGATTCAATCGTGGTGCGGATGACGTAGCCGTTGTTGAGAGCGTCGTTGCCAAGGCGCGCAATGGCTTCCTGGCGGACCATCTCGGCAAGGTACGAAGCCTCGATTTCGATCGGTGGCTCGTGGGCGAAAGAGAGATCGTCCTCGGCCATTGCCGCGTCATACCTGGCCTTGTCGATGTGGCCCAGGTCCAGCATGCGTCCAAGCACATAGGCTCGGCGCAGCAGCGCGCGCGGAAGGTTGCTGATCGGATTGCCCGTGGACGGAAACTTCGGCAAGGAGGCCAGCATTGCGCACTCGGCGAGTGTCAGTTGGTCGAGTGATTTTCCGTAGTAAAACTCGGCGGCTGCGGCAATACCGTAGGCGCGATTGCCGAAGAAACTCTTGTTGAGGTAAAGCTCGAGGATTTCGTCCTTGCTGAGCGCATTCTCGATGCGGAACGCGAGAAAGATCTCCGATAGTTTGCGCGTGTAGGTGACTTCGGGACTCAGGAAGAATTGGCGCGCAACCTGCTGGGTAATCGTGCTGCCGCCAGCGACATGCTTGCTGCCGGTGGTTGTAACCAGCCATACAGCGCGCGCAATTCCGCCGATATCGATGCCCGAATGGTTGTAGAAATCCGCGTCCTCAGCCGATAGCACCGCATAGCGAAGACGATCCGGCACGTCCTTCATGGTGATGGGAATACGCCGGGTTTCGCCAAAGGTCGCCATCAGCTTGCCGTCCGCAGACAGCACTTTCAGCGGAACCTGAAGGTTCACGTTCTTGAGGGATTCCACGGCTGGAAGCCGGGGTGAAATCAACCAATAAGCGACGCCCAGGGCAAGGAAACCCAGCAGCGCGCCACCGAGGCCCAGGTAAAGCGCATAGCGGGCCAGACGTAGGAAAATTCTCATGCAGTGGAATTGACTTGTGATGGCAGTCAAGGACGAAACCGGGATCAGACGACACAGTATAGGTGTTAGCGCCCGTTCAGGCCTTTCCGGGGGCGCCAAGGGGCCAGAAAGGCACCAAATTCGGCCATTTTCGCGACGGGGTCGACGAATTGAGAGGACCCTGTTGCCAATTGGTTAAGATTTAGATTTAATGTGAAAGCACATGTTTCGCTCGTAAGGGCGCGTGGGAAGGGGAAAAAGTAGTGGGACTCTTCACTCCTAAAGCACCGGTTCTGATCGGAGTCGACATCAGTTCAACGGCCGTTAAGCTGTTGCAGCTGAGTCAGACGGGCGGTCGCTACCGCGTTGAGCACTACGCCGTCGAGCCACTGCCGCCGAACGCCGTCGTCGAGAAAAGCATCGTCGAGGTCGAGGCCGTTGGTGATGCCATCCGGCGTGCATTGGCCCGATCCGGCGCGAAAACGCGCGCTGCGGCAGCTGCCGTGGCGGGATCGGCGGTCATCACCAAGATCATCCCGATGCAGGCCGACCTGTCTGAAGAAGACATGGAGGCGCAGATCCAGGTCGAGGCGAACCAGTACATCCCCTATCCGATTGAAGAAGTCAGCCTTGACTTCGAGGTCCTTGGCCCGGTCAAGGACAACCCGGATATGGTCAATGTCCTGCTTGCCGCCTCGCGCACGGAAAACGTCGATTTGCGGATTGCAGCCCTCGATCTCGGAGGACTGACCGCCAAAACGATGGATGTCGAGGCGTTTGCGATGGAAAACGCCTTCCGACTGGTTGCCGACCAGTTGTCGGTGCCCAAGGATGCGGTCGTCGCAGTGATCGATGTGGGCGCGACCATGACAACCCTGATCGTGCTGCGCAATCAGCGCACGATCTATTCCCGGGAACAGGTCTTTGGTGGCAAGCAGCTGACCGACGAGGTCATGCGCCGCTACGGCCTGAGCTACGAGGAAGCCGGATTGGCCAAGCGCCAGGGCGGTCTGCCCGAGTCCTACGAGATTGAGGTATTGGAGCCATTCAAGGAGGCAATGGTCCAGCAGATCAGTCGCCTGCTGCAATTTTTCTTTGCCGGCAGCGAGTACAGCCGGGTTGATCAGATCGTGCTTGCCGGCGGCTGTGCGTCAATTGCGGGCGTCGCCGACATGGTCGAGGAGCAATTGGGTGTGCCCTGCGTGGTGGCCAATCCGCTTGCCAACATGTCGCTTTCGTCGCGCGTTCAGGCGCAGACGCTCGCGCAGGATGCTCCGGCGTTGATGATTGCGTGTGGGCTGGCGATGAGGAGTTTCGACTGATGGCCAGAATCAACCTATTGCCGTGGCGGGCGGAGCGACGCAAGCAGCGCGAGCGCGAGTTCTACATGATGCTCGCCATGTCTGCGGCGGCTGCCGTATTCGTGTTCCTGTGTGCGTCGTACTGGATGGGCATGCGTATCGACAACCAGAACAATCGTAACAATTACCTATCGGACCAGATCAAGCTGCTGGACAAGGACATCGAGTCCATCAAGGAACTCGAGCGCACGCGCGCGCAGTTGGTGGCACGCAAGGAAATCATCGAGGACCTGCAAGCCAACCGAGCGCAGATGGTTCACCTTTTTGACCAGATGTCCAAGACCATCCCGGATGGCACGCGGTTGACATCCATCAAGCAGAATGGCGACACCCTCACGTTCGCGGGAGTGGCCGAGTCCAGCACGCGAGTGGCGACCTACATGAAGGCCTTGGAGAATTCACCCTATCTGGGCAAGGCGGATCTGGCCAAGATCGAGAACAAGGAAGGCGCCAAAGACGTGGACGCCCGGCTTCCCTTCGAGTTTTCCCTGGCGGTCAACACAAAGAAGTCGCAAACCGAGGCTGAAAAGAGTGCGTCAGCCGATGGAAAGGATGCCGCATCGGCTTCAACGGCTGCCGCTCCGGCAGGGCCAACGGCCAAGCCGGCTGCCGACTTGGGTGCGCAGCTCAATGCGGCGGCGACCAAGCTGACCGACAAGGAGGCTCCAGCAAAGCCGGCCACCGAGGAGAAGAAGCCATGAGTTTCTTCGACGATCTCCGAAACCTTGATCGCAACAATGTCGGCAACTGGCCAAAATCGATCAAGGCATTTTTTGCCATCCTGATCATCGCCGCCATCCTGTTTCTTGGCTGGTGGTTCAAGATCAGCGGGCAGCAAGACGAGCTGAAGCAAGCCGAAAGCAAAGAAGAGGGGTTAAAGGCTGAATTCACCAAGAAATGGGCGCAGGTCGTGAATCTTCCCGAGCTGGAAAGGCAGCTCAAGGAAATGACCGACAAGCTGCAGGAAGCGATCAACCAGCTGCCAGGCAAGACGGAAATGCCCAAGCTGATCATGGAGATCTCCCAGGCAGCACTCGGCTCAGGTATCACCAACGACCTCTTCCAGCCCGGCCCTGAAGTCATGAAGGGTTTCTACGCGGAAAAACCCATCCAGTTGCGCATGGTCGGTACTTACCATGAATTCGGAACCTTCATCAGCAAGGTTGCGTCGCTCCCACGCGTCGTGATCCTGACCATGCACGATGTTTCATTGCGTCCATCCGCAACAGCGACTGCCGGTTCGGGGCGTTCGAGCGCAAGAGGCACTCTCACGTTGGAAGGTACGGTCAAGACCTACCGCTACATGGACAATGATGAGATCGCCGAGTTCGAGGCCGCAAACGCTCCCAAGGGTGCCAAGGGCGCGAAGCCGCCAGCTGCCCCCCCCAAAGCCAAGGGAGGTGAGTGACATGGCCTTTCGAATCTCCCTTTCTTACAGAATCTCTGCACTGCTCCTGGCGCTTTCAGTGCTGGCCGGCTGCACCTCGGGAACCGACGAAGTCAAATTGTGGATAGAGGCCGCGAAGAAAAAGGCCAAGCCCAATGTCGAACCCATTCCGACCATGAAAACCTTCGAGAAATTCGAGTACACCTTGAAGGCCCCGGATGATCGCGATCCATTCGACATGCCGCCATCCAGCAAGGATGACGAGCAGTCTGCAGATGCCGGGCCAAAGCCCGACCAAAACAGGGTTCCGGAGCCGCTGGAAGGTTTTCCGCTTGACGGTTTGAAGATGGTGGGAACGCTGGGGCCGGCAGGGGCGCCGGAAGGTTTGTTGAAGGATCCGAATGGCGCGATTCACCGCGTTCATGTGGGCAATTACGCCGGCCAGAATTACGGGCGCATCACCGCGATCAACGAAGGCCAGATTGAACTGGTCGAACTGGTTCCAAATCTGACCGGCGGCTGGGTTGAGCGGCAAGCTTCGATCTCGTTAGCCAATACCGACAAGAAATGACCGACCCGTTGGGGGTAAGCAAAATGACTACGACAGCTACTGACTTCCAGGGGCGCAAGCCCGCCAAAGGGACAAGGCGAGCCGGAATCGCGGGTCTGATCGCGTTGCTCGGTTTCAGCTTCGCAAATCTGGCACAGGCCGAGAACGTGCTTGAAGATCTCACCTACACCGCACAACCCGGAGGGCGGGTCGAAGTCACCATGCGGTTTGCCGAACCAGTAGCGGTGCCGCAGGCCTTCACTACCGAGTCTCCGCCGCGAATTGCGCTCGATATGGCCGACACGCGAAACGCGCTCAGCCAACGTCGCATCGAGGTCGGTGCAGGAGCCACCTCGGGCATAACCACGGTAGAGGCGGCCGGACGCACGCGTGTCGTGGTGGATCTGTTCCGGCCTGCAAGCTACGAAACCCGGATCAACGGCAAGGAGCTGGTTCTCAGCATTGCCGCCAATGTGGCGGGTACGACAGCCGCTGCTGCATCCGCCGGTAGCCGCAATCCGACCAAGACCCTTGCCAGCAGTTCGGTGGAACTGAGCAATGTCGATTTTCGCCGCGGCACCGATGGCGAAGGACGCATCCTGGTCAGCTTCTCGGGCCCCGGCGCCGCAGCCGACCTGAAGCAGGAAGGCGACAAGATCGTGCTGGACATCCTCAACGTGAAGCTGCCGCCAAGTCAGGCCAAGCGACTGGACGTGCTCGATTTTGCGACTCCGGTGCAATACATCGAGACGCGTTCCCGTGGAACCGGTGCGCGCATCGAGATATCGGCCAAGGGTCCGTTCGAACAACTCGCCTACCAGACCGGCAACGAATACGTCGTCGAGATTGCACCCAAGCGGGTTGACGACAAGCTGGCCAAGAATGCCGAGCCGGTTTTCAACGGCAGCCGGGTCACCTTCAATTTCCAGGACATCCCAACGCGTTCGGTATTGCAATTGATCGCGGATGTGTCGGATCTCAACATCGTTGTCGCCGACAGCGTGCAGGGCAACGTGACCTTGCGCCTGATCAACGTGCCATGGGACCAGGCCTTGCATATCGTGTTGCGTGCCAAGGGCCTCGACCAGCGCAAGCAGGGCAATGTGATCTGGGTTGCTCCGCAAAAGGAAATTGCCGACCGCGAACAGGCCATCGCCGATGCGCGCATGCAGATGGAAGACAAGGCGGAACTGGTGTCCGACTACATTCCGATCAGTTACGGCAATGCCAAGGACATCGCGGCCTTGCTGACCAAGGATGTCTCCAGCGGTCAGGTCGGTGGCTCGGGTGGAACTGGTGCTTCAGGACAGAATCAGCAACGTGGATTCATGTCCAAGCGCGGCACCGTTACTTACGACGACCGCACCAACACCCTGCTGGTCAGTGACACGCCGGAAAAGGTGCTGGAAATCCGCCAGCTGATCGCGGTGCTCGATCGTCCCGTGCAGCAGGTGTTGATTGAATCCCGCATCGTCATCGCCACGGATACCTTTGCCCGTGAGCTGGGCGTCAAATTCGGCATCAGCGGTGGTTACGAGGACAACAACGGCAATGTGATTTCGACAACGGGCTCTGCCATCGGCACCGACCGCATGTCCAACCTGGCACTGAACAATCGTTTTGGCGGTGGTCGCGGGCTTCCCGTGTTCGCTCCGGGCACCACGGCAGGAACGGGCGGCATCGCGGTGCCGAATCTCAATGATCGCCTCAATATCAATCTTCCGGCTGCGTCACCCGCCGGCAGCTTTGGCCTGGCCATACTTGGTGCCGACTACCTGTTGGATCTGGAGCTGTCTGCTGCGCAAAACGAAGGTCGTGGCGAAGTCGTATCCAGCCCGCGCGTGGTCACCGCCAACCAGAAGGAAGCCGTGATCAAGCAAGGCCAGGAAGTAGCCTATGTCACATTCCAGAACTCAGGCGCGGGGGGCACCGGTACAGCGACAGTCCAGTTCAAGGAAGTGGTGCTGGAACTCAAGGTGACGCCAACCATCACGGCGGATGATCGGGTAGTGCTCAATCTCGGCGTCAAGAAGGATGCCGTCAACCGCTACATCGACAACCCGGGTGGTGGCCAGGTGCCCATCATCGACAAGCGCGAGATCAATACCTCCGTGCTGGTCGACAACGGCCAGACCGTGGTGCTCGGCGGTGTCTACGAAGTTGAGAAGCGCGACGATTTGACCAAGGTTCCATTCTTGGGCGACGTGCCGATTCTCGGCAATCTTTTCAAGAAGACCGGTCGCACCGATACCAAGGCCGAGCTGCTCATCTTCGTAACGCCAAGAATCCTGAGTGAGAGTCTGAAGTAAGACGTCCAGGGGCAGGCAGCACGGCAACGTGCTGCCGAAAGAGACGTATCACGAGAACCCATTGCAAGCCTGGAGAAACCACATGAAATTCCCTTTCAAGACGCTTGGCTTGCTGCTTGCCAGCGCAACCTTGGCCAGTTGTGGCGGCGGTGGCGGTGACGGCGGCGCGGCCACTCCGCAGTCCGGCACGATAACCCTGGTTGCTTCGCGCACGAATCTGCCGCTCAACCCGAACAACATCCTGCCGTATCCGGGCTCACCGTTCATGGCGGAGGTTTCCTTTACCTTCCGCAACAGCAGCGGTCAGATCACGGCATTGACGCAGGATGCGACCTTCACGACCAGCTCGCCGAGCACACTCAGTCTGTCGCCACCGGATGATCCGTCCACAACCGACATCAATGAGCTGGCAACGCGGGTGGTCAGCTTCCCGGCCACCACCAACAATGGCTCCTACGTGTTCTTCGCCACGTCCTACGATGTGGCCGGCAGCGCGACGGTGACTGCTTCGGCGGTCGACCCGACTACCGGGCTTACCGTTACCAGGACCCTGGTATTCAACGTACAAGGCGCAACGCCGCTGCCTGCCGCACTGGATATCGCGCCAAGTCCGGCCGGCGTCTACATTCCCGGCTCTGGTGGGCAGACAAACTCCGTAATTACCGTGCAGGTTCGCGACGGTGCGAACCAGCCGGTTCCCGATCCGGGCGCCGTTGACAATGTGCGCTATGAGATTGTCGGTGGCGCCGGTGGATCCATTCTCCAGGCAACTTCGGCAGGTGGCGCGGTTTCCGGGAATAGTGTGAATACTCGCACCGTTAACGGAATTGCCGTAGCCTCCTTCCAGGCGGGCACTGTGCAGGGTCCGATCCAGATCCGCGCCACCGTGGATCGCAACGACAACAACGTCACCAACGGAATCGCGGATCCGATTTCGGCAACGACGACCGTGGTCGTGTCGGATGGCAAGCTGTTCAGCCTCACCCTCACCTCGCCGATCATCAACGCCCTGCGCGTCAATCGCGTGTCCGATGGGGTGGATGCACCGGATGAAGTTCCGGAGGTTGACGAAAACGGAATTCCGGTTGATCCGGACGCCACCTATAGCCTGACCGTGAGCGCGTTGGCCAAGGATCGACAGGGCAATCCGGTGGTGCCCGGAACGGTCATTCGTTTCGGTGTCGTGGATGAACCGTTCAACGTGGCCGGCGACGTGTTCTCGATGTCGGGCGTTGACGGCGACGCGGCTGAAGGCGGCAACCTGTTCAACGCAGCATCCGGTCTCTTCGTCACCGGCGGTGGTGGTGCAGGCCCGGGCGATGTGCTCGCCGTGTTCGGTCAGGAAGTGCAGGGCAACAGTGACCTCGAAAGTGCACTGACCGTTGCGCAGATCAATTCGCAGACCAGCATCCGCACGGCTTCGAACTTCAATCTCAACAACACCACGGGTGTGTCGGTCAACTACGGCCCGGTGCTGCCCTATGTGGTTGCCCGCGCGCAGCACGGCAACATCACCGCGACTGGCGTCACCAATGACATCGGTCGGGCTTCGGCAACCCTCAACTACACGATCTCGACCTTGGGTTTCCAGAACGTCATCTGGGCGCAGGGCGAGAGCGTGGACACGGTGACCGGTGGCGCCAAGCGCGTGACGGATGTCGAGATTGGTTCCTATCCGGGTCTTGCACCGGCGACCATCGCTGCATCACCCGATCCGATCATTGGCAATACCACGCAGCAGGTGCAGGTCTGCGTGCGTGACGCCATGCTCGCCCCGTTGCAGCGCGTACGCCTCGGCTTTGCCTTCCAGTTGGGCTCGGGCACGGGCTCGGTCGACGGCACCAGCGGTTCCGGGTTGCTTGGCAACAGCACCGGTGCCAATGGCTGCGTGATCGCCACTGTCGTGACCTCCGGTTTGACGGCGAGTACCGGCGACGCACCCAGCGGAATCCTGACCTTCTCCCTGGGCGGTCTCGCGGCCGATGTGGACATCATTGTCAACTTGGCCGCCCTGCAGGTCTCCCCGAATCTGGTGGTTGTAGGCATTGATCCGCCTGCAACTGGATTCAACATTCAGATAGGCGCAGTGGATACGTTTGGAAATCCGATTCCAGGCGTGGCGATCACCGGTGCGTGCACGGTTACCGGAAGCGCAGTGATCAATCCCTCGTCCTTTACTGGAACGACGGGTGGCAATGGCCGGACCATCCACTCCGGAAGCGCAACCGGATTCACCATAGCCGGACCCACCGCTGTTGGTGGGGGTTCATGCACCTATTCAACCCAGGATGGCCTGAGCGCAACCGTGCCTTTCATCAGCTCTGCTGGCTGCGGCTTCAGTCCTTGCCCCTGACAGGTTCGTTCCTTGGATTCCGTGCAAGGGCCGCGCAAGCGGCCCTTGTTCGTTCTGGCGTTCCCACGACATTGACTACCCTGAGTGACGGTGCAGATGCGCGCCGGGAGGGGACGGTTCTGCCACAATCGCAACACTGGGGCTGCAGGGTAGCGTGCGCATGACGACAACAATGCCTCGCAAGACATTCCGTGCCGGAGAGATGATCTTCGCTGAAGACGACGCGCCCACCACGGCGTTCCTGGTTGAAACCGGGCAGGTACGCATCACCACCGTGCAGCACGGAAAGACACGCCTGCTTGGCGACCTCGGCCCGGGCGCATTGTTGGGCGAAATGGCCGTCATCGACTCCTCGCCACGCTCCGCCAGCGCGCAGGCCTTGAGCGACTGCGTGCTCACGCCGATCGACCGCAACCAGTTTGCCGAACGCCTGGCTGCGGCGGATCCGGTTGTACGCGCACTGCTGATGAGCCAGCTTTCGCGCTACCGCTCGGCATTGGCCACCTTGACCGGAGACACGCGTCAGGCGCCAGGCCGATTGGCCCAGGAAGATGTTCACGCCTTCGACAAGATTCGCCTGGAAAGTGAACTGCGCAATGCCCTTGAGCGCAACGAGCTGGGCGTTCAATTGCAACCCATCCTGCACATTGCCAGCGGTGAAATTGCGGGATACGAGGCGCTGATTCGCTGGCAGCATCCGGAACGTGGCCAGGTTTCACCGATCGAATTCATTCGGCTTGCCGAAGAAACCTCATTGATCGTGCCCGTGGGTGAGTATGTGCTCAAGCGCGTGTGCGAAATGCTGGTCGCGCTGCGCCGCAGGGGACGCAACCCATTGCCGTTCATCGCCCTCAATGTTTCCGCGCGACAATTGGAGGAGCCCGGCCTGGTCGAGCGCATGCTGGTGCAACTCGATGCGCATGACCTGCCACGTGATCGCCTTGAGGTGGAAATCACCGAGAGTCTGGTTTTCAAACACAGCCTGATCAAGCACCTGATCGACGAATGCCATGCGGCCGGCATGGAAGTGGCACTCGATGATTTTGGCACGGGATATTCCAACCTGGGTCCCCTGCTGGGCCTCAACTTTGATCGCATCAAGCTGGATCAGAGTTTCACCCGATCCATGGACCAGCCACGTGGCAGGGCCATCGTTCAGGCCATTGCCGCCATGACCAAGGCGCTCGGCAGTGAAATGATTGCCGAAGGCGTGGAAACCCAGGACCAGCTCGATACCCTTCGCGAGCTCGAATGCGAATACGCACAAGGCTGGTTGGTCGGCAGGCCGGTTTCCCTGCAATCCGTGCTGGAAACGGATTGAGAACGATCAGATAGGGCAACTTTCAGGCAGGCTTGCGGTCACACCCAGCGCGCCGCCTGGCGCCCGTCACTCCAACGTCACAGACTTCAGAACCATGGACATGCCCGATTCAAACACGGTCGCAAGCGCGTTTTCCCATCTTCGCAACGAACTCGCCCAATGCATCATCGGCCAGCAGGCCCTGGTCGATCGCCTGCTGATTGCGCTGCTTGCCGATGGACACCTGTTGGTCGAGGGCGCGCCCGGATTGGCCAAGACCACCGCCATCAAGGAACTTGCCGCTCGCATTGAAGCGGACTTCCATCGTGTGCAATTCACCCCGGATCTGCTGCCGGCCGATCTCACCGGTACGGAAATCTACCGACCGCAAACCGGGCAGTTCGAATTCCAGCGCGGGCCCTTGTTCCACAACGTGATCCTTGCCGACGAGGTAAACCGTGCCCCGGCCAAGGTGCAATCCGCCCTTCTTGAAGCGATGGGTGAGCGGCAAATCACGGTTGGCAGCAACACCTTTGGGTTGCCGCCGCTGTTCCTCGTGATGGCCACGCAAAATCCCATCGAACAGGAAGGCACCTATCCCTTGCCGGAAGCGCAACTGGACCGTTTCCTTCTGCATGTGCGGATTGGCTATCCCGATGCCGCATCGGAAGCGGCGATCCTCGAACTCGCGCGTTCGCGCGCTAAAGCCGGGATGGTCGAGGCAAAAGCGCAGGTGCGCTTGCTGAGCCAGGCCCAGGTGTTTGCGGCGCGTACCGAGGTGCTGGACATGCATCTGGCGCCAGCACTGGAGAAGTACATCGTACAGTTGGTGCTTGCCACGCGTTCGCCGGCAAACTACGACGAACAACTGGCACGCTGGATTGCCTTTGGCGCCAGTCCGCGTGGCACCATCGCGCTGGATCGCTGCGCGCGTGCGCATGCCTGGCTCAACCAGCGCGACTACGTATCCCCCGAGGATGTGCACGCGGTTGCCGCCGACGTGCTGCGCCATCGCGTCCTCTTGACCTACGAAGCCGAAGCCGAGGGAATCAGCAGCGACCAGGTGATCTCCCGCTTGCTGGAACTGATTCCGCTGCCTTGAGTTAATCAGGGATTGCCAGCTCAGGCTCGCCGCCTGCGCACTCGCGTCGGCTCAAGTCGGCAACAAGCGCGGCGCAAGGGTTTGAATTCCATCGCAGTCATCCATGCATACGCATCCATGAATTCCGCAAGCACCACTGATGAATCCGCCATCCGCGTGGCCTTGCCGGAGTTGCTGGCGATCTCCGCGTTGGCGCGTGGTGCGGCCCTGGCTGAGTCGAGGCGAGCCTCGGCAGCGCAAAGCGGCCTGCACCTTTCACGCTGGCGCGGACGCGGCGTGGATTTTCGTGAATCGCGCATCTACCAGCCGGGGGATGATATTCGCCATATGGATTGGCGGGTAACCGCACGCAGTGGGCGAGCGCACACCAAGTTGTTCGAGGAGGAGCGCGAGCGCGGCCTGTTGCTGCTGGTTGATTTCAACCCCGGCATGCGCTTCGGCACGCGAGTGCGCTTCAAGAGCGTGCAGGCGGCACGGGCGGCCAGCCTGTTGGCCTGGCTGGCCAGCGCCAATGGTGATCGGGTGGGGATCTGTGGGTTCGGCGGTGGCATTGCCGCCGAGGTCAAACCGGCGCGGGGCCGACGTGGGGTCCTGCAGGTATTGCGTGCCTTGCGCGATTGGGATCACGCCGCCGCAGACAGCAACGAAGCCTTGTCGAGCGGGCTTGAACGAGCGCGTCGCCTGCTCAGGCCGGGCATGCGCCTGGTTCTGGTCAGCGATGGTTTCAGTGCGGATGCCGAGTCTTCACCGGCCTTGCTGCGCAGTGCGGGGCGACATGAGCTCGGAGCCGTACTCCTGAGCGATCAACTCGAACAGCATCCGCCGCCGGCTGGCCGGTTTGCATTGAGCCTGGCCGGCAAACGTCGCGTGCTTGATTTCGACAACCTGCGGATGCGCAGGCAGTGGTCGCAATCATTCGCCGAGCGACGCCTGAAGCTTCGTAGCGAATTGCAGCGCATCGGTGCGCGCGTAGTCGATCTTTCTACCGATTCGGATCTGCGTCGCAGCCTCGCTCCCTTCACCCAGCGCAGTGTCGGTCCACGGGATTCACAGGCATGAACGCTGACGGCCCGCAACTGCGCGACATCCACATGCCACCGGATCCCTCCTGGTGGCCACCTGCACCCGGTTGGTGGTTGCTGGCGCTGGTTGTGATTGTATTGGTGCTGTGGGCAGGGCGCCTGCTGTTGCGAACCCTGCGCAGGCGACTGTGGCGCCGCCGCGTGCTTGCGGAATTTGACCAGGCGGTGGCTGCGCATGCCGCTGCCGACAATGGCGTTGAGCTTGCCACTGAGGTTTCCGCCGTGCTCAGGCGTGCCGGGCGCTTGCTTGATGCGCGCAGCGTGGCATTGCAGGGCGAAGCCTGGTTGAAATTTCTCGATGATCGAATGCGCGGCAGCGAGTTTTGCAGTGGCGTGGGTCGCGTGCTGCTGGATGCTCCCTACCGGCCACGGGCGGAAATCGATGCGCCTGCATTGATCGCACTGTCGCGGCGCTGGTTGCAGCACGCACTTGGCGAGGTTGATCTCCATGCTTGAGCTGGCCTGGCCATGGTTGCTGCTGGCGCTGCCGCTGCCCTGGATCGCCGCGTGGCTGCTGCCGCGTGCGCGCACCCTGACCCGCGGCGTGCTGCATCTTCCGCATGTCGGCGTGGCCCTGGAAGAATCCGCCGTGCGCAGCCTGGCATCGCGCTGGAGCCGTGTGCTTGCCATGCTGGCATGGGCCTTGTTGCTGCTTGCCGCGGCGCGACCGCAGTGGTTGGGCGAGGCCGAAGACGTGCCACGCAGCGGCCGTGACCTGCTGCTCGCGGTGGATACCTCAGGCAGCATGAGCACCGCCGACATGCAGGTCGGCGGCAGCGCCGCGGATCGCTTTTCAGTCGTGCAAATGATTGCTTCGGACTTCATCCAGCGTCGGCAAGGCGATCGCGTCGGCTTGATCCTGTTCGGATCGAACGCCTACATGCTGACGCCGCTCACTTTCGATCTGAAGACCGTTTCCACCCAATTGCGCGATGCGGTGATCGGGCTTGCCGGTCGCGAAACCGCCATTGGCGATGCCTTGGGCCTGGCCGTGAAGCGACTGCTGGACAGGCCCGAAGGACAGCGCGTGGTGATCCTGTTGACCGATGGCGTCAACAATGCCGGAGAGTTGCCGCCGGAAAAGGCCACGGAGCTGGCCGTGGCGAACAAGGTGCGCGTCTACACCATCGGCATCGGCGCCGATGCGGTCACCATCGACAGCTTCTTCGGACAGCGCACCGTCAACCCTTCCGCCAACCTCAATGCGCCGATGCTGACCCAAATGGCCGAGAGTACCGGTGGCAAGTTCTTCCGCGCCCGCGACACCGCCGAGCTTGCCGGCATCTACCAGGAAATCAGCCAGCTCGAGCCGGTTGCCGACAAGACGGAAACCCTGCGCCCGGTGGATGAGTTGTACTGGCTGCCCTTGCTGGCAGCGATGCTGCTGGCGATCGCTGGTTTGCTGCAACCGTCGCTGCGCGTGCGTCGAAACCTGGCGCAGGTGTCGACATGATGGCGCTGGCCGATTTCCATTTTCTGCGACCGTGGTGGTTGCTCGCCTTGCTGCTGCTACCCCTGCTTGGTTGGACTTGGCGCCGGCAAGGCCGCAGTGCAGGCGCATGGGGTGAATTCGTCGATGCACATCTTTTGCCGCATCTCATCGAGCAGGCCCCTGCGCATCGCCACAATGCGGCTGCCTGGCTTGCGGCGGCCGCGTGGATGATCGCCTGCCTTGCCCTGGCCGGTCCGGCCTGGGAGCGCGAACCGATGCCCTTGTTCCGCAACGACGCCGCCCGAATCCTCGCCATCGAACTCTCGCCCACCATGCTGGCCGGTGACGTGAAGCCAACCCGGCTTGAGCGCGCCCGATTCAAGATCAACGACATTCTCGAAGCCAGTCGCGACCGCGAGACTGCACTGATCGGCTACGCCGGCGATGCCTTTGTCGCTGCGCCCCTGACCAGCGACGTGAACACCGTGCGCAATCTCGTTGATGCCATGGATCCGGGAATCATGCCGGTGGTCGGCAACGCGCCGGAACGTGCGATTGCCGAAGCACAACGTCTGCTGGAACAGGCCGGATTCAAGCGTGGCGAACTGATCCTGCTGGCCGACAGCAGCAGCGCAAAAGCCGAGGCTGCCGCACGCCGTGCATTCTCGGCCGGACTGCGTGTATCCGTGCTCGGTGTGGGATCCGCCAAGGGTGCACCGGTGCCCTTGCCCCAGGGCGGATTCCTGCGGGATGCCAACGGCAATATCGTGCTGCCTCGTCTTGCGCAGGTGGAACTCGAGCAACTGGCGAGTGCGGGCGGCGGACGCTACGCCACCCTGGGCAACGATCATCACGATATCGACCTGTTGCTTGGCGGCATCGAACTCGGCAAGGCACAAACCAGCGACTCCACGCGCCAAGCCGTCAGCGAGCGCTTCCGTGATCGCGGTCCCTGGTTGGTACTCCTGCTCCTGCCATTGGCCTTGCTTGCCTTTCGTCGCGGCTGGCTGATGAGCGTGGCCCTGCTGGCGCTGGCGTCGCCCCCGCAGGCGCAGGCCTTTGAATTGCGCGACCTCTGGCTGCGGGCCGATCAGCAGGCGGCACAGGCCTTGGCCGCGGGTGATGCCGCGCGCGCGCAAGCCCTGGCGCGCGACCCGGCATTGCGCGGCAGCGCTGCCTATCGGGCAGAGGATTTTTCGGCAGCGGAGTCCGCATGGCGTCAAACCCGCGGTGCCTATGCGCACTACAACCTCGGCAATGCCCTGGCCAAATCCGGCAAGTACGAAGATGCCATCGCAGCCTACGAGCAGGCCTTGGCGACGGATCCCGGAATGGAGGACGCCAAGGCGAACAAGCAGGCAGTCGAGGATTGGCTGAAGCGCAAGCAGGAGGAATCGAAGAAGCAGTCGCAAGACCAGCAGGGCGACAAGGGCCAGCAGGAGAAACAGCAATCCGGTGGAAGCGACGGCGCTTCGGATGCGTCGCAGCAGGATCAGCAATCCGGCTCCAAGGGTGGGAATCAGGACACATCCAGACAGCAGGATTCCGACCAACAGTCATCGCAGCAGAAACCCGGGGAGCAATCCGCGGAAGGCGGAACCCAGGACCAGAATGCACAGGCCAATGAAGATGCCGGGCAGCCTTCGCAGGCTGCAGACGAGGATTCCGGCAAGGACGCAAGCACCGATCAATCGAAGGCGCCAGCATCGAACGATACCTCTGCGCAGCAGCAGAAGCAGCAACAGGCGCAGCAGCAAGCTCTGTCGCAAGCCATCGACCAGGCGCTTGAAGACAAGCCGTCCGACGGACAAGCGCTGGCAGCGCCGAGTCCAGAGGAACAGGCGCAGAACGAACAACGACAGGCACTCAACCAGTGGCTGCAACGTGTGCCGGATGATCCGGGCGGCCTGTTGCGCCGCAAGTTCCAGCTTGAATACGAACGACGCCAGCGCGGAGAAGGGCAGTGATGAAATTCCGGATTTGCATGATGCTGGCCTTGCTGTTGATCGTGCCGATCAGCGCCGAGGCCGCTGGCAGTGCGCGCGCCTGGCTTGATCGCAACACCATGCAATTGGGCGAAACCGTCACCCTCAACGTTGAAGTCGAGGGTGGTAGCGCGAGCCAGCCGGATTTCAGCGTGCTCGACTCCGATTTCAACACCCTGGGCACGCAGTCCAGTCGCCAGATGAGCCTGGTCAATGGCAGTGCCAGTTCGAAGACGGTCTGGGCCATCGGACTTGAGCCCAAACATGCAGGCAGCCTCACCATTCCGGCTTTCGACATCGGCTCGGCAAAGACGCAGCCGCTGGTTCTGGTGGTAACGCCCGCGGCAACCACGCGCCAGGGTGCGGCAGGTGATGCCATCTTCATCACCGTGAATGCGGAACCCCTCTCGCCGTATGTCCAGCAACAGATCCGACTCACGGTCAAACTGCACTTTTCGGTGGATCTGAGTGAAGGCGCGCTGGATGAGCCAGCCATCGATTCCGCGCATGTGCAGAAACTCGGGCGCGACAAGCAATACGCGACCAACCTCAATGGCCGGCGCTACCAGGTGCTGGAACGCAATTACGCAATCACGCCGGAACACAGCGGAACCCTGCAAATACCGGGCTTGAATTTTCGCGGCAGCGCCCTGGACAACTCCGATCCGGGCAGCTTCTTCCGCCGTGGCCGCGCGGTCAGCGCGCGATCCGAGGAACTCGATATCGAGGTGCGTGGCAAGCCCGTGGCCTGGGGCAATGCACCGTGGCTGCCGGCGCAAGCCTTGAGCATCACCGATGAAACGACGCTGCCTGATGAGGTCGCGCTCGGTGAGCCCCTGACGCGCACAATCAAGCTGCGTGCGCAGGGATTGGGCTTTGAGCAGTTGCCGGAACTGGAAGTGCCGCCCATTGCCGGTGCCGATGTCTATGCGGACAAATCAGAGACGCGAACCCGTGACGATGGCACCTGGCTGTATGGCGAGCGCACGCGAAAATTCGCCGTGGTTGCGTCCCGGCCGGGAACGCTGGTTCTGCCGGAAATGCGGGTGCAGTGGTGGGACACCAGCAACGATCGCATGGAAACGGCGGTGTTGCCGGAGCATTCCGTCCGCGTCGTGGCAGCGGGCACCAGCAGCAACCCGGCTGCCGGGCAATCCTCGGCAGGTGACGCGACCTCCGCCACTCCTGCGCCGGTGGCCAATGCGACACCGATCATTTATCCGGGTGCAGCGGATACGACCTCGGCACAGCGCTGGCGCTGGTTGAGCTTCCTATTTGCCGGGTTGTGGCTGGCGACCGTGCTGCTGTGGTGGCGCTCACGCCGCAAACCGGATCCACAGCCAATGCGAGTGTCCGCTGCACTCGGCGGCGGTGGGCGCGATGCCTTCCTGCGCGCGTGCGCGATGGCCGATCTGGCTGAGGCGGAACGGACCCTGCTGGCTTGGGCGCGCTTGCACAATTCGGGCGTACACAATCTCGGTGAACTCGCACGTCTGCTGTCCGATCCCGATCAAGGCCAGGCCATCCAGTCGTTACAACGCGTGCGCTATGCCGGGGACAGTGCCGATGGCGTCGCCTCGCATCTGGCGCGTGCGTTCCGCTCGGGTCTCGCCTGGATTCAGCCAACCAATGACTCCGCGTCGGCCTCCGCGCTGCCGCCGCTTTACCCGCCTTCGCGCAAGGCAGGTTGAACAGCATCGGTTTCATGGCGGCGACGCATGCGGCACACGAGCCCGTATTGTTCACGAACGTCGGAGAAAAACGCCCGAATACTAGTTGGAGCAACGGCAAGCAGTAATTGCCTGGTATGACAGATTGTGCGGTTGCGTTTCCCTGCTGGCACGGCCCTCGCGGGTCTTTTGCGCCAAGTGCTGCGTTGCTTGTCGCCCCAATGGAACCACCATTGGGGCTCCGCGCGCCTTGCCCTTGCCGAAAAATCCTCCTCGATCATCCGCGCCCGTTCATGAATAATGCGGGCTAGGGCCTGACTCCACGCAGGCCGCGCGAGCAGAACTCCCCATGAACCGAGTCATCACGGCACACCGACCATCCTTGTCCTGCACGGGAAACACCCTGCGCGTGGTGCGCGCATGAGCACAAGGACCGGCATGGCACTGCATACGAAGATGCTGATCGGGTTTGTGCTCGGTCTGGGCGCCGGCCTTGCGGTGCACTGGAGCGGTGGTGCACACCTGGCCTGGGTGGAGTGGCTGATGCAATGGGTCACTCAACCGGTCGGCAAGATTTTCCTGCGCCTGTTGTTCATGCTGGTCATCCCCTTGTTGTTCTCGGCACTGGTGGTTGGCATTGCCGAAATGGGCGACCTGCGTTCGCTCGGCCGCGTCGGCTGGAAAACCCTGGCCTTCACCCTCTGTGTTTCGTCCATTGCCGTGATCATCGGCATCAGTCTGGTCAACCTGTTCAAGCCCGGTGCGGGGGTTGATCCCGCGGTCGCCCAGCAATTGCTCAGCGACGCCAGCGAAAATGCGCAAAAGATCGTCGCCAGCAGTGCCACGCAGGGTTCCGGTATCGATCTGTTGCTCAACATCGTGCCGACCAATGTCATCCGCGCCGCGGCCGACAACGACATTCTGGCCGTCATGTTTTTCGCGTTGATATTCGGCATCGGCATCGTGCTGACACGCTCGCCGCTGGCGCAGAAGACCAAGGATGTCGTCGAAGGCGTGTTCGAGATCTGCATGACCCTGATTCACCTGGTCATCCGCCTCGCTCCGTATGCGGTGGCTTGCCTGGTGTTCAATCTTGCCGCGGCGTTTGGCTGGGAACTGCTGACCAAGCTGGCCGGCTATGTGGGCGTTGCCCTGTTGGCCATGGCCATCCATTTCTTCATCGTCTATTCGATCAGCGTGCGCTGGCTTGGCGGCATGTCGCCGATTGCCTTCTTCCGTGGCTCGCAGGAAGCCATCGTGATGGCATTCTCCACCGCATCGAGCAATGCCACCTTGCCCACCGCCCTGAAGGTGGCCGATGAGGAACTCAAGTTGCCGCGCAAGGTTGCGCGCTTCGTGTTGACCGTCGGAGCCACCGCAAACCAGAACGGTACCGCCCTGTTCGAAGGCGTCACCGTGCTGTTTCTTGCCCAGTTCTTCAACATCGATCTCAGCCTGACCCAGCAGGTCGTGGTGATGCTGGTGTGCATCCTCGGTGGTGTTGGTACCGCGGGTGTGCCGGCTGGATCACTGCCGGTGATCGCGATGATCTGCGGCATGGTCGGCGTACCCGCCGAAGGCATCGGCCTGATCCTCGGCGTCGACCGCCTGCTCGACATGTGCCGCACCACGCTCAACGTGACCGGTGATCTGGCCGCGGCGGTGGTAGTGTCCAATGGCAGCGGCGATGCGGACGGAGTTGCTTCGACGCAGACCCAAACCTGAAGGTTCCGTGGACAGCGGCGACGCACACGAGGAAACCATTCGTCGGCTGCAGGCCGAAGTGCGCGACTTGCCCGAATCGGCACGACACAAACGCCTGCTGGAACTGGGCGCGGATCCGCTGCTGATTGCCGAGGTCGATGCGCGTCTGATGGCCGATGCGGAAACCTCTGCATGGCGCGACGGGCAATCGCCGCGCTCCGGCAATACGTCCCAGGACACGCTGGAATTGCACGCCGGCGACAGCCTCGGCTCCTGGCGCCTGCTCAAGGAGATCGGCAGCGGTGGCATGGGCGCGGTGTTCCTGGCCGAACGCAGCGACGGGCATTTCGACCAGCGTGTCGCGATCAAGCTGATCCGCGGCGTGCCCGACGCGGAAACCTTCCTGCACTTCGCGCGCGAACGGCAGATCCTGGCCAGGTTGCAGCATCCGGACATCGCCCGCCTGCTTGATGGTGGCGCGACTCCGGGTGGGCAGCCCTACCTGGTGATGGAGCACATCGAGGGCATTCCGATCGAGCGTCACTGTGCCGGACAGCGACTGGATCTGGAATCCCGCCTGCGCCTGTTCCGCAGGGTTTGTGATGCGGTGCAGTTTGCCCATCAACGCCTCATCGTGCATTGCGACCTGAAACCGTCCAATGTCCTCGTGCGTGCGGATGGCACGCCGGTACTGCTGGATTTCGGCATTGCGCGCGCTCTCGATCAGCAACCCGCCTCGCGCGAGGCAAGGTCGGCAGGCGCATGGATCACGCCGCTGTACGCGAGTCCCGAGCAATTGCGTGGCGAACCGGTCAGCACCGCCAGCGACGTGTATTCGCTGGGCCTGATCCTGTTCGAACTGCTGGCCGGTCGGCGCGCGCGCGTGGATGCCGAAGACCACACCATCACCTTGCTGGGCAAGGCCGAGGTGCGACCGAGTGAGCTCGCTGCCGACATGCCGTGGCGCTCGCGCCTGCGGGGTGATCTGGACGCCATCGTGCAGCGGGCCACGGCAAATGATCCCGCGCAGCGCTACGAGTCCGCCGAGGCACTGGGCCTCGATCTGCAACGCCATCTTGAGCATCGCCCGGTGGGCGCGCGGCCACCCACCCTGGCTTACCGCACAAGCCGCCTTGTGCGCAGGCGCTGGCCGGCTTTCGCCGCCGCGCTGGTCATGCTGATCGGCGCCGCGGCGTTTACCTGGCAACTCGCGCAGGAGCGCGACCGTGCGCGCGCCGCCGAGGCCGCAGCCCACATCGAGGCGCAGACCGCGCAGCGTGCCAGCGAATTCCTGGTCTCGGTGTTCAACGTTTCCAATCCGGATCTGAACCAGAATCGCCAGATCAGTGCGCGCGATGTGCTCGACGAGGGCGCGCAACGCATCGAGAAGGAGCTCAACGATGAGCCCGGGATCAAGGCGAGGATGCTGGCGGTGATTGGCACGGCCTACCGTTACATTGGTGAACCGCAGCGCGCGGTGGACATGCTGTCCAAGTCGGCTGCGCTCTACCAGGACCCACGGGTGGACAAGCCGCTGGAAGCCGCAGGAGTGCTCAGCCAGCTTGCGATTGTCTACAGCAACAACGAATTTCCGGCCAGCAAGGCAAAGCAGGCGGCGCGAGAGTCCTTGCGTATTCGCGAACAGCACACGGCACCGGAGTCGGCCGAGATTGCCGATTCACTCAACACCCTGGGCGTGGTGCTGGAACATGCCGACGAGCACGATGAGGCAGAGCGCGTGCTGCTGCATTCACTGGCCATCCGCGAGCGCCTGTTCGGCGAGGATGCCCTCGTTGTTGCGGGCAATCTCAACAACCTCGGCCTGGTGGAGCGCGAACGCAGGAACTATGCGCAATCGCTCGCTTATTTCGAGCGCTCCTTGCAAATCAAGCGCAAGGCCAATGGCGAGCACAATCCCGACTACGAAATCGGCCTGGGCAACTATGCGCGCGCCCTGACCGAGAGTGGTGATCGCCTGCGTGCGCTCGAGTTGCGTCGCCAGCATCTGGCCCTGGCCCTGGACCTGTATGGGGCGGACAGCGAGAAGGTGTCATCCGCGCACAACGAGTTGGGGTCTGTGCTGCACGATCTTGGTCGCTTCGACGAAGCGGCCGAACAGTATCGTGAATGCATGGCGATCCTGGCCCGCAAGGGGCGCAAGCAATCCAGCGCCTATGCTCTTCCGCTCAACAACCTGGCTTCGGCATACGAGGACATGGGCAACTACGCGGCAGCCGAGCCGCTGTTCCGTGAGTCGCTGGCCGTGCGCAAGGCCACCCAGGACGTGGACAGTCCCATGGTTGCGCGTGCCGAATACAACCTGGGCCGATTGCTTGAAAAGCGCGGCGAGTACCGCGAATCCGAAACTCTCTCCGCACAGGCGCTGGCCAGCTTCCGCAAGCGCCACGATGCAACCCATCGCAACGTGGTCAAGCTCATCTTGCTGGATGTCGAGCGCCAGCTTGACCAGCACCGGTTTGAACCCGCGCGTAGGCAATTGGCGCAACTGGCGGCTGGCGATATCCGTTGGGATGACCGCGAACTGGCCCTGCGCGATGCACTCGACGCGCGAATCGCGGAACAGGACGGCGATCTGCCTGCTGCCCTGAAGGCAAGCCAAGAGGCCCTGGCCGCGATCCGCCGGGCCTGGGGCGATCATCATCCGCTGATCCTGCGCTACGCGCTGGATCTCGCCCGCCTGCAGCAACGTGCTGGAGATACCGAAAAGGCGAAGGCACTGGTTGCGTCCGTTTCCGATCTGGGTTCCGCGTTCCATGCGACTGCGCCGGTGCGCATGCAACTGGAGCAGTGGCGACGATAGGCCGCCGCACCCGCTGCGTCTCCTTCATCAGGCAAACCAGCCCGTTGCCGGACTGGTCTGCGCTGTCTTCATGGCTACTGCGGAGAACCGGCTGCGGTTTCAGAAGCGCAGTTCCGCGCTGGCGGAAATCACGCCCGGGTCGACCTTGAAGCCATTGTCGTCGGTCTTGTAGTAGTCGTAGTTGAGGCCGACGCTGAAGTTGTCGGTGAAGTCGTAGCCGACACCTGCACCGGCATACCATTCGGTGCTCTTGCCATCGGCACGAACCGCCGCACCGTCGATGAGGAGATCGCCTTCGGCATCGGCACGGAACAATCCGGCGCGTCCGCTCAGGTACCAGTTGTCGGTGAAGTTGTAGTGGGCGTTGGCGCCAAGGGTCCAACCCTTCAACTCACTGTCGCGCAGGCTGATGCCGGGATTGGCAGCGATCGCGCTGTCCTTGGGCGACCATGTGCCGAGATTGGCCGCACCTGCCTCGATGCCCAGCGCAAAGGAAGGTGACAGCGCCCAGCGATAGCCGAGATTCACGTTGTAGGCGGTGTCGGTGTCGTCGTAGATGCTCTTGCTGTAGTCGGACTGGCCCACGCTTCCGTTGATGAAGAATCCGCCCTTGTCTTCGGCGGCATGGCTCAGGGCGGGGACGGCAACAAGGCCGGCAGCGGCGAGGGAAATTACCAACAGTGTGTTTTTCATGGTGCTTCAACTCCTGTATTTCGAGGTCAGAGCCGCACAAGGCCAGGCATTGCGCGGGTTCGGAGCTTGCAGAGGGGCCGGTTTGAGGGCCGTACTTGAGTTCCGATGCCCATCAGATGGGGTGCATTGGGCAAATACCAAACTGCATAGTTCAGTAAATAGTCAGGCCCGCTGTGCACAGCCTTCCTGGCTGATCCGGGGCTGCCTGATGGTGTCGCGCCATGACCGCGCGGGCGATGTGGCGCGGTGTTCAACCAGACAATCGGGTCCTGATCGGCGACAATGCGCACCCCTCGCGGCCGCCAGCCGGTCCGCCGCGCCATCCAGTCGGGTCTGAATCATGTCGAGCCGTAAAGAACTCGCCAACGCCATCCGTGCGCTGGCCATGGACGCCGTTGAAGCCGCGAAATCCGGTCATCCGGGCATGCCGATGGGCATGGCCGATATTGCCGAGGTCTTGTGGAACAATTTCCTTGCGCACAACCCGGGCAATCCGAAATGGGCCAACCGCGACCGCTTCGTGCTGTCCAACGGCCACGGTTCGATGCTGATTTATGCCTTGCTGCACTTGAGCGGATACGCCCTGCCGATGGCGGAGCTGAAAAACTTCCGCCAACTGCACTCTAAAACCGCCGGGCATCCGGAAGCCAGCGAAACCCCGGGCGTGGAAACCACCACCGGCCCACTTGGCCAAGGCCTGGCCAATGCGGTTGGCATGGCGCTGGCCGAGAAGGTGCTGGCGGCGCGTTTCAATCGCGATGGATTCAATGTCGTCGATCACCGCACTTTTGTTTTCCTCGGCGACGGCTGCCTGATGGAAGGCATTTCGCACGAGGCGGCTTCGCTGGCCGGTACGCTCGGCCTCGGAAAGCTGGTTGCGATCTGGGACGACAACGGCATTTCCATCGATGGCGAAGTGGAAGGCTGGTTCACCGACGACACGCCCAAGCGCTTCGAGGCCTATGGCTGGAATGTGATTCGCGGAGTTGACGGGCACGATCCGGCCGCGATCAAGACCGCCATCGAACAGGCCACGGCTTCAGTCAAGCCGACCCTGATCTGTGCAAAGACCGTGATCGGCTTCGGCGCGCCCAACAAGCAAGGCAAGGAATCCTGCCATGGTGCGCCGCTGGGCAAGGACGAGGTTGCCGCCGCGCGCGCGCAGCTCGGATGGAACCATGCGCCGTTCGAGATTCCCGATGACATTTACGCAGGCTGGAACGCCAAGGCCAAGGGCACCGAGCGCGAGTCCGCATGGAATACCTTGTTTGCTCGCTACCGCGCCGCGCATCCCGAGCTCGCCGCGGAGTTCGAGCGGCGTCAGAGCGGAAAGCTGCCCGAAAATTTTTCAACCGCCGTCGATGCCTGGATTGCCAAGTTGCAGGTGGAAGGTCCGGCGGTCGCCTCGCGCAAGGCCTCGCAGATGGCACTGGATGCGTATGGCCCGCTGTTGCCGGAATTGATTGGCGGTTCGGCGGATCTGGCCGGCTCCAACCTGACGATCTGGAAAGGTTCGAAGGATGTGGTCAAAGGTGGCGAAACCGCCAACTATGTGCACTACGGCGTGCGCGAATTCGGCATGGGTGCGATTGCCAACGGCTTGGCCTTGCACGGCGGCTTCATTCCCTACGATGCAACCTTCCTGGTGTTCTCGGATTACGCGCGCAATGCGGTGCGCATGAGTGCGCTGATCCCGACCCGCGCGATCCATGTCTACACCCACGATTCCATCGGCCTTGGTGAAGACGGTCCCACCCACCAACCGGTGGAACACCTGGCCAGCCTTCGTTACATCCCCAACAACCCGGTGTGGCGTCCCTGCGATGCGGTGGAATCGGCGGTGGCATGGAAGTGTGCGATCGAGCGCAATGACGGTCCCTCGTGCCTGGTGTTTTCGCGCCAGACGCTGGTGCATCAATCACGCGACGATGAACAGGTGCAACAGATCTCGCGCGGCGGTTATGTGTTGTCGGACCCGGCCAACACGAAGTTCGATGTGATCCTGATTGCGACCGGTTCGGAAGTGGAAGTGGCCATGCAGGCCATGCGCATCCTCGCCGACAAGGGCGTCGCCGCACGCGTGGTCTCGATGCCCTGCACCCAGGTGTTCGATGCACAGCCCATCGAGTACCGCGAAGGCGTGTTGCCGGACTGGTGCCGCAAGCGCATTGCCATCGAAGCCGGTGTTACCGACTTCTGGCGCAAGTACGTTGGCCTCGACGGCGACGTGATAGGACTCGACCGCTTTGGCGCCTCGGCACCGGCGGAAAGGCTGTACGTCCATTTCGGCATCACTGCCGAAGCGGTGGTTGATCGGGTCAAGGCGCTGGCTTGAGTTGCAGGGATTCCAGCGCCTCGCCGCCCAGTGGCATCTTCAGGTAGCTTTGGCCTTGTGCGTTGGCGGGTGGAAATCGCCCGCCCAGCAAATTGGTCTGGATTGATGGCCAGAACAGTCTGGGCATGCCCAGGGTGGCATCGCGTGCCTTGCGCATTTCCACGAAATCCGACGCAGTGGCACCTGCACGCACATGGATATTGCCCGCCTTCTGCGCAGCAATGCTGGTTTCCGCAAGCGGAGCTTCGCCTTCCGGCGGGTAGTCGTGGGCAAGGAAAACGCGGGTGGCATCGGGCAGGGCATACAGGCGCTGGATCGAATCAAAAAGCACCTGTGCATCGCCGCCGGGAAAATCGCAGCGCGCGCTGCCGCTGCGTGGCGCGAACAGGGTGTCGCCGATAAAGGCCGTATTGCCGAACAGGTAACTCAGGCTGTCCGCGGTGTGGCCTGGAGTGGACATCGCGCGACCTGAGAGATTGCCGATGGTGATTTCGGCGCCATCGTCGAACAAGGCATCGAACTCGCGACCATCGGCGGCGAACTCATCGCCCAGGTCAAGCTTTTGCTTGAAGGTGCGCTGTACCGTGAGCACGCCACGACCGATGCCGATGCGTGGGCTCGTTCCTGCAGCGCCCAGTCGATCCTTGAGCCAGGCGGCTGCGGTCAGGTGATCGGCATGGACATGGGTTTCCAGTATCCAATCCACCTGCAGGGCGGTGGTTTCGATGTATTCCAACAGGCGTTGCGCGCTGGCCGTTTCGATCTGGCCGGTGACCGGATCGAAATCCAGCGCAGGGTCGATGATGGCGGCGTGTCGGCTGGCGGCATCCACCACGACATGCGACCAGGTAAAGGTATCCTGATGATGGAAACTGCGGACTTCGGGGTTCATGTGATCGGGGCCGGTTGCTTTGACATGAGTGTAGTGCGCCGGGCGCAGGGCCGGACAGTGGCTGCGGATGGTGTCCTGGATTGGTCCCATCCAAGTGGTGCTGTGCGGCCAACCGAAGGGGCCGTTACAATACACAACCCGCGTCACCCGTATTTCCGCCAACGCATTCGAGGAGTGTGCAATGTCTGTCAAGGTTGCCATCAATGGCTATGGTCGTATCGGTCGCAATGTGTTGCGTGCGCTCTACGAGGCCAAGCGCAATGGCGAGATCCAGGTCGTCGCCGTCAATGACCTGGGCGATGCGGCAACCAATGCACACCTGACCCAGTACGACACCGCGCACGGCCGCTTCCCCGGTGAAGTCGGTGTCGATGGCGGTGATCTCATCGTCAACGGCGATCGAATCAAGGTCTGCGCCGAGCGTGATCCGGCCAAGTTGCCCTGGGCCGATCTCGGCGTGGATGTGGTGCTGGAATCCACCGGTTTCTTCACCAGCAAGGCCAAGGCCGGCGCGCACATTTCCGCAGGTGCGAAGAAGGTGATCATCTCCGCGCCCGGCGACAAGGATGTGGACGGCACCTTCGTCTACGGCGTCAACCACGACAAGCTCACCGCTGCGCACCAGGTGATCTCGAATGCGTCGTGCACCACCAACTGCCTGGCACCACTGGCCAAGGTGCTGAACGAGAAGATCGGCATCGTGCATGGCCTGATGACCACCATCCACGCCTACACCAACGACCAGGTGCTGACCGACGTCTACCACTCCGACTTGCGTCGCGCACGTTCGGCCACGCATTCGCAGATTCCGACCAAGACCGGTGCCGCCGCCGCAGTCGGCCTGGTGCTGCCCGAACTCAACGGCAAGCTGGATGGTTTTGCCATGCGCGTGCCGACCATCAATGTTTCGGTCGTGGACCTGAGCTTTGTTGCCGCGAAGGCCACCTCGGTCGAGGAAATCAATGCCGCCGTGCAGGCCGCCGCCGATGGCCCGCTCAAGGGCGTGATCGGGGTCAACACCAAGCCGCTGGTGTCCATCGACTTCAACCACAACCCGCTGTCCAGCGTCTACGACGCCACCCAGACCCGCGTCATGGGCGGCACCTTGGTCAAGGTGCTCTCCTGGTACGACAACGAGTGGGGCTTCTCCAACCGCATGCTCGACATGACCTTGGCTTTGGTCAAAGCGAAGTAGCTGGAAGCCGGGATTCGGGATTCGGGATTCGGGATTCGGGACGCGGGGATTGGGAAGCGTTGCTTTTCCGCCTCTCCCGCTGGCGTACCCCGAGGGCATGAAGGAGAGGCCGATGCATAGCGGCGGGTGAGGGTGGGGCTTCGACCTGCGCTCCACCCTCACCCCAACCCTCTCCCGCCAGCGGGAGAGGGAGACTTCACTGTCTCGGTAGAAGAGATTCGGGAATCGCAAAGAGCAGGCCAGGGCAGGAGCAAAGCGCACTTCGCTTGGGCCATTGCCTACTCTCCATTCTCCATTCCCGGCCTTATTGTTCACCCAACCGCGGCGCGCGGCGTGACAGGGCGAGCTCGGCAGCCGAGAAACAAATCGGTGTACGCACGCCGGGCAGGGTGCTGCCGTTTCCGCCGTCCAGTTGCAGTTGCATCTTGCGATGGCGCACCTGCGGATCGGCAAATACCTGGTCGATGCTGTTGATCGGTCCAGCCGGCACGCCCTGGGCTTCGAGTTCCGCAAGCAGCGCATCGCGTGAGTGCGTGGACAGCGCGTCGGTGAGCAAGGCCACCAGTTCTTCGCGGTTCGCCACGCGAGCGGCGTTGCTGGCGTAGCGCGGATCTGCGGCCAGCGAAGGCATTCCGAGCAGTGTGCACAGCTTGAGGAACTGGCCATCATTGCCCACCGCCAGCATGATGTGGCCATCACGCACGGCAAACACCTGATAGGGCACGATGTTGGGGTGCGCATTGCCCAGCCGCGTGGGCACCTTGCCGGATACCAGGTAATTGAGATTCTGGTTGGCGAGCATGGCGACCATGGTGTCGAGCAAGGCAACGTCGACGTGCTGGCCGTGGCCGCTGCGTTCGCGCATGGCCAGTGCCGCCTGGATTCCAATTACCCCATACAAGCCCGCGCACAGATCACCGATGGCGACGCCGACCTTCTGCGGCAGGCCATCCGCTTCGCCGGTGATGCTCATCAATCCACCCATGGCCTGGATCATGGCGTCGTAGCCGGCGCGTGCCGCGTATGGACCATCCTGGCCGAAGCCGGTAACCGAGCAATAGACCAGACGCGGATTCAACGCCGCGAGTGAGGCGTAGTCGAGGCCGTACTTTGCGAGGCCGCCGACCTTGAAATTCTCGATCAGCACATCGGCATCTCGAACCAGGCTGCGCACCAGTGCTTGCCCGTCCCCGCTGCGCAGGTCGGCAATCACGGAACGCTTGCCACGATTGCAACTGTGGAAATAGGCGGCATCACCGTCCGATCCATCGGCGGTGCGCACAAACGGCGGGCCCCAGCGCCGGGTGTCGTCGCCTTGCGGCGCCTCGACCTTGATCACCTCCGCACCCAGGTCGGCCAGGGTCTGGCCAATCCACGGTCCGGCCAGGATGCGCGCCAGCTCGATCACCTTGAGTCCGGCCAATGGCGTATTCGCTTCGTGCATGTCGTCAAGCCTTGTCATGGAAAACTCGATTGCAGACGCATCGTAGCGACAATTGCAGTTCAATCTGGCTCCATGGCCGTCGATATTCTGGCCCTATGCGCCGTGGCCCGCGGTTCGCAAGCTTGGCACCTGAGCCGAGGTGAAATGATGACCAACAATGCCAATTTGCTGGGGCGACGCGAGGCCGCCGTTCCACGCGGTGTCGCCACCGCCCTGCCGGTGTTTGCAGACAGGGCCTTGCATGCCGAACTGTGGGATGTCGAAGGCAGGCGCTACATCGACTTTGCCTGTGGCATTGGCGTGCTCAATGTCGGCCATTGCCATCCACGCGTGATGGCGGCAGCGCATGCGCAGATCGACCGCTTCACGCATACCGCGTTCCAGGTCACGGCGTATGAATCCTACATTGCCCTTGCCGAGCGCTTGAACAATCTGGCGCCGCTGGGTTCAGCGGCCCGTTCGATCTTCTTTTCCACGGGTGCCGAAGCGGTTGAGAATGCCGTGAAGATTGCGCGCAAGGCCACCGGCCGCTCCGCGCTGATCGCGTTCTCCGGCGCCTTCCACGGACGCAGCTTCATGTCCATGGCGCTGACCGGAAAGACCGCACCGTACAAGCGCGGCTTTGGGCCGATGCCGCCGGAAGTCTTCCATGTGCCATTTCCGGTTGCGCACCAGGGCATCAGCGTCGATGCCAGCATCAAGGCGCTGCATCAATTGTTCAAGACCGATGTTGCCGCCGATGAGGTGGCCGCGATCATCATCGAACCGGTGCAGGGCGAGGGTGGATTCCATATCGCGCCGCCGGAGTTGCTACAGGCACTGCGCCGCATTGCCGATGACAACGGCATCGTGTTGGTTGCCGATGAGGTGCAAAGTGGATTTGCCCGTACCGGCAAGTTGTTCGGCATCGAGCATTCCGGCATCCGTCCTGACTTGATAACTGTGGCCAAGGCGCTCGGCGGCGGCTTTCCGCTGTCGGCGGTCATTGGTCGCGCCGAGGTGATGGATGCGGTTGATCCGGGAGGTCTCGGCGGCACCTACGCAGGCTCACCCGTTGCCTGCGCAGCAGCCTTGGCCGTGCTCGATGTCATCGAGGAAGAAGGCTTGTGCGCGCGTTCGCAGGCTCTGGGCGACCATGTTGTTGCACAGTTGCTGGCCTTTGCCGCGCGCAGCGATCTACGCCCGATCGGCCATGTGCGCGCCCTGGGTTCGATGATTGCGTTCGACCTGCTGGCAGAACGCGGAGCGGACGCGGTCGATCCGCTGGCGGCCCAGGCTGTGATCAAGCGTGCGCACGCGCTGGGCCTGATCGTGTTGGGCTGTGGCGCCCAGGGCGAAGCCGTACGCCTGCTGTACCCATTGACGATCACCGATGAGGTGCTGGCCGAAGGCATGGCATTGCTGGAGCAGGCATTGGCAGGCAGTTGAAAAACTACCTGCGTTGCCATCGCTGCGTTAAAAGCGAGGCTCAAAATGCTCATTTACGCCACGTAAACTGCGCTTTTTCGCCCTCTTTTGCCTTGCGCTGGCTGCCTCGCCAACGTTTTTCAACAACCTGCCAAGGTAACGCGGCTCACGCTGCTATGCTGGGAACATCGCCATGATGTCCAAGGCCAGGCGCGATCCACGCTCCATGGATGACCTCAATATCGTCCTTGATCCGACCGACGGGCTGAGCCTGCAGCATCAGTTGCGCCAGAAGCTGATTGACGCCATTCATCGCGGCGTGCTGCGCCCCGGTCGCCGTTTGCCCTCGTCGCGCAGCCTGGCCGAACGTATCGGCGTGTCGCGCAACACGGTCAGCCTCGCCTACGACGCCTTGCTTGCCGAAGGCCACATCGTCAGTCGCGCACGCAGTGGCATCTTCGTGGCAACCGAAGTGGCCAGCGTGCGCATAGCCGTGGCCAGCCGCGCGCCTGCGCCTGCGGGTCCGCTGTTGGAGCGCCTGCCGGCGGCGCCGGATGACCGCGGTTTCCGTTGTCCAGGCAACTGGCATCAATATCCGTATCCCTTCATCGACGGTTGCGTTGATTCCAGCCTGATTCCCAACTCCGAATGGCGTGAAGCGCTGCGCCTGGCATCGTCCCGCCACGAGATTGACGGCATCATCCGCAGCGTCGGCGAAGGCGATGATGCAGGTCTCGTCGATGAGGTGCGCAGCAAGGTGTTGCCGATGCGTGGCATCGATGCCGACGCCGAACAGGTGCTGCTGACGCTTTCCGCACGGCAAGCCCTGCAACTGGTTGGCAGCCTGCTGGTTGGACGCGGCACGCCGGTGGTGCTGGAGGCTCCGGTCGATGCCGAGTTCGAGCGTCGCATGCGCGATCGCCAGGCCGACTTGTCCATGCTCGATGCCCACGATGGCAAACCCCTGCCCGACGGCGCCGTGGTGGTGGGCAGTTGCAAGCGCAGCTATGCCGCCAACTCGCCACGTCCACGCCAACTGCTTGCACGCATCGCCGCGGCCAATGCGGTGCTGGTAGAACACGACATGCCGGCTGGTGCGCGCGATGGCAGTCACCTGGCGCCAGCCCTGCGCGCGATAGACAACGGACGCCGGGTTGTTTACGTGGGCAGCTTCGCGCCAGCGATTTCCTGTGGCGAGGCGCCCGGCATGATCGTCAGCGACGCCGACTTCATTGAACGCCTGCGCCAGTTGCGCCACATCCAGGGCGCGCAGTTGCCGAATCTGCTGCAACGCGCATGGTCATACTTCATCGGACTCGGACACTACTCGGCGGCCTTGCTGCGCAGTGGGCGCGTGCTCGAATCGAGGCGCACGGCACTGCGCGACGCACTCAATCATTACCTGCACCAGCAGGTCAGCATCCACACCTTGCCGGGTGCCAGTGCCTACTGGGTGAGCTTGCCGCCGCACATGGACAGCCGTGAATTTGCGCGAAACGCGGCGGCGATCGGCGTGCTGGTCGAGCCAACCCGGCTTGATGGAGGACGCGAGGTGCTGTGCATGGGCGTCACCGGCATCGAAGAGGCGCAGATACGCGAAGGAGTAAGGGCGCTGTCGCGCCTGATCCGTGGTGATCTCAGCCCGGCTTCCCGCCGCATCGAAGATGACGCGCAGTCACCCCTTCGTGGCGCAGCCCTGCGCAGGAAAATGGCCGGGGCAACCCTGCTCTACAGCACGGTCTACGGCGATCCGGCCACGCTGGAGGTGCGTGCCAACGGCGAACTGGCCGGTAGTGCCGGCTACGCCGGCGAGGATTGTGACCAGGGTCGCTGGTGGGTGGAAGGCGATCACTGGTGCCGCCAATGGCAGCGCTGGGCGTATGCCGAGGTCACCGGATTCCGCATCGTCATTGATGGCGACCAGTTGCGCTGGTACGCCGATGACGGCTTGCTTGCCGATACCGCGATCATCCTGCGCAAGCCGCGACGCAAGGCAACGTCGCGCTGAACGCGCATGCCCGCGCAGGCGGCGCGGCTGCAACTGGCCCCAAACCCGGGTTGCAACTGTCACTACTGGGCTTTTCGATCTGGCGCTAACGTCGTCTGCATATCGGAACACGACGGATCCAGCCTTGGCCGAGCACACACACGCCGACCCGCATGCGGGCGCATCAACATCCTTTGGCATTGCCGGACTCCAGCTTGCGCTTACGGCGGGTGACAACCTCGAGAAGCTCGGCGCCGAGATCGCCGGCGTGGCCCGGCGCTTTCCGTGGGTGCGCATGATCCTCGCCGGGGAGTTGTGCGGATTTGGCGCAGGCCTCGACCATGCCGAATGCATGCCCGGCGATGCCGAGCAGCGCCTGTGTCGCCTGGCCGCAGAGCATGGCCTGTGGTTGATTCCGGGTTCGCTCTACGAACTGCGTGATGGGGCGGTCCACAACACCACGCCGGTGATCAATCCGCAGGGCGAAGTGATTGCCCGCTACCGCAAGATCTTTCCGTTTTATCCGTATGAGGCCCGCATCGCACCGGGAGATGAATTCGTCGTGTTCGATGTGCCGGGTGCCGGGCGCTTCGGCATCTCGATCTGCTACGACATGTGGTTTCCGGAAACCACCCGCTCGCTGGTCAGCCTGGGTGCGGAAGTGATCCTGCATCCCACCATGACCAACACCATCGATCGCGATGTCGAGATCTGCATGGCGCGTTCCAGCGCCATGACCAACCAGTGCTACTTCGTCGACGTGAATGTCGCCGGCGAGCTGGGTGTTGGCCAGTCGGTGATCTGCGGTCCCGGCGGCGAGGTCATCTACCAGGCCGGCGTGGGTCGCGAAATCATGCCGTTTGAAGTCGATTTCGCCTACCTGCGCCGTTGTCGCGCGCGCGGCTGGCACGGGCTCGGCCAGCCGCTCAAGAGTTTCCGCGACAACCCGATCATCTACCCCGCCTATGGCGCAGCACGGGCGGAATCGCCTGCGCTGGATGCGCTGGGCCCGCTTGAGATGCCAACGCAACTCTGAAACCCGCAATTGCCGAATCGTTACGCAACATCCAAATGGGGGATACGCAAACATGAATTCCAGGACCTCGAACCATGCGCTGATGCAATTGCGCAGACCACGACACACGGTGCTTGCCGTGGCCATTGCCAGCGCCCTGCTGGTGCAGGCCCAGGCCTTCGCGCAGACCGACAACGACGACAAGGAACAGGACAAGACAACGGAACTGGCACCGGTCACGGTTACCGCACAAGGCCGCGAGGAAAACATCCTTGCCGTGCCATACAACATCAGCGCGGTGTCCGGCGACAGCATCGAGGAAGCCAACATTCTCGACACCGCTGAACTGATGCGCACGGTTCCCGGAGTCGGCGTCATTGATCGCGGCGCGCGCAATTCCAGCGTGGTCAGCGGCATCCGCATCCGCGGCCTCAATGTCGACAGTTCCGCGCTCGGCGACTACGCGGTGTCCGCTGCCGCAACCGTGGCCACTTACGTTGACAAGACGCCTCTGTTCGCCAACTTCCTGCTGTCCGACATCGAGCGTGTCGAGATCCTGCGCGGACCGCAGGGCACCTTGTACGGATCCGGTGCCCTGGGCGGCGCGGTGCGTTTCATCCTTCGCGAACCGGACACCGAAGCCTTCAGCGGTCGGGTCAGCCTCAGCGGTTCCAGCGTCAAGCATTCGGATGACATCGGCGGATCCGCTTCGGCAACCCTGAACATTCCGCTGGCCGACACCCTGGCGATCCGCCTCAACACGACGATCAACGATTTCCCGGGCATCACCGACTACCGCAATCTCTACGTGCTCGATGGCCAGGGCATTCCGGTTGCACCGGCCGGGATTCTTGATCCGGCTGCATCCTATCGGGTGAAGGAAGATGCCGATACGGTCGAGCAGTCCTACGGTCGCGCCTCCCTGCTGTGGCGACCGAGTGACACCTTTGACCTGACCTTGAGTTACATGGCGCAGGCCGATCGGTTTGGCGGCCGCCGCGGAACTTCGCTCGGCACGGATGGCTTTGGCATTCCCTATGGCGATCTCGAAGTCGGTTCGGCGCAGCTTGAGCCGGCTGATCGCCATGTGAACCTGGCCAGCCTTGAAGCAAACATCGACCTCGGCTTTGCCACCCTGACATCCAGCACCTCGAGCTACAACCACGAGGGCGACATCACCAGCGAGAACACCGGCTTCTATGCCGGCAACGGTTGGTTGGCTTCGTTCTACTACAACTATCCGCGGCCGATGGCTTCGGCCGTGCGTACCTACGGCGACAAGGCCTTCACCCAGGAATTGCGCCTCACGTCCAATGCCGGCGAGCAGTTCGATTACGTGCTCGGTGCGTATTACCAGGACCAGAAGCGGCGCAGCTCGCAGGACAGTTTCCTGCGCGGTTTCAAGCAATGGTGGGATGCCGCTTATCCGGCGTTCGCCGATGCGGTGGTCAGCGACCAGGATTACCTCTATCGCCAGCGCGAGAAGTTCAAGGAAACCGCGTTCTACGGTGAGCTGACCTGGCACGCGACGGACAGCGTCGATTTCACCGGCGGCTTCCGCCACTTCCGCGATGAATCCGATACCCGCGTGCAGCAGACCACGGGGTTGTACTCAGCCATCATCGACAGCTCGGATTCAAGTGGCAGCGAAAGCGACAGCGATACCCTGTTCAAGGGCAATGTGTCGTGGAAATTCTCGCCATCCAACCAGCTCTACGCGACCATTTCCGAAGGTTACCGGCGTGGCGGCACCAATGGCACGCCGACCACCGGCAACTTTGCGGAGAATCCGGCCTGGACCACCTACAAGGCCGACACCGTGCGCAACTACGAGCTCGGCGTGAAGGGCGCAGTCGGGCGCATGACCTACAACGCCAACGTGTTTTACGTGGACTGGAAAGATCCGCAAATCAACAGTTCAACCACGAACTGGGGATTCTTCGCCGTGCAGAACGCGGATGAAGCCAGCACCCGCGGCATCGAGCTGGAGCTTGCCGGCAGCGCCGGCGACGGATTCACCTACGCACTCGGATACACCTACACCGATGCCCAGTTGGAAGCCGACGCGGTGGCGGCCGATGGTGCCTACCTGGTCGGCTACAAGGGTGATCGCCTGCCGGGTGCACCCGAGCATCGCTTCAATGCATCAGCCGGATACGGCATCCCCATGGCCAATGGCTTGCTCACCATCCGCGGCGACATCTACCACCAGTCGGACATGCGCAATGCACTGAGCCTGAGTCCACGCTTCGATGTGGACCTCGATGCCTACACCATCGTCAACGCATCCATGACCTACAGCCGAAACAACTGGGATGCCACGCTGTGGATCAAGAACATCGGCAATACCGATGCGGTCAACGGCGTCTACACCGAGCTTTACATGGGTACATCGCCCGACCAGAACTACTACGGCAACGGCTCCAAGGCACTGGTCACCTTGCCGCGCACCATCGGTGTGACGGCCAGCTACCGGTTCTGAAGAATCCTGGGGGCGGCATGAACAATCTTGGGAGTGGACCGATCCTGTGATGCAATCAGTACCCCATGCTGATCCAGCACGTCGATGGGTGCCAACACGATTGAACATGCCAACGCGGGACGTCGAGCAGGCGCTGAACCGGATAGAGGCCCTGCTCGGCACGGGGCAGGCGCGCGCCGCCGAGCAAGCGGCGCGTGCCTTGCTCTCGAATGCGCCGGATGTTGCGCAACTGGGTGTGCTGCTGGCGCATGCCTTGCGCGCCCAGTCTCGACTTGCCGAAGCACGGGACGTTCTGGATCACGTCCTCGCCCGCCATCCCGGTCTGGTTTCGGCGCGCATGCTGGATGTCGATCTGTTGCACGCATCCGGCAGGCAGCAGGCCTGTATTGAAAACCTGCAAGCCCTGGAAGCCGAGGCATCACGTCATCCACCCCGCCTGCTTCAGGATATTGCCCAGCGCTACACCGTGCTCGGTCTGCACGTCGAGGCGGAGCGCTGCCAGCGTGCGTCGCGACAGCGCGAACCCGACAATGCCGCGATCATCTACAACCATGCCACGGCGTTGATCGCGCTCGGCAAGCTCGATGAGGCCGAGACGGCGCTGGATCGCGTCATTGCCCTGAAGCCCGGTGACAGTGATGCCTGGTACAACCGCTCGACATTGCGCAGGCAGACGCCCGCCAGCAATCACATTGGCGAACTCCAGGCGCGTCTTGAGGCAACTGCACCGGCAGTATCCGACCGGGTTGCGCTGGGTTATGCGCTGGCCAAGGAATATGAGGACATCGGCCAACATGCGGAATCCTTCGCCGCGCTCAAACAGGCGGCCGATACGCGACGCAAGCTGCTGCGTTACCGGGTGGAAGACGATATCGAAACCATGCACTTGATCGCGCAGGCCTTCGATTCGGAGTTCTTCGAGCGCACGCACACCGGGCACGCCGATGCCCGCCCACTGTTCATCGTCGGCCTGCCGCGCAGCGGCACCACCCTGGTTGATCGCATCCTGAGTTCGCACTCGCAGGTCGGCAGTCGCGGTGAGACCAGCGACCTGGCCATGGCCCTGGTCGGCATGGCTGGTGCGGTCGGCAGCAAGGCCGAGCTGGTGGAGCGATCAACACAACTTGATTTTGCTGCGCTGGGTCAGCGCTATTGCGCGCACCTCGATGCCGATGGCGGGGCACGCCAGATCGACAAGACGCCGGTCAATTTCCTCTACCTCGGACTGATTGCCGCCGCCTTGCCCGCTGCCCGCATCATCCATGTGCGCCGCAATCCGATGGACGTGGGCTATGCGATGTACAAGACCCTGTTCCGCATGGCCTATCCGTTTTCCTACGATCAAAACGACCTGGCGCGTTATTGGCTGGCCTACGACGGATTGATGCAGCATTGGCGCAAGGTGCTGCCAGCCGGCCGCATGATTGAGATCGACTACGAAGAGCTGGTCGCCGATCAGGAAGGGGCCAGCCGACGCCTGGTCGAGTGGATTGACATGCCCTGGCAGGATCAATGCCTGGCTTTCGAGAAAAATTCCTCGCCGTCGCTGACAGCCAGCGCAGCCCAGGTGCGCCAGCCGATCTACTCGAGTTCGGTGGGCCTGTGGAAGCGCTATGCCAGTGAACTTGCACCCCTGCGCGATGCCCTGCGCGCGCGCGGCATCCACATCGAGGGAGATCCGGCGTGACTCAGGCGCAGATGCAAGCTCATGCAGAGGGCGTGGGCGTGGTTCGCCATGATCGCCTCTGGCTGTACCTGTTGTTTGCCCTGCTCGCAACCGCCGGATTCTTCTACATCAACATCATGTCGGCCATCGTCGATGGCCTGATCACCGGACTCGGCTTCAGCAATGCCGAAGCGGGCCTGGTGGGATCGGCCAACATCTATGGCGCCAGTTTCGGCAGCCTGTGCGCGGTGTTTATCGTGCGCCACATCCGCTGGCGGCCCGCCCTGCTGGCCCTGTTCCTGGTGATGATGTCCCTCGACCTGGCATCGACATTGATCCATGCGCCCGTCCTGCTCGCAGCCGTGCGTGGAGTGCATGGCGTCATTGCCGGCATGAGCGTGGGCATCGTCTACTCGGTGATGGCGCGACTGCATTCACCGGATCGTGCCTTTGGCGTGCTGCTGGTGTTGCAGTTTGCGCTGGGTGGACTGGGCGTGATGTTGCTGCCACAACTGGTGCCGCAGTTTGGTGCGCGCATCCTGTTCATGGTGCTGGCCGGGTTGACCCTGCTGGCCCTCGTTTCCATGCTCGCCGTGCCGAAGTCGTTGACCGGCAATGGGACGAAAGATGATCGTGCCGAAGCGCCGACCCGCTACCTGAGGCCCGTCGTGCTGCTTTCGTTGCTGGCCTTGTTCCTGTTTCAGGCCGGCAACATGGCCTTGGCCGCGTTCATCATCCGGCTCGGCGAGCACGCGCAACTGGAGCGCGGTTTCATTGGCGATGCATTGGGATGGGCCACCTGGCTCGGCACCGCCGGCGCCGTGCTGGTGATCGTCATGGGCGCACGCTTCGGTCGTTTGCGTCCGCTGTTTGCCGCCTTCCTGCTGACCCTCGTGGGTACGGCAGGATTCCTGTGGAGTTCGAATCCGCTGGTTTTCCTCATCGCCAACATCGGCACCGCCATCACCTGGTCGTTTGTGGTGCCGTACTTGTTCGGCATGATTTCGCAGCTTGATTCCAGTGGTCGACTGGCGACCCTCGGCGGTTTCGTTTCCAAATGCGGCCTGGCGTCCGGCCCGTTGCTCGCCGGGCTGCTGCTGCGTTCCGACAATTTCGACTTGCTGATCTGGTTGAGCGTGCTGGTGCTGGCAGTTTCTGCCATGGCCGCCTTCATGGCCGCACAGCGGATCGATCAACAGGAGGTTTCAGCGTGAATGCCGTTTCAAGCATCCCCGGTCTCACCGATCTCGATCTGCTGCGTACGCAATGCCTGATCAATGGCCAATGGCTCGATCAGGCAAAAGGCAAGAGCTGTACCGTATCCAATCCCGCCAGCGGGCAGGCCATTGGAACCGTGCCTGACCTTGGCGCCGATGAAACCAATGCGGCGATTGCCGCGGCGCACGAGGCTCTGCCTGCATGGTCGGCGAGAACAGCAAAGGAGCGCGCACAGGTTCTGCGCCGCATGGTCGAGTTGATGTTGCGGCATCAGGAAGACCTGGCGCGCATCCTCACCGCCGAACAGGGCAAGCCGCTGGCCGAGGCGCGCGGCGAGATCGCCTACTCGGCCAGTTTCCTCGAATGGTTCGGCGAGGAAGCCAAGCGCATGTATGGCGACACCATTCCGGGGCACGCGCGCGACAAGCGCATCCTGGTGCTGCGCCAACCGATCGGCGTGGTGGCGATGATCACGCCGTGGAATTTTCCATCGGCCATGCTCGCGCGCAAGATCGGCCCCGCGCTCGCTGCCGGTTGCACGGTGGTGTGCAAGCCGGCCTTGCAGACGCCGTTCTCCGCACTGGCCTTTGGCGTGATTGCCGAACGCGCCGGCATCCCGCCCGGCGTCATCAACATCGTCACCGGCAGTTCATCGCGTGCGATTGGCGCTGCGATGACTTCTCACCCGGATGTGCGCAAGCTGAGCTTCACCGGCTCCACCGAGGTCGGCAAGCAGTTGATGGCGCAGTGTGCCACCGGCATGAAGCGGGTGTCGCTGGAACTCGGCGGCAATGCACCCTTCATCGTGTTCGATGATGCCGATCTCGATGCGGCAGTGCAGGGCGCCATTGCCAGCAAGTACCGCAATACCGGCCAGACCTGTGTGTGCGCCAACCGCCTGTTCGTGCAGGCAGGTGTGTACGACGCCTTCGCGCGCAAGCTGGCCGATGCGGTGAAGAAACTGCGTATCGGTGACGGCCTTGCCGGGGAAACCGAGCAAGGCCCGCTGATTGACGCGGCTGCCCTGGCCAAGGTCGAGCAGCACGTGGCCGACGCGGTGGGCAAGGGTGCGCGGGTGTTGTGCGGCGGCAAGCGTCATGCACTCGGCGGCACCTTCTACGAGCCGACCCTGCTCACCGATGTCAACACGGACATGCTGATTGCCGGGGAAGAAACCTTTGGCCCGGTGGCACCCCTGTTCCGTTTCGACACCGAAGCCGATGCGATCCGCATGGCCAATGACACCGAGTTCGGTCTGGCCGGCTATTTCTACACGCGTGATCTTGCGCGCAGTTGGCGTGTGGCCGAGGCGCTTGAATGCGGCATCGTCGGTGTCAACACCGGCATCATCTCCACCGAGGTTGCACCGTTCGGTGGCATCAAGCAGTCGGGAACCGGTCGCGAAGGCTCGAAGTACGGCCTCGACGACTACACCGAACTCAAGTACGTGTGCATCGGGGAAATCTGAAGTGAAGGCGCCTGCGCTGCTGTGTCTGGTTCTGCTTGCTTGTGCCGCATCCGCTTGGGCGCGCGATTTACTCGACCACCGGTCCATGCTGTCCGGCGGCTATCGCAACAGCGTGGATCTGTCCGCCTATGCGCCGGGTGCCGACGCAAGGCCGCCGACGCATCGTTTCGAAGGCAGGCTCCGACTTTCCGGCAAGCCCATGCAGCGTACCCGGGTGGCCAACACCGACTACCTGAGCGCCGAAAGCATCAAGGCATCGAAAAACTTTCCCGGGGATCTGGAATTCTCATTCGTGCAGGATGGCGATGCACTGATTCCCGCACAGCGCGGACCAATCCGTGGCAATGATGCCTGGTGGGAAGTGATTCTCGAACCTGGCCGCGTGTGGGATGAACCCGGCGACAAGGGCTTGAGTCGTGCCGCCATTCCGTTTGCCCTGACCCAGAAGAACGCCAACTGCACGCACAACGGCGTCTTCATGTTCCTTTTCGACGACAAGCGCATTGTGGGCCGCGCGGCGATGCAGGTCAGCAGCGAGACCTGCCTCTACCTGCAACGCGACATGTGGGGCTGGCTGAAGGCGCACTATGCGCCGCGGACGGTGGCCGATGCGCAAGAGCTGATCGCAGGTTACCGGCACGAAGTGGCTGCGCGCCTGCCGACCCGGCCGCTGTCGGCATTGGCCAGCGAATTTCCCGGATTGGAAGTGTCCAGGCTTGCCACTGCACCGGACAGTTCGCGCACCCGCCACGGGGTTTACTTCAAGGGCATCCACTACGTGTCGGATTGCCCGACCCGGCATGGCAACTATCCGTACTGCGAGGTGCTCGATGTGCCATCGTACTCCGTAGCCAAGTCCGTGGTGGGCGCGATGGCGCTGATGCGCATGGAGAAGCTGTTCCCGGGCAGCAAGCACACGCCGGCCAGCATTGTTCCAGCCACCGGTTGCCGCAGTGACTCCTGGAAGGGCGTGAATCTGCTCAATCTGCTCGACATGGATACCGGACACTACGATTCGGCCAGCTACATGGCCGATGAGGATTCGGCAAGGATCGTGCAGTTCTTCAATCCGGAAGACTACCCGCACAAGCTCGCCTTCAGTTGCGAGGCTTACCCGCGCCACGAAGACGCGGGCAAGACCTGGGTCTACCACACCGCCGATACCTTCCTGCTCGGCGTTGGCCTCAATACCTTGCTCAGGCAACAACCCGGACAACAGGGCAAGGACATCTTCAGCGACGTGGTCGATGCCGACATCTACGCGCCGTTGAAGCTCAGCGCTACCGCGCGCACCACGCGCCGCACCTACGATGATTACGCCCAGGCGTTTTTCGGCTGGGGTTTGTTCCTGCATGCCGATGATCTGGTCAAGCTGGCACGCTTTCTCGCGCTGGATCATGGCGTCATCGATGGCCAGGCGCTGCTTGATCGATCAATGCTGGATGAGGCCCTGCAACGCGATCCTCGGCAGCGTGGATTGCAGGTCGCGCACCTTGCAAAGTTCCGCTACCAGCACGGCTTCTGGGCACGCAACCTGCAAACCGAACTCGGCTGCGACAAGCCCGCATGGGTTCCCTTCATGTCCGGCTTTGGCGGCATCCTGGTGGTGATGTTTCCCAACGG
>SHNG01000177.1 GCA_004295005.1 Gammaproteobacteria bacterium
GGCCGGACCTGTTCTCCGACGTGGTCCAGAATGGTCACAGCATGGAGGTCACCACGCACCTGCTGGTGAATCAGGTGGCCCCGGATGGGCGCAGCGGCATTGGTGAACTCGTCCTCGTGCAGAACCCCTTGCTGTACGGTTATTCACTTCCGCTGTTCAGCGGATTGGCGATGGCCACCCCGATTTCGGTGCGTACGCGCTTGGCTCACTTTGCCATTGCGCTGTCGGTGATCTGGATTGCGCAGGCCCTCGGCGTGGTGGCAGAAGCCTTCAAGATGATTGCGTTCAATTCCGGCGCAGCCGGTGCCAACGCCATCACCAAAGCCGGTATTTCACCGGATGTGATTGCACTGGGCTACCAGTTCGGTTATCTCATCCTGCCAGCGGTGGTCCCGGTGGCACTGTGGCTGGGATTGAACCGTCGTTTCATTGATAGCCTCGTGCACCCGGCCGAGGAACCAGACTCTGCGAACCAGGGTCCAAGCACCGGAACCCAGGAGTAGACAATGCCGGTCATGGCCGAGCCAGCCACAGCAAATGCATTGACCGAGGCGCCCGGCGGGACATCGCTGGATGAGCGCATCTGCCAATTTCTGGTGGCCAAGGGTCGCCTCAAGGAAACCGATCTGGTGCGCGGTCGCAGGCTGCACGAGGAAGACCCTTCGGGACGACTGATCGCGCTGCTGACGCGGCTTGGCCTGGTTTCCGAGCGCGACATGGCCGATGCGGTGGCCGAGGTCATGCAGTTGCCCTTGCTGGCCTCCAAGGACCTGCCGGAATCACCGCCCGCCAACGTGCAGTTGTCGGTGCGCTTCCTCAAACATCATCACGTGGTCCCGATTGGCGAGACCGAGAGCGAGGTCAAGCTGTTGATCGCCGATCCGGCCGACCACTATCCGCTCGAAGCCATTGCCCTGGCGACCGGGCGCAAGGTATCGCTCAGTGTGGGTTTGCGCCCGGACATCGATGACCTGATCGAGCGTTATTACGGTCAGGGCCGCTCGGCGATGGGCTCGATCGTGGAAAGCCTGAGCGAAGACAACGCGCGCAGCGAGGATGACATCGAACATCTGCGTGACCTCGCCTCCGAAGCGCCGGTCATCCGCCTGGTCAACCTCGTCATCCAGCGCGCGGTCGAGCAGCGTGCATCGGACATTCACATTGAACCCTTCGAGAGCCGGCTCAAGGTGCGCTACCGCATCGACGGCGTGCTGCATGAAGTGGAATCACCGCCAGCGGCATCGACTGCCGCGGTGATCTCGCGCGTCAAGATCATGGCCAAGCTCAACATTGCCGAGCGCCGCCTGCCGCAGGATGGGCGCATCATGATCCGGGTGCAGGGCAAGGAGCTCGATCTGCGCGTATCCACGGTGCCGACCTCGCACGGTGAATCGGTGGTGATGCGTATCCTGGATCGCGAAGCCGTGGTGTTTGATTTCCAGACCCTGGGCTTCACCGACGAATTCCTGCCCAAGTTCAACAAGGTGCTGGAACTGCCGCACGGCATCCTGCTGGTGACCGGCCCCACCGGATCAGGCAAGACCACCACGCTGTACACGGCGTTGAGCAAGCTCAATACACCGGACGTCAAGATCATCACCGTCGAGGATCCGGTCGAGTACCAGATCGAGGGTATCAACCAGATCCAGGCCAAGCCGGCGATCGGACTCGACTTCTCGCATGCATTGCGATCCATCGTGCGCCAGGATCCGGACATCATCATGATCGGCGAAATGCGCGATCTGGAAACCGCGAAGATCGCGATCCAGTCGGCGCTGACCGGCCACCTGGTGCTGTCGACCCTGCACACCAACAATGCCGCCGGTGGTATCACCCGACTGCTCGACATGGGCGTCGAGGATTATCTCCTGACCTCGACGGTGAACGGCATTCTTGCCCAGCGCCTGCTGCGCCGCCTCGATCCGGCAACCGCGCAGCCTTACGATGCCTTGCCGGAAGTGATTCGCGAATTCGGTCTCGAAAAGCTGACCAGCAAGCGCCCGATCCAGTTGTACAAGCCGGTTGGAAGCCAGGCCAATCCCAGCGGTTACTTTGGACGTACCACGATCATGGAGTTCCTGGTCATGACCGACGCGGTTAGGCGCCTGGTCATGCAGCATGCGGGCATGGGTGAGATTGAAGCGCAGGCGCGCGCCGATGGCATGCGCACCATGTACGAAGACGGATTGGCTAAGGCATTGGCCGGCCAGACCACCATCGAGGAAATCCTGCGCGTCACGCAGGAGGGGTGAGTCGTGAAGCCGGGAATAGGGACGCGGGACACGGGACTCGGAAACGCGGGTGCAACTCGTGATTCCATGCGCCCTTTCTCCTGCAATTCCCTGATCCCGGATTTCAATTGTCGAGCGGCTGGCATTCCGGAGTCCGGGCTTTTACCCGAATCCCGATTTTCGAATCCCGAATCCCGGATCCAGCCATGACCCTGTTCCACTACAAGGCGATCACGCCATCCGGCGAAGTGCTCGAAGGCCAGATGGATGTGGCCTCGCACGACGAGGTCGTCAACAAGCTGCAGGATGCCGGCAACATCCCGCTGGATGTGCGGGATGCGGCCAGCGTTGAATCGAAGGGTCTGTTGGCTGCCTTGCTGAAGAAGCCCACCCTGACCGATGCGCAGGTGGTGCAATTCACCCAGCAGTTGGCAACCTTGCTCGGCGCGGGTCAGCCGCTGGATCGCGCCCTGCAAATCCTGCTCGACCTGCCGGAAAGCGAAAAGGCGCGCAATCTGCTGGAGCGCGTTCGCGACGTGGTGCGCGGCGGTGCCACCCTGTCCGATGCGCTGGAAGCGGAACGCGGCACCTTCTCGCGCCTGTATGTGAACATGGTGCGCGCCGGCGAAGCGGGCGGATCACTGGAAGACACGTTGCGCCGCCTGGCCGATTACCTGGAGCGTTCGCGTGCGCTGAAGTCCAGCGTGATCAACGCGTTGATCTACCCGGCATTCCTCGTTGGCATGGTGCTGGTGTCGTTGTTTGTGCTGCTGGTCGTGGTGGTGCCGCAATTCGAGCAGATGTTTGCCGACATGGACGTGCAGCTCCCCTTGCTCACCCGGATCGTGGTTGGTGTCGGCTCCGCCCTGCAAACCTTCTGGCCGCTGATACTCTTCGGAATCTTCGTACTGGTGGCCTGGTTGCGTCGCCAGATGGCCGAAGCGGAATCCCGAATGGCCATCGACGAGCGCCTTTTGCGAACCCGCATTGTTGGCGAGTTGTTGCGCAAGCTGGAAACGGCGAGGCTGTCCCGCACCCTGGGCACCCTGCTCAAGAATGGGGTGCCCCTGCTGGGCGCAATGACCGTTGCGCGCAATGTCATGGGGAACGCGGCGCTGGGTTTGGCTGTCGAAAAGGCCGCGGAAGAAGTGAAAACCGGCAGTGGTCTGGGTTTTGCACTCGGTCAATCCAAACAGTTTCCGAAACTGGCCCTGCAAATGATCAGCGTGGGCGAGGAATCCGGCGAGTTGGATACCATGCTGTTGAAGGTGGCCGACACCTTCGACGTGGAGGTGCGCAACACGCTGGAGCGCCTGCTGGCTGCCCTGGTGCCGGTGACAACCGTGGTCATGACCGTGGTGGTAGCCATCATCATGATGGCCATCATCCTGCCGATCCTGACCTTGACCAGTTCGATTCAATGAGGAGCACGAAAATGAACAAGTCCAACCTGCGCACGATGCGCCCGCTGCCGCGCGCAGCCGGTTTCACCCTCATGGAGATGATCGCCGTGATCGTGCTGCTTGGCATCGTCATCACCATTGTCGGTGGCGGCATGATGAACACCTTCGGCGGCGGCAAGTGGAAAGCCGGCACGATCCAGGTCAAGAAGCTCTCCGGTTCCGTTGAGCAATACCAGATGAGCGTGGGTTCCTACCCGAATTCGCTGGAGGACCTCACCAAGCGCGAAGGCTTGGGGCCGTACGCGAAAGACACCGACCTCAAGGACCCGTTCGGCCATCCCTTCGTCTACAAGAAGCCGGGCGATGCCGGTCGTGATTTCGACATCATCTTCCTCGGCAAGGATGGCAAGCCCGGTGGCGACAGCCAGGACAAGGACTACGGAAGCTGGGAGTGATTGGGGCCGGGATTCGAAATTCGGGATTTGGGATTCGGAAATAGCAACGTGAGGTTTCCGCGCTCCTCCGCGACAATGCTTGGCTGCGCAATTGCCGGCAGTGAGAAGTTGGCCGCGAATCCGGCTCTCCCGAATCCCCAATCCCCGCTTTCAACAGCCGGACGGCTGGTCATGCCGAATCCAGGCCGTTCAGCCGGCTTCACCATGATCGAGATGATCGTGGTGGTGGTGATGATCGGCATCATTGCCAGCGTGGTGGCTTTTTCGTTCACCCAGAGTCTTTCAGGGGCGCGCATCCAGGCTGCAAGCCGCGATCTGGTGGCGGCGCTTCGCTACACGCGTGGGCAGGCCATCGTGAAGGGCGAGCAAAAGGTGTTGACCCTGGACCTCGAGCACAACACCTACCAGGCGCCTGGCAAGTCCAGCAAGGAGCTTCCCAAGAACATGAAGCTGCGGTTGACCACGGCGCAGCAGGAACTGGTCAGCGACACTTCGGGCGGCATCCGCTTTTTCCCCGACGGCAGTTCCACCGGAGGCAACATCGCAGTCGTGCTCGGTGAGCGCGAATGGCGGATCAATGTGGGCTGGCTGACCGGGGAAGTCACCTTGGACGAGTCGGAGTCGAAGCGGTGACGAACTACCTCGCGGCCGCGCGGTCCGTTCGGATCATGCGCAAGCCCCTGCCCAAAGCCGAACGTGGATTCACCCTGATCGAAATGATCGCGGCTTTCGTGATCTTCGCCATTGCGGTTGGTGCCTTGATGCAGATCCTCACCCAGTCGCTGCACAACGCCCGGCAGTCGCGTGACGAAACACGGGCGGCGTTGTGGGCACAAACCCTGCTGGACAACGTGGGCATCGGCGAGCCGGTCGAGGCAGGCAGCAGCAGTGGCGAATTCGACCGCGAGTTCCGCTGGCAAATGCAGATCGATCAGATTGACCCGCAACTCATCATGGTGAGCGCCGGTGACCATTCCCAGGATGCAGGCCAGGCCCTGGCTGCGGCTTCCGGTCAGGAGTTGCCACAGATCGATCTGTTCCATGTGGATTTGCGGGTCACCTGGGGCAATGGCAGTCATGAGCACAGCGCGCGTTTCTCCACATTGCGCACTGCCGGTTCCGACATGGCGGAGCGCCGATCCTCCGGCGGCAGTCGTGTGGGTCGTTCGATGGGGCCGGTGGATTTGTCTGGTGGACAGCAAGGCGCAAATCGGGCCGCGCCTGAAGAAGGGCGCCGCAAGTGAGCGCCATGGGCCGGCACAAATCCATTTCCGGATTCACCCTGATCGAGGTGTTGCTTGCGACTTTGCTGCTGGCCGTGTTGCTGGCTGCCGCATTCGGCGGCATCCGCTCTGCGGTCAAGGGCATGACCGCCGGTGAAGCATTGATCGATCGTACCAACCGCCTGCGCGTCGCCCAGGAATTCATCCGCCACCAGATCAGTCGCATCCTGCCCTTGCCCTTTGGCGAGAAAAAGGGGGGGGAAGGCAACCTCCTGTTTCAGGGCGACCGCGACTTCATGCGGTTTGTCGCCCCCATGCCCGGTTATCTCTCCAATGGTGGAGCCTACGTGCAGACCCTGGAGCTGGCCAATACAGGCAACGGCAAGCAACTGCTGTTCACCCATGCAATGCTGAACGGATTCGACCTGGAAAAGTTGAACAAGTCGGATGTCGAACCGGTGATCCTGATGGACCAGATCGACAGCGGTGAATTCGAGTACCGCACGCTGGATGACCAGGGTGAGCTTGAAGACTGGTCCGATGACTGGGACGAGGAAGGGTCGACGCCAGTCATGGTCCGTATCACGCTCAAGATGCGCCCGCAGGCCTTGGTAGGCTGGCCGGACATGGAAATACCCCTCGTCCTGGGCGCAGGCGCGGCGCGTCAGTCGGGCGGAGTCGGGGTTCGTTTCGATGACATCCCGCCACCGCCCAATCCGGCCAACGAATCCCGTGGAACCCAGCCCGAACGATGAACACGAACCATCAATCCGCAAGGTTCCGCAGGGGCGCGCGCAGGCAAGCGGGTGTTGCCTTCGTGTTGGTGATGTGGGTGATTGCCATGCTTTCGGTGGTGCTCGGCAGCTTCGCCCTGATTGCGCGCACCGACGCCATGCAATCGAGGCACCTGTTTGATACCACCAGGGCTCGCTATGCCGCCGAAGCCGGGTTGAACCTTGCGGTCTATGGACTCAGCAAGTCCGACCCTGAACAGAAATGGATGGCCGATGGGCGTCCGTATTCGGTCACCTTCGATGATATCCAGGTGGAACTGAGCATCACTGATGACTCCGGCAAGATCGACATCAACGCGGCGGATTCCGCGGGACTCAAGAATCTCTTCGTCGGTGCCGGCGTGGAGGAGCCGCAGGCCGAGGAACTGGCGGATGCCATCGTCGACTGGCGTGATCCGGATGACCTGAGTTCGCTGCATGGCGCCGAGCGCGACGACTACCGGGCCGTCGATCTGCCTTATGGTCCGCGCAATGCTCCGTTTGAAACCCTGTCGGAGATCCAGCAGGTTCTCGGCATGAACTATGAGCTTTACAGCAAGATCGAACCGGCCATCACCATGTATTCGGGGCGCAGCACGCCGAGTGCCGCTTATGCCCCGATCGAGGCATTGATGGCCATCCCCGGCATGACCCTTGAGCAGGCACAACAATTGATTGCCCAGCGCCAGGCCCTGGCGCCCGGCCAGTTGGGCCAGGGAAATGCAGGCCTGACCATGCCCGACGGCTCGCCCTTGATGGCGGATGGTGGGGGGCTCACGTATAGTGTCAAATCCCGTGCCAGTCTCCCGAACGGAGCGAGCACCGTGCTGGATGCAACGGTTCGCATGGGCGGGATGAATTCGGCGGGGCGACCTTTTGTCGTGCTCCGCTGGCGTGATGGCGAGAACTCGTAACCTGCCGTGAAAGAAGCCCTGGACAGACTGTTGGCGCGTCTGCGCATGCGCCTTGCCAAGACTCCCATACCCCGGTTCTTCAACTGGTGGGGGACGGAGTTGCTCGCCTGCCTGCCCGAGCGCTGGCGAAAGGTGATTGCCGGCAGCAGCGAGGCGCTGCTGGTGGAGCAGGACCCGGAGGAGTTTGTGGTATCGCGCGAGCGCGAGCGCCACACGGCCGAACTGGGCCGGATCGCACGCAACCTGGGCGCGGAAGCGCAGGTGGCGGAATTCCGACGATTGCAGGCGTCCATCCAGAATCCTGCGTTGCGAACCATTTTCTGCATTCCGGAAGCTTCCACGCTGACCCGCAACCTGACCCTGCCTGCCGCGGCAGAGGACAACCTGCGCCAAGTGCTCGGCTTCGAGATGGATCGGCAGACTCCATTCAAGGCGGATCAGGTGTATTTCGACAGCCGCATCGTGGCGCGTGACTCCGCGTTACGCAGCCTGCGGGTCGAGTTGATCGTCCTGCCGAAAACCCTGCTGGATCCGCAGCTCGCATCCTTCGGCGGCGGGGCCATCGATTTCGACGCGGTGGATGTGCGTAGCCGGGCAAGCGGCGATGGCGCACGTCGAGGCATCAACCTGCTGCCGGTGGAGAAGCGGGCGCGGCGTCGGGACATGCGACTTCCGCTCAACCTGGGCTTGGCTGCTGCCGCCGTCTTGCTGCTTTTGTTCAACATGTCCGAGTCGCTCGGCAATCGTCAGATTGCGGTGGAGACCATGCAGGCGGAAGTCGACAAGGCAGCCGCAGCGGCGCGCGAAGTGGTGGATTTGAAGAAGAGCCTGCAGGATTCAATCGATGGCGCCAATTTCCTCTCGGAGAAAAAGCGCAACGGCGTGCTGACCATCGCGTTGCTCAACGATCTGGCCGGCCGACTCAATGACGACACCTATCTGGAGCGCCTGAGCGTTGAGCGCAACCAGATCCAGATCCAGGGCCAGAGCAAGGAGGCCGCCAGTCTCATCAATGTGCTCGGGGATTCTCCATTCCTCGGCAATCCCAAGCTGGAAGGCCAGATCCAGCCGGACCCGCGTACCGGCAAGGACCGCTTCACCATCAGTGCGGAGCCCCGGCGCGCCACTCCAGCACAGGCAAGCCCGGATGCGCAGGATGCAGGGCCGCAAGCCACGGTGAGCGGCGATGGCGAGCCCAAGGAGGACAGCGATGGCACGCCTTGAATTGCGCCCGAAGGATGGGCGGCTGCTGGCGGTTGTGTTGCTGCTGATCGTCGCCTTGTGCATTTACCTGTTCGGCGTGCACTGGTGGTTCGTGGCTCCGCACCTGAGCTACTACGAGCAGATGCGTGATCTGCGCGAGGCGCAACAACGCTACGCACGCATCATCGCCGAGCGACCGGCCATCGAACAGAAGCTGGCCGAGGTTCGCGCATTCGAGCAGGGAAACCAGGCCTTCCTTTCCGAGGCCGATGCCAACGCGGCTTCCGCGGGATTGATTACCCGGCTGCGCCAGTCGCAGACCGACCAGACCGATCCCAAGCGCTGCTCCGTGGTCAGCAATACGCCTTACAGCGGCGGCGATGAAGAGCTGTACCAGCGTGTCGTCGTGCAGGCGCGATTGCGCTGTGACCTCGAATCGCTGGCGTCGATCCTGTACGACCTGGAAAGCGGAAAGCCTTATCTGTTTGTCGATGAACTGATGATTTACAAGCAGCAAACCTACGTACCGCCGGGGGCAAAGCGGACGGCCAGTCCACTCGATGTGCGATTCAATCTTTCCGGCTATCTGCGCCAACCTGGAAAGAAGGCGCCCTGATGGAAATCCGTCACGCCCGCAACCTGACCCTTGGCCTCGCCGGCATCTGCGGGGTTTTGGTGCTGGCTGCCCTTGTCCAATTGGCGGGTTACGGTCGCGGCTACGGCTGGCTGCCGGCGGACTCAACCGGCGCGCCCGAGTTGCTCGGCGACATTGATCGCGAACCGTTCCGCATGCCTCCGCGATCAGGCTTCGGCGATGTTGAAACCCGCCCCTTGTTCAATGAGGACCGCAAGCCGAGCCCGGTGGGCGACGGCGACATGACGGCCGAGGCGCCACCGGCGGCGCCCCTGAACGCAACCCTGACCGGGGTGATTCTGGTGCGCAAGACGGAATCGACCGGTGAGCTCAGGATTGCCATGGTGCGTGACAATCTGCGGAACGAAACCGTTGCGCTCAAGGTCGGAATGCCGTTGCAGGGCGATCAGGCGGGCTGGACCCTGGTCGATCTGCAACCGCGACTGGCAAAGTTCCGCAATGCCAGCGATGAGACGGCAGAAATCGAGTTGAACACGGCTGCAGGTCCGGCGCAGGCGCCGCCAGCTCCGCGCGCCCCGGCAGAGGCGCCCGTAGGCCGCGGACAGGTTGCGCCACCCAAGGCCGGCGACCCGGCAGAAACGGACCTGGCAAAACGCATTGAAGAGCGCAGGCGGCAGATGCGCGAAGAGGCAGAGCGCCTGCGGGCGCAACGCGGGAATTCCCCCGCCGAGCAGAAGAATTGACGGAGTGATTCACGTGGCAACCAGAATTATCAATTTCGCGGCTGCTCTCGCCCTCACCGTGCTGGCAGGGTGCACAAGCGCGCCAATTCGGGATGACTCGGCCGGCGGGCTGCGGCAGTCGGTGCTGACCGCGGACAACATGGCAAAGCCTCCCCGCGGTCGGGGTGGGGCCAGGGCGACAGACTCCGAAGGGCTTGATGTCAGCGCTACAGGGCCGGATACCTTTGCCGCACCCAAGCCGGAAATCCAGGTGGGTACCGGCAAGTTCATCAACGAGGAAGCTGCCAAGCGCAAAGCCCCTGAACCCGCGGGTGAGGGGCAGGTCGACTTCAATTTCGAGAACAATCCAATCCAGGCGGTGGTCAAGGCAATCCTCGGCGACTTGCTGCAGGAAAACTATACGATTGCTCCGAACGTGGGCGGCAATGTGTCGTTCTCGACGGCCAAGCCGATTCGGGCGGACCAGGCCATGTCGGTTTTGGAGATGTTGCTGTCCTGGACCGGCAACACCCTCATCCACAAGGACGGTCGCTACACGGTGTTGCAGATCAAGGATGCAGTGCCAGGCAATCTGACCCCAAGGCTGGCATCGCCGAAACTGGCTGATGGGTACGAGGTACGGGTTTTCCCTCTGCGATACGTCTCTCCCTCGGAGATGGCCAAGCTGCTTACGCCGTATGCCAAGCCGACGGCGTTCATCAACATTGATACCGCGCGCAGCATGCTGGTGCTGGCCGGCACGGCTTCCGAGCTTTCCAATTACGCCCAGACCATCGAAATCTTCGATGTCGACTGGCTCAAGGGCATGTCCATCGGTGTTTTCAACCTGCAGCGGGTGGAAGTGGCAACCCTGATGCCGGAGCTTGAAAAGATTTTCGGCGCTACCGGTGAATCGCCCTTGGCGGGCATGTTCCGCTTCGTGCCGATAGAGCGTACCAATTCAGTCATCGCCATCACCTCGCAACCGGAATACCTGAAGCAGGCCGAGGAGTGGTTGCACCGACTGGATCGTGCCGGTGATGAAAGCTCGACCCAGTTGTTCGTCTACGACGTGAAGAACATCAAATCGGCCGATCTGGCCGACTACCTGGGCCAGATCTTCCTCGGCAGCTCCGGCGGTGGTTCTTCCGGGCGCTCGGATACTTCGGGTTCGGTCGCGCCTGGGCTTGCTGCCGCGACCATCGGCAATGCAGGAGGCAATGCGGCAACAGGCAGTGCCGGCTCGCGGCGGTCCAGCCGCCTGGGTGGAGCCGCCAGTACGACCAAATCGAGTTCCTCGGCGGGTTCAGTCTCAAGCAGCCCGGATTCCGACATCCGCATCACCTCGGTCGAGGAAAGCAACCAGTTGCTGGTCATGGCCACCCCAGCCGAATGGGATGCCATGCAGGGTGCCATTCGCCGCCTGGACATTGCCCCACTCCAGGTTCACATTGAAACCAAGATTCTCGAAGTGACCCTGAGCGGCGCCTTGCAGTACGGCGTGAAATGGTGGTTTACCGGCTTGATGGGTGAAGGCTACGGTGCGACCTATGAGAATCCCCAAGGCAGGCCCTACCCGAATCCTAGTGATCGTCAGAGAGGTTTGTTGGGGGCGGCAACCACGCCCGCAGTCGCCGGCTCCAACATTTTTGCCTCTTACCTGAACAGCAAGTTCCAGGTGGCCTTGAGTGCCCTGCAAAACAACGGACAGGCCAAGGTCCTGTCGGCGCCGTCACTGGTCGTGATGAACAATCAGGAAGCGCAGATCAACGTCGGTACGCGCATTCCCGTGCAGCAGACCAGCATTGTCGGACTCGGGGCGGTCCAAGGCAGCGTGACCAACCCGAACATCGGTCAATCAACCGGGGTTGGCCAGGTCTCCTATCTGGACACGGGCGTGATCCTGCAGGTCAGGCCACGAGTCAACCCCGGCGGGCTGGTGTATCTGGAGGTATCCCAGGAAGTCAGCAAACCGGGTGTGGCCGGTGCCGTCAATGGCAATCCGCCCATCAACACGCGCACCCTGGATACCAGCATTGCCGTGAACAGTGGTGACACCATCCTGTTGGGCGGCTTGATTTCCGAAGATGACCAGACCTCGGAGGATGGCGTGCCAGGCCTCAGCCGAATTCCCATTCTCGGCAAACTGTTTGGAAGTACGCGAAAGGAAACGCAACGTACCGAATTGATTGTCCTGATCACCCCGCAGGTGATGAACAACTCGGAAGATGCGCGTGAAATCACCGAGGAATACAAGCGCCAGTTCCAGGGACTGGTGCCCCTGAACCACAAAGTGAACCGGACCGAGCCGGAAGTGGTCGAAGACGCCCCATGATTTGAGGAGAAAAACGTGACCCAGCTTCGCCACATTGCATTTCTACTGATTGCCCTGGTCGCCGCAGGTTGTGCCAGTCAGGCGCCTCGCACGGAAATTGCTGCCGATGACGACACTGCTCCATCGGCAAAGGACAAGGAAACAATCGAACAGCGTGCCATCCAGCGCTGGGAATTTCTGATCAATCACCAGGCGGAAAAGGCCTATGATTTTCTGAGTCCCGGCTTTCGCGCCACCAAGTCGCGCGAGGCCTATGCCGCGGAAATGAACAACAGGCCCGTGCACTGGAGCAAGGTGCTGCCATACAGCCAGAAGTGCGAAAAACCGACGGTCTGCGTGGTCAACCTTCAAATTGACTCAAATGTCAATATGCCTGGTGTCAAGGGAGCAGTCCCTTCTGTGGGTTTCGTCACGGAAACCTGGATCAAGACCCGCGGCAAGTGGTATATCCTCCCGAACATGCCCGGTACCAAAGGCGGTTAGGAGGCTGGTCGCCGGGATTTGGAACGGGTATAGTGCCGACAAGTGCGAGCTTTCTGGGCTCGTTGCCCGTTTCAGGTTTATCGTCTTGTGCCAGGGGAAAGCCGGGTTGAAGTGGATTGCCCGGGAGGGATTGCACCGCATTGGACCTTGCCGTACGATTGGTCCGCTGTTGCCTAACCCTGCCCTCTGAAAAGCGGGACAAAACTGCTGTTGGACAGAAGTTAGCCGTAAGCAAAAGCCCTGTGGTCAATTTAGGAGTGTCAGTAATGAAGCGAAATAGCTTGACGACCGCCGTCGTCGCCGGTATCGCCGGTACGGTGGGCATCGCGAATCTCGCGAGCGCAGTCAATCTGAACCCGGATGGTTTGGGTCAGGTTCTTATCTACCCGTATTACACCGTCAACTCGAACTCGCCAGGCAACAACCTGCAGACCCTGTTCTCCGTGGTCAACACCACCGATCAGGGCAAGGCTGTCAAGGTGCGTTTCGTTGAAGGCTACAACAGCCGCGAAGTACGCGACTTCCATGTCTACCTGTCGCCGTTTGACGTGTGGACGGCCAACCTGTTCAAGCTGCCGGACCAGGAGCAGGCCAACCTGCTTACCGACGACAACTCGTGCACGGTGCCGGACATCAAGGGCGCAACCGGTAATGGCCTCGGCCAGTTGCCGGATGGTCGCACCTACCTGCCGTTCACCAACGCCCGTTACTCCGGCGCGTATGATGACGGCGGCCCGACCGGTCTCGCACGTACCCGTGAAGGCCATTTCGAAATCATCGAAATGGGCGTGGTTACCAATGCAACCGAAGGTTCGCTGGATGCCATCACCCACGTCGCAGGTGTGCCGGACAATTGCGCCCAGGTCATCGCTGCATGGGTCGGCACCCCGGCCGGCTACTGGATCACCGATCCGAACATCGACATCGATCCCCCGACGGGCGGGTTGTTTGGCGCCACCCTGTTGCTGGATCCAGCCACAGGCGTCAGCTCCGGCTACAGCGCGGATGCTGTTGACGGCTTCGTCACCGACGGAACCAACCTGCATGGCGTTCCCGGCGATGTGAACCCGTCGCTCTCCAGCGTTCGTGGTTTGCCGGCTGGTACCGCAACGGCCTACGTGTTCAACAATGGCGCCCTGATTTCTGCCACCTACGGTGGTGGTTTCGGTCGTCCGATCGACGCGGTCAGTGCCGTGTTCATGCAGAACAACATCTTCAACGAGTACGTGCTCGGTGGTCCGGCTGCGGCAACCACGGATTGGGTGGTCACCTTCCCGACCAAGCGCTTCTATGTTGACAATCTGATCGTTGGCGCTGCTGCGATCCAGCCGTTCGTTCAGGTGTTCGATGGCGTTTCCGACGTCGAAGTGGGCCTGTTCCCGTATGATCGTGAAGAAGGAAATCCGTCGGCCTGTACCGGTTCGGATTCCGACAACCCGAACTGCGGCGTCTGCTTCTCGCCTTGCGATGACCCGACCTTCAATGCGCCGGTACTGAGCTACGAAGCCCAGGTCATTTCGTTCCAGACTGCAGCCGACTTTGCGGCCGATTCGACCTCGCCGGTTTTGGGTTCGGCTCTGGCCAACAACGTCGACGTTCGTGCTGACTTCCTGAATGAAGGCTGGATGCGCATCGCGTTCAACCCGACCACGGAACCGCACCTGCTGTCGGCTTCGACCCAAGGTGAAGTGTTTGAAGGCCTGCCGGCTACCGGCTTCGCCATTACCAACTACATCAACGCCAATGCTGCTCCTGGCTTGCTCGCCAACTACTCGGGCCTGTGGCACCACAAGGGTTCGCGTAGCTGTGCCGCTGGTCAGCTCGCTTGCTCCTGATCGATATTTGGTCAGGTTTGTAGTTTGGAAAGCCCCGCGTATGCGGGGCTTTCTTTTTTTTTAAGGCGACTGGGTCTATGCTCTGCGCAGAATCAAGCCTCCCATATTCAAATTCGTGCCCACAATCATGAAAAATGCCTTTTTTTCCTCCGTCGCCGCGCTCCTGATACCCCTGTTGGCGCTGCAACCGGCTGCGAGTCGCGCCGCCAATTTCCAGGTTGACGTGAAACGCCTGTCCGTCACCCAGTGTTCAATGACGGGATCGCTGCTCAATATCGATCCAAGCACGGGGAATGTATCCATTGAACTGGTTGCGGATGCTTCCTGCTATCCAACACCGGTCAACCAGATGGCCAGTAGTGCCAACATGACCATCGTTGGTGCGACGACCGTTGGCGGTGGTCAGACCGGGCAGGGTTCGGTAAATTTACAACTCAACACCGGGCTTCCGGGGGTTACCAATGGCGTAACCTGCGTGCCTGACGGAGTCACAGCGTCCAACGTGACCGTGGTCTCCGGTTGGACCTCCACTCTGTGTACCAACTGTGGTGCGACCGCTGCACGTACGGTGGTTGTGCAGAACGGGAACAATCAGACCAACGGCACCATCAGTTTCAGGGCAAAGTGCACCTATCAGGATCCAGGTAATGTGAATTTGCAGACCGTGCGCTCCAATATTCAAAGCGCCCCGTCGGTAACCGTACTTCCGGGCACCGTTCCGCAGCCGGACTATTGCGAGAGTGTTACCGAGCTTGCGGTGCCCAATGGGCTCACCGATGCCATGCGCCAGCTGACTGGTACGGTGACAGGCGGTTTGTACCCCGGTACCGGAAAGGATTTCACGACGTACACTGCCGTGTGGGGATTTGCCAACAATACATATTCAACCGGTGATCCGGATACCGCAGGTTATGGCTTCCCCGGCGACAATCGCACGAATGTTCAGCTCGGAATCGAGCGGAACAAGTACATTTCGTTCCGATTCAGGGCTCCAAGCAACCCTGTCTGGAACAACAAGACCGGGCACCACCAGGTGATTCCGGGTGCGGCCTTTACGCTCGCCTCGATTGGCAAGTGTCCAGGCCAGTTTGCCTCGGATCCGTCGTTCCCGATGAACGCTTCATGCAACATTTCGGGCAAGGGCCAGGATCTGATCTGGACAGTGACTTCCGGAACAACTGGGGCCTGCAAGTTGGAACCGGGTGAAACCTACTATTTCAACCTTATCCAGGCCTCGGGCGCGGGCAATTTGACCACGCCGACGTGCGCATCTTCGCTTTGCACGGCGAAGGTCAATATTACGGGCACCTTCCCCTGACGGGCCTGCCAGGTGGGTTCTTGAGTTGAAGAGCGGCGGCGCAATCCAATTGCGCCGCCCTTTTCTTGGCCGTGTCCCGGCTTCCGATGTGCAGAAACTGAAGAACTGCTTTCGTGAGCAGGCGTCGAGCTCAACGAGCATGTGTAGAGCGGGGTTATGCGAACGTCCCGACTTTTTTTGCGAAAGGAACCGACTGCCGAAAGTCAAGACTTGGGCTGGTTTCCCGCGCCCGGGAATCGAAGGTATCGAACCATTCAGTCCAGTTGCAGTCATAACCCACCACGAAAGCATGCTGGCGAAGCAAAGAAATCGGTGCAAGCGTCTGCTGCATGAGGGGCACCGGAACGGCGCAGCGCCGCAATCAACAAATAACGAAATTTCCTTGGAGCAGTCAGCGTGTTCAATTCACCTCGCCTCATTTTTTCCGTCACCCTGTTCCTCTCGGCAGTAGGCACGGGACATGCCGCAGAACGTTATCCAACGGATACTGTCGTGGCCAAGCGCGGAGACGCCGTCGTAACGATGCTGGATCTGGACGCGGCACTGCTGCGCGTACCCGAGCGAATCCGTGCCAATGTCATGAACAGCCCCAAGCGTATCGAGGAGTTGATCGATCGCCTGCTAACCAACCGACAGTTGGCCAACGAGGGTCGTGCCGAGAAGCTCAACCAGGGCGAAGCGTTCAACCGCGCCGTGCAGCAGGAGACAGAGAACCTGCTCTCGGAGCTGCGACTGATCGAAATGCGCTCCAATCTGGACGTGGGCAAGGTGGATGAATTGGCGCGGGAACGCTATGACGTCAACCCGGAGGCTTATGCGATCCAGGGCACGACCTCCGCCCGCCACATTCTCATTGACACCAAGTCACGCAGTGAAGAAGAAGCGCGCAAACTGGCCGACGAATTGTACGCAAGAATCGCTGCGGGTGAGGACTTTGATGCCTTGGTGATGAAGTATTCCGACGATCCATCCAAGACCTCGAACAAGGGCGTCATTTTTGCGGCAGATTCGGATTCCATGGATCCTGCCTTTGCGGATGCGGTGAAGAAGCTCGCAAACGCCGGAGACATTTCTCCTGTAGTCAAGTCCTCGTTTGGCTTCCACATCATCAAGCTGGAGCAGCGAACCGCCGCCAAGCCGAGGTCGTTTGACGAGGTCAAGCAGCAGATCGTCGCCGAGATCGAGAAGACCATGCGCGAGGCGAAAGTGAAGGAACACCTGGATGAGTTGAAGGCCATGCCGCTTGAAGCCACGCCAGAAGTGGTTGCGTCACTGCGCACGCGTTACCTGCCGGAAGGCGCTCAGCAAGAGACGCCATAGGATTCGACGAGAGGACTTCCGGGCGCTTGATCTGCCGACCGTACTGGGTTGATTGGTGGGGGGCAAGAATTGATGGGTGTCCAGATGGACCCAGCGCATGCTTGTGACTTCATTGCGGTCAGGAATGACCACCTTCCGCCCGGTATGAATCAGTCAACCCGGGGGATTGGGCCCCACGAGGGAACGCAACACGGACGCTGTGCCTCGAAGCATTTCCAATTGTGTATGGGCGGTATCCGATCGCCGCGCGTATCATTGCACCGATGCCGGACGGCAAGAGAGCGTACCGGCACACGGCCGGTTCGCTGGTGTTCGCCGCCGGTTCTTCAGTGGGGAAGCAATGAACAAAATTTCACTCGCCCTGCAGTTTGTCAGGCGAGAACTCAACGAACGCTACCGAGGCAGTTTCACGGGGTTTGGATGGGCTTTCCTGCAGCCCCTGTTGCAACTGGCCATCTATGCGTTTGTCTTTGTGGAAATCTTCAAGGCACGAATTCCCGGGGCGGGCGCGCCAGCATACGTTCCCTTCCTGGTGGTGGGATTGTGGCCGTGGATCGCCTTTTCGGATGCAATCCTGAGGTCGACAACCGCGCTCCAGGACAATTCCGCGCTGATCGGAAAGGTTGCTGTGCCGAGGGAGATTCTCGTGTTTGCTCCGTGCGCAGCAGGATTCATGCTGCACCTGGGTGGATTCGTCGTCATCTTGCTCGCCCTTGCGCTGACGGGGCAGGGAATCAGGATCCAGGGACTTCCATTCGCGGTTCTCATGTACGTGCCGATGTTCCTGTATGCCTATGGTGCGGCTCTTTGCTTCGCCGCGTTGCAGGTTTTCGTAAGGGACCTGGTGCAGATCCTGGGGCAACTTTTGACCCTGATGATGTTTGCCGCGCCCATTTTCTATGACCGCAGCAACCTCCCCGATCGCTACCAGGGTTGGTTGGATCTGAATCCATTTACCGGCTATGTGGAAGCGTATCGCTTCCTGCTCCTTGGACACGGAAATTTCAGTTGGAGCGCATTGGCGCTGGTGCTTGCAATTGCACTGATCTCGTATCTGGCTGGATCCTGGTTGTTTCGCCGCCTGGATCCGCACTTTGAGGACTTTCTGTGAGCGAGGTACTGGTTCGCGCTGAAGGCTTGGGGAAGCGATTCCCGAAATCCCATCGTTCGTCGGATCGCCTTCGCTCGCTTGGCCGATTGCTGCTGGGTGGTGGCGATGTCGATGGCCAGCAGGTATTGCACGACATCAACCTCGAGGTGAAACGAGGCGAGTCGGTCGCCATCATCGGCGAAAACGGGGCAGGCAAGTCGACCCTGCTCAAGTTGATTACCGGGGTGCTTACCGCGACCGAAGGCGCGGCAAAGGTTTACGGAAAGGTCGGTGCGTTGCTTGAACTAGGCGCCGGTTTCCATCCCGAGTACAGCGGACGCGACAACATCGCCATGGCAGGTGCACTGTATGGCTTGAACCGAAGCCAGATTGCAGAGTGTCTGCCAGGCATCATCGAGTTCGCGGATATTGGCACCTACATCGAGGAGCCGGTGAAACACTACTCCTCGGGCATGGTTGTCCGCCTCGGGTTTGCCATCATTGCCGCTCTCAAGCCTGACCTCTTGATCACGGATGAAGTGTTGGCGGTGGGGGATGAATCCTTCCAGAAGAAGTGCGTACGCTGGATGGAGGACTACCTGGCGGGTGGTGGAACCCTGTTGCTGGTTTCGCACAGCATGTATCACGTGCAAAAGCTTTGCAGCCGCGCGCTCTGGTTGCAGCACGGCAAGGTTGCCATGTATGGGGATGTGTTCGATGTCTCGCAGGCCTATCTTGCCTGGCATGAGCGCCGCCAGGCGGCGGTGGCCTCGGATCAAAGTGTGCGAGCGGGTCAGGAGTTCGAGATTGTCGAATTCATGGTCAACGGACGGCACGAAAATCCGGCCCCGGTTCTCGGCGTCGGGGATCCGCTGCGACTGCGGGTTCGCGTAGGGTCGCGCGAACGGCGTACGCCGGTTGTCATGTTCGGTATCGCACGCGCCGACGGAACGCCGGTTTATGGCGTCAGTTCGGAAATGGACGCTGTTGTGCCTGAGGGCGGGCACTCGTCCGTTTTTTGCGCAGAGATCGAGTTCGAAGGCATCAGCTTGCTGCCAGGCAGTTACATGGTCAAGGTGCATGCACTCGACTCCGAAGGTATCCGCCTGTTCGACACTGAGGAGCGAACCTTGACCGTGCGTGGTGAGTCGAGGGAATTCGGCCTGGTGCGCCTGCCGCACCGATGGGTCCGGTTTGTGGGTGAAGTCGATGAATGAGAGCACCCCGCCCCTGCCGTTTACCGGAGAGCGCTTCACTCCCGAGTGTGTTCGTGAAATCTGGTACGAGCACTGGCATCGGTATGCATTTGCAGTGCCGCTGGTTGCAGGCAAGCGCGTTCTGGATGCCGCATGTGGTGAAGGTTACGGGTCCAACCTGCTGGCAGGAGTGGCGTCGGAAGTCGTGGGAATGGATATTTCCGCCGAGGCCGTTGGCCATGCGCGGTCGCGATACGCGGACCGGAAGAATCTTCGCTTCGAAGTTGGCGATGTATCCAGGCTGCCATTTGATGACTCGACTTTCGACTGCGTGGTTTCATTTGAAACCCTCGAGCATCTTGCGGCCCAACAGGAGTTGGTGGCCGGATTCCAGCGTGTCTTGAAGCCCGAGGGTATGCTGCTGATCTCCTCCCCGGACAAGCGCAACTACAGCGACATCGCCGGTTTCCGCAATGAATTCCATGTGCGCGAACTGTATCGGGAGGAATTGCAGGAGCTCCTGCTTCGGTATTTCCCCCATGTGCGCCTGTATGCACAGAAGCTGCTGTTCCAGTCGGCTTTGTGGTCGCTTGATGGACAAGGCACGGGTTGCCGTGTTTCTTCCCTCGATGCGGATGGCTCAGGCCTCGTCGATGGCATGACCAGTGCGCCGCTTTACTACGTGGCGGCCTGTTCCCGACAGCCCTTGGCGCCGGAATTGCCGGCCATTTCCTGGTTCGCAGATCGTCAGGAATCGGTGTATTCCCATTACAATGGGGAAGTTCGCAAGAACATGAGCAGCGGAACCCGCATCGCCGAACTCGAGGCCGAGGTTCAAAGGCTGCGTGATGCCTCCACACAAAAACCGCGTAGCCGATGGTTCGGCTGGTTGCGTCGATAACGACGGTCGGCAAGAAAATGACGAAAACATCCGAATTTCAGGTCAGTTATGGCCAGATGAAACCTGTGCAGGCTGTGGCGGCGCAGGCCGAGGCCCCGCTGTATGCAGCCATCGATGCCATGGTTGCGCCGCTGTCCAGCGACGAGTACGCGTTCATCGCCAAGGATTCGGGTGAACGCCATGTGCTGAGTCATCATGTCCTGCAGACGCTGGATCAGTGCCGTGAGTTCAGGCCGATCGACGAGCATGTGGCACGGGTTGTATCGGTCGTTCCCGGTCTCACCCAGCAGGACCGCATCCGCAAGGGTCTTGAAGGTTTGGCTGCTGCGGGCTTGCTGGTGAGGGATTCGGATTTCCTGGATCGGCTGAAGCGGGCGCCGGAGGCCACTTCGAGAACCCTGCACGCCATTTACATCCGCGCCTGTGATCGGCCACAACAGTTGAAGAAGCTGCTCGATTCGCTGGCCAACTACGAGCGGAAATTCCGGGTTGCGCGGTCCGTGGTCTTGCTGGACGACTCCACCGACGCAAGGAGTCAGGACCAGAACCGCGATCTGCTGCGTGAGTTTGCGCGCGCCGTCGGCAATCCGGTCAGCTACTTTGGGCCAAGCGAGCGCCAGCGTCTGCGCGAGCGCTTGCTCAAGGCTGTGCCAGGAAGCGGGAAGAGCCTGGAATGGTTGCTGGATCGCGGCCCGCGCACACGCCGACCTGGCGGAGGACGCTCCTGGAACATCGCACTGCTGCTTTCGGCAGGACGCATGTTCGCCATGCTCGATGAGGATTTCCGCTTTCCACTGCGGCGTCTTCAGGAAGTGCGCGCTGGCCTCGAACCCAATCCATCGGTCGCGGCGTCTGCGCGATTCTTTCGGCGCCTCGAAGATGCGCTGTCAGCCGGGGAGGAGGAGTCGTCGGACCCCTTCGAATCGCATCTGGCGGTCTGCGGTGCCCAATTGGGTTGCGTGCTCGGCCTCGAAGGATATGGGCTGGAACGCCAAAGCCTGCGCGGCATCAACCTCGGCCGGCTTGAACATCTGCGCGGTGATGCGCAGATCCTGTATTCGTTGAACGGCACCTGTGGCAGCTCCGGAACCGAGAGCGCGCTATGGCTCTACCAGTTGGATGCGGAAAGCCGCGCCGACTTGTGGGCTGATCGCGAAGCCTATCTTCGCAATATCGAGGCACAGAGCCTCTGGTATGGCTGGTTGCGCCCAAAGCCGGCCACCCAGGCCTATTTCACGCCATTCATGTTCGACAACCGTGAGTTGCTTCCGTGCACGAATCCGGACGGCCGCGGCGAGGATGGCTTGGCCAGCGCGGCAACCAAGTACTGCCGCGAGGCTTCCCTGGTGATGCACCTGCCGAGTGTGATCGGTCATGCACAGGAGTCGGCGCGCAAGCGCTCGGAAATCACCATGGCTGCACACACGCCGCGCTTCAACCACTTTCTGCGTGAACACGTCAGTGGGCAGGTCGGATCGGCCCGCGCCAGTGATCCGGGGCGTCGCCTGCATTTGCTGGCTGAGACCACGGCTGATCTGGCCGCAAGCAGTGATTCTGCCCTGGAGAATTCCCTGCAGGAATACCTGGGCTACATCCGTGCCGATATCGTTGAACGACTGCAGAACCAGTTTGAATTGCTCGCAGATGCTCCGGTCTACTGGCAAGCCGACGTGCGTTCCATCGTGCGCAACAATGGCAACGCCTTGTTGAAGCATGGCGCGCCACGCCTGGCCGACTGGCCCGAGACATTTGACGCCAAACAATGCGTGGATGCGGCGCGTGCCGAACTTCAGGATATTGCCCAGGCCTGGCGCGATTGGCCGGCATTGTGGAATGCCGCGCGCGAACTGGGCGACCGACTCGTCAGCGGACTCTGAACAAGGACAAGACGACCGTGTCGTCCGAATCGGCAACAGGGCAAACCAGCGTCGTTGTGGTCACCGCCGACAGTGGATGCGTGGCCTTGGCTGCCATCCGCAATGTCCTGAATTCCAATGCTGCCGTCGAATTGATGGTTGTCGACAACGCTTCGCAAGATGGATTGCCAACGCGTATTGAACGGGAGTTCGCCAAGGATGCGCGCCTGCGCGTGGTTCGCAACGAACGCAATCTCGGGTTCGGCGCTGCATGCAACCAGGCATCCTGGCTTGCCGGAGGCGAAACGCTGTTGTTCCTGAATCCCGATTGCCTGATCGGGGATTCGACCATCGCCGGCTTGCAGCAGGTGGCTGCAACCTTCCCGGATGCCGGACTGTTGGGTGTGCAAGTTGTGGATTCCGGGGGCAAGGAAGAACGTGCGAACCGACGCCAGGAACCCTTGCTGTGGCGTGCATTGGCAACGGCAACCGGCCTGTCGCGATTCCAGCGACGCTTCCCGAACCTTGCAGGAGTCGAGTTGCCCTCCGCGCTGGCAACTGCTTCGGTTGAGGTGGTCGATGCGGTTTCCGGCGCCTGCATGATGGTGTCGCGTCGAGCGTTTGATGCAGTCGGCGGTTTTGACGAAGGCTATTTCCTGCATTGCGAGGATCTGGACCTTTGTCGGCGCATTCGCGATGCGGGATTCAAGGTGCTGCACGTGCCCTCCATTCGGGTCATGCACGCACAAGGCAGCTCAAGTCGCAGTCGTCCGACCTTTGTCGCCTACCACAAGCACCGCAGCATGTGGCGTTACTTCAGGAAATTCGATCCGGCAGCGCGCAACCCGGTCTTGCGCTTGCTGGTCTGGTTTGGCATCTGGGCGCATTTCTCGTGCATGCTGCCAGTCTACGCCTGGCGCCGCTTGCGGCACCGTCGCGAGCCTGTGGACGAAGCGCGGCAGGAACCGGCCACAAGAAAAGGCTGATCGGGTGTTGTGCCCGGTCAGGGCGTGTCCTGGTCAGCGAATCGTGATTCGTAGAGGAGATCCTTCACTTTGGTCTCCTGGCCGTCCTCAAAGGCGAAACCGAGATCTTCGGAATTCTCGCGCACACAGGATGCATCGACGGCGATGACGGTTTCCTGGTCAAAAATGAAATAGATGCAATAGCGCTTGTCGTCGGCCCCTTGCCAGTGCTGCGGCCGTGCAAGGCGGGCGCCGCCCTGTGAGAGGTCGCGCACTTCGCTCAGCCAGCCCTGGCCGGCCTGCGTGATCAACGCCGCGGAGAATGCGGGCAAACGGGGAAAACGCCGCTTTTCACTCTCTTTCATTGCCGCCACGATAGTCGCCAGACGGGCGCGGACGCAAGCCGGGGTCGAGTGTCAATCAGTTCCCGCGCCGCAAAACCAGCATCGGTGGCGTGCGCGCGATGCGTCGGGTTCCCAGCAGTCCGGCAAGCATCACCATCAATGCCGAGGCCACGGCGACAACCGCAAGGCCGAACGCCGGTGGCCGGAAACCCTGCATGTTGAAAACCTCGCTGGCCAGCACCACGCTGGTTGCCGCGGTTCCAAGGCCGGAGATGGTGCCTGCCAGCAGGCCAAGGGCTCCGAACTCGCCAAGGATGGCCAGGTTGACCTGGCGGCGGTCAGCCCCGAGCGTGCGCAGCAGTGCCGTCTCAAAGCGGCGTTCCTCGGCGGTGGAGGCCAAGGCGCCAAGCAAGACCATGACACCGGCAGCGAGGCTGAATGCCAATACCCAGGACACCGAAGTCGTCACCTTCTGGATGACGTCGCGTACCCGATCAAGGATGGAATTCACATCGACCAGGGACAGGTTCGGCATGTCCCTGGACAGCGCAGCGAGTTCGCTGGAACCGTCGGCAAGATGGAAACTGGATATGAGACTGTGTGGCAGTGGATTGCCATGCGCCGGATCCAGCATGAGGAAGAAATTGACCCGGAACGAATCCCAGTCGACCTCGCGTACGCTGCTGATGGCCGCGCGCAGATCCCGATCGCCAAAGCGCAGGGTGAGGGTGTCGCCGAGCCTGAGCTTGAGCATTTCCATCCAGTTTCTGCTCACCGACAATTGCGCAGCTGGCGGTGCGGCCTCGAACCAGGTGCCTTCAATGAGCGTGTTGGCTTCGGGAAGGGTGGAGCTCCAGGAAACGCGGACCTCTCCCTCGATCCTGCGACTGGCTTCTTCATCGCCTGCGCCCAGGTGCAGGGCCGGGTCCTTGCCGTTGATGCCCACCAGCTTGCCCGCAGCCAGCGGCAGCAGGCTGAAGTTGTCGGCGCCGAGCGTGCGCAGCCGCTCCTCGAATCCCGCGCGTTGGTCGGACTGCAGGTTGAGAACGAAATAGTTGGGCGTGTCCGCGGGCAGTTCCGCGCGCCAGCGCTCGAGCAGGGACGGACCCACCACGGCCAACAGATCCAGTGCCGTCAGGCTCAAGGCCAGCGCAGTGACCTGGATCATCGTCAGGCGCTTGCGTCTGCCGAGATTGGCCAGCCCGAAACGCAATGCTCCCGGCCAGTTGCGGCCAACGGCACGCAGCAGGCGCAGGACCAGCAGGGTGAACAGGCTGGCCAGCAGACCCACGGCAAGCAAACCGCAGGCCAGCACGAGGGCCAGGGTCAGCGAATTGCTTTGCGTCATCAGCAGGCCGGCGCTGACCACGAGCGGCAGCAGGTAGAGCGCATCAAACCGGCGCAAGCGGGTTTGCATGTCCTGCCGGAACACGCGCATTGGCTCAACGTCCCGCAGCCGCAGCAAAGGCGGCAGGGCAAACCCGAGCAACACAGCAAGGCCTATGGCAACAGCGGCGAACACGGGCGCGAACGGAATCGGTGCCGGCGTGGTGCCCAGCATCGGTCCGGCAAAGGCAAATGCCGCCTGATGCAGTGCCAGGCCAATGGCCCCACCCGCAGCAAAAGCCGGCAGTGCCAGCATGCCGAGCTCCAGCAGCAGCGCAAGCAGGATCTCATTGCGACTGGCGCCAAGGCAACGCAACAAGGCCACCTCTTCGGTCTTGCGACGCGCAAAGCGCTGCGCCGCGAGTGCCACCGCAACCCCGGCCAGCAGTACCGCAAGCAGCGCCGCCATGCGCAGGAAGTTTTCCCCGCGCTGAAGGGTCGTGCGCAGATTGGCCTGGGCGTCGGCAATCGTCGTCAGGCGTGCGTTGTCGGGCAGGCGTGGCTTTGCCCAGTTCGAAAAGCGCTCAATGGCATCGGCTTCACCGGCAACCATGAGCCGATAACTTGCGCGGCTGCCGACTCCGAGCAGGCCGCTGGACTGCGCGTCCTGCAGGTTCATCATCATGGCCGGGGCAAACTGCACCACTGCGCCGCCGGCTGCGCGAATCAACTCGCCGGCAATGCGATAGTCGCGTCCACCCAGTTGCACGTCATCGCCGATGCCGGCTTGCAGCGCCGCGCCCACGGCGTGATCAATGTAGACCTCACCTCTGGCTGGTGCCCGAATGTGTTGCTGCAATCCCTGTGCATTGGCAACCAGCAATTCTCCGCGCAATGGAAAATCCCCATCGACGGCGCGGATTTCAGTGAACTGGCTGCGTCCGTCGGCAAACAACACGCTGGCGAACTCGATACTGTGGCTGCTCCTCAGGCCAAAGGCGGCGGCCTGCGCAGGAAATTCCTCGGGCAGCGCACTGCGCGAAGCACTGATGCCGAGATTGCCACCCATCAGGTCCGCGGCAGAGCCAAGCAGGGTATTCTCGACGCGACTGGCCAGGGTGCCTACGGCCGTGAGTGCGGCCACGGCCAGCAGCAGGGCAACGGCCAGGGTCGCCAATTCACCGTGGCGGAACTCGCGGCGCAGGCTGCGCCATGCAAAGACTCCGGCTTTCATGAGTCACCCGTGACGATGCGGCCGTCACTCAGGCGCAGGCTGCGCTGACAGCGGGAAGCCAGGCTTTGGTCGTGACTGACCATGACCAGGGTGGTCGCATGCTCCCGATTGAGGGAGAACAACAGGTCGCTGATCGCCGCACCCGTGCGTTGATCGAGATTGCCGGTCGGTTCATCGGCAAACAGGAGCTTGGGCCGGTGTACGAAGGCGCGCGCGATTGCCACACGTTGCTGCTCACCACCGCTGAGCTGATGCGGGTAGTGATGCAGGCGCGCCGAGAGGCCAACGTCTGCCAGTGCCTGCGCAGCGCGTTGTCGCGCATCCGCCAGGCCTTCCAGTTCGAGCGGCAGCATGACGTTTTCTTCGGCATTGAGAGCTGGCAGCAAGTGGAACGATTGAAACACGAAGCCAACCATGCGACGGCGCACCCGCGCGCGTGCCTCTTCATCGAGGGGGTCGAGCTTCTGTCCACCGAGGATGACCGATCCGCTGCTGGGTCGGTCGAGGCCGGCCAGCAGGCCGAGCAGGGTTGTCTTGCCGGAACCGGAAACGCCGACGATGGCCAGGCTCGATCCTTCCTCGACGCTCAAGCTAACCTCATCGAGAATGGTCAGCGACCCATCGGGGCCGGTGACGGTTTTGCTAAGCTTGTCTGCACTGAGTACGAGACTGGATTGCGCGTTCATGCTGCGTTGGTTCCTTGTTGTCCTGCTGGCGGCCCTGCCTCCTTCGGCGTGGGCTGTGTCGCCGGTTCAACGGATTGTCGTGTTTGGTGATTCCCTGTCTGCCGCATACGGCTTGCAGGCAGGCACCGGATGGGTCGATCTGTTGCGGACCAGGCTTGAAACGCAGCATCCGGCGTACCAGGTGATCAACGCATCCATCAGCGGCGAAACCACCGCAGGCGGTTTGGCACGCATGGCGGAGGCCATTTCCGGCAACAGCCCGGCTGTCGTCATCCTGGAACTCGGTGCCAACGACGCCTTGCGCGGATTGCCACTGGAGGCGCCGCGCACCAATCTCTCGCGCATCATCGAAATGTGCCAGGAGTCCGGTGCCCGCGTGCTTTTGGTGGGAACTGAAATTCCGGTCAACTATGGACCTCAATATCGCGACGGATTGCGCACTATGTATCGGGATCTTGCGCGCGAATTCAACGTGCCATTGGTCCCGTTCCTGCTGGAGGGTGTGGCGCTGGATGCCGCGCTGATGCAGGACGATGGCTTGCACCCCAATGCCCAGGCACAATCCCGTGTACTGGAGAACGTCTGGCCTGCGCTGGAGCGCATGCTCAAGCGCTGAGCGGGAAACCCGGTTGGTGGCGCTGCTTCGCGGCCTGCTGATGCGTCGCTGACCCAGTCCCGTTCGTCCAGAATCCTATGGCTTTGCCCAGGGCAGGCTTGTCGAAGGACGAGTGCGTGGTGTCTTGATTCCGTTCATGGTTCGACAGGCTCACCACGAACGGAAAATGCTTGTTTCGCGTTGCCCTAACGGCGCGGGGTTTCGCGAATGGGACGCTTGGCCAGCTTGCGTTGCAGGGTGCGGCGATGCAGGCCGAGGCGCCGTGCCGCTTCGGAGATGTTGCCTTCGCACTCGTTCAGCACGCGCTGGATGTGTTCCCATTCCAGGCGCTTGAGTGGCGGCGGTGCATCCGGCAGCTTCACGTCCACCTGCTGCTGTGCCGAATTTCCAAGCAGTGCCTGCACCACCTGGTCGGCATCCACCGGTTTGGCCAGGTAATCGTGTGCGCCGCGCTTGATGGCCTCCACCGCGGTGGCGATGGAGGCATAGCCGGTCAGCAGCAGGATGCGCGCATCCGGAGCCTCACGGTTGAAGAACGGGATCAGGCCGAGGCCGCTTTCCGTTCCAAGCTTGAGGTCAAGCACGATGTAGCGGGGTCTGAATTCCGCGCATACGGCCAATGCGTCCTTGCCGTTGTGGGCACCGCGCACCTCGAATCCGCGCGCCGAGAGAGCGCGTCCAAGAACCTGGTTGAAAACCGCGTCGTCGTCGACGAGAAGGATGCGACCGTTCGCTTCATTATTCATGGGTGAAATTGTCCAGCGTTTTGAGCGGTAGAAGCAAACGCAAGCGGGTGCCGCCACCCGGGGCGGGGTAGGCGACCAGGGACCCACCGTAACGATCGGCGGTGGCATTGGCCAGGGCCAGGCCAAGACCCAGGCCGTCCTGCTTGGTGGTCTGGAAGCGCATGCCTGCGCTGGTGAGATCGGCCTCGCGCATGCCCTTGCCGTGGTCCCTCACGTCGATGGCCAGCGATTCCTGGTCTCGTCCGATCGTCAGCTCCACGCGCGTATCGCCACGCGCGCGCGAAGCGTCGGCGGCATTGTTGAGCAGATTGACCAGCGCATGCTGCAGGGCCGGGACGACCCCGATCGGCCGCTGCGCAAGCTCCGGGTCAAGGCTGAATTCCACGTCCACTTCCGGACGCAGCAGGGCGAACGAATCGCGGGTCGATTCGAACAGGCGCGCCACGGTCATGCTCTCGGCAACGCCGCTCAACTGGTTGCTGCCCACTTTCACCAGTTGGCGCAGGATGTCCCGGCAGCGGTCGGCCTGGCTGATCAGCAGTTGCACGTCTGCTGCCAGGCTTGCCTGTTGGCCACTGTCCCGTGCCAGTTCCCCAAGCAGGGTGCGCATGGTCGAAAGCGGTGTATTCAACTCGTGCGCGGTGCTGGCGGCCTGCGTGGCAATGGCCAGAATGCCCTGGTCACGCAGGGCGCGCTCGCGCTCATGTTCTGCTTCTGCCTGTTGCGCACGCAGGGCGCGGGCAAGTCGTGCGATGAAGAACCCCAGCATGCCTGCGGTGATGGCAAAGCTGATGGCCATGCCGGTGAGATGGAGATTGAACAGGCCCGAGGCACCTTCGCCACTGACCTGTGGCAGTGCCAGCGAGTGATGCATCAGGAAGAAATACGTGCCCACCGAGAAAACCGCCACGATGGAAACGGAGCGCAGCGGCAGTGCGGTCGCCGCCAGTGTGATCGGCATCACCAGCAGGGAAACAAAGGGATTGCTGGCACCGCCAGTCAAATACAAAAGGTACCCGAGAACCAGGGTATCCACGGCGATGTGGGCGACCGGTTCCCAGGCCGCTATGCGCGTTTTCTGGCGCAGGCGCCAGAAGGCGAGCACGCTGAAAATCGCGAGCATGGCGATTCCCGCGCACAAGGAACCGACTGGAATGGGCAGATCCAGCACCCGTACCACGAATGCAATGGTCAGACCCTGGCCTGCGATGGCGCACAGGCGCAGCCATGCCAGGCTTCGCACCAGTTGTCGTGGGCCGTGTGGCCAGCTCTTGCCGGGGTGTTGCAACACGAAGCCATCCCCCGCGATCAGTTTGCGCGAGCATATCAGCCTGCGATTGGCAAATGCGCCTGCTTGCGAGGCCTCGACACGTCGGATGGATGTGGACGGAGCGTATTCAGCGCTGGGCAGTGGCGATGGCGGGAACCGCCGTGGCCTTGAACTGTTGCAGCAGTGCGCGCAAGGAAAGTGCCACGCACGCGGCGATCAGTGCCGAAGCGCAAACATCCGAGAGGTAGTGCCGCTCCATGTTGATGCGCGCAAGGACGACGAAAACGGCGATTCCCAGCAGCAGGACGCGCAGCCAGATGCGAGATGTCGATGCCGCCAGCGGCAGCAGCAGTCCGAAATAGAAAGCGCCGTGACCGGAGGGGAATGAGCCACCGCCCATGAACCACATTGCCGACCAGTCCGTCGATGCCAAGAGGTCGACCGGTCGCACGCGGCCAAAGGTGTTCTTGCCGAGAATCATCAGCAGGTTGGTTGAGGCCTGGACCAGGGCGACGGAGGCCAGGGTCTGCCCGAGCAGGCGATACCGCGGCCGGTTTCGAAAGATCACCAGCAAGGCGGTGCCCACGACGATGCAGATGCTGGATGCAAGCCAGTAGGAGAGCTTCACGCCGAAGATGGTGTCGAGAACGCCTATGCTTCCAACCATGAAGGGTGAGGCGGCCAATCCGCTGTCATGGACCCAACGCGCCAGTGGCAAGTCGAGCCACAGCAGGCCAATGCACATCAAGGCCAATGCGACCAGGGCGACGGTCGCCAGCACGCGTTTGCTCATGCACGCTCCAGGTGGTCCAGCGGTATCGATCCGTGCCAGCGTGTGCCACCGGGGAGGACTCGACTTTGTGGCATCATAGCTCGTTGACCAATCGGTTTTAAGAGCAGATGCATGCCCAGTAGCGAACCGCGCGGACCCAGGCAGATTGGTCGCGCCCTGGTATGGTCATGGAAAGGCTTGCGCGCGGCGTGGCGACATGAGGCCTCGTTCCGCCTTGAGGCCTATCTGAGCGTGATCCTGTTTCCCCTGGGCATGTGGTTGGGGCAGGATGCGATTGAAAAGGCCATGCTCTGTGGCAGTCTGGTTCTGGTGCTGTCGGCTGAGTTGCTCAACTCGGCGATTGAGGCCGTGGTCGACAAGGCCAGTCCCGAGTTCCATGAACTGGCCGGACGCGCCAAGGACATGGGGTCGGCCGCGGTTTTCCTGCTGATGCTCAATGTGCTGATGTGCTGGGGCCTTGTGCTCGGGCAACGTATTCTCTAGACGGCGACACCACGTAAATGCTTGAACTTCTGCTGGATCCGCAATTCTGGGTGGCCCTGTTCACCCTGGCGACGCTGGAAATCGTCCTCGGCGTCGACAATCTGGTGTTCGTGTCCATCGCGGTCAGTCGCCTTGCTCCCGCGCAACGACCGCTGGCGCGCAAGATCGGCCTCGGACTTGCCTGCATCACCCGCATTGCATTGTTGCTGGTGCTGTCCTATCTGGCTGGCCTGGATGACGAGAAGCTCGGCTTGTTCGAGCTGGCGGACCAGGTGATTTCGCTGCGCGACCTGATCCTGATCGGCGGCGGCCTGTTCCTGCTGGTGAAGGCGGTGATGGAAATCCACAACGAGCTGGAAGGCTTTGCGTCTGCGAACGCGGAAGGCCACGTGTTTGCCTCGTTCACCGTGGTCATCCTGCAGATCGCGATCATCGATATCGTGTTCTCGCTGGATTCGGTGATCACCGCGATCGGCATGGTCAATCAGGTCGTGGTCATGGTGCTGGCCATTGTCCTTGCCGTTGCCGTCATGATCTTTGCCTCCAACCCGGTCGGCGATTTCATCGATCGGCATCCCACCTTGCGCATGCTGGCGCTGGCCTTCCTGATCCTGGTTGGCGTGGTGCTGATCGCCGATGGCCTCGAATTCCATGTGCCGCGCGGCTATGTGTATTTCGCCATGGGTTTCTCCATCGTGGTGGAAATGCTGAACCTGATGGCGCGCAGAAAGGCCGGTCGCGGAACGTGATGCGAACCCCGACAAGCCGGCTGGCATACGCGCACGGTTAGAATGGGCGGCATCGTTGACTGGAATCACTGTCGTGTCCGAATCCATCGAGTATCCCGCGCTGTATCTCAAGCGCGGCGAGGATGCACGCCTGCGCGCAGGTCATCTGTGGGTGTTTTCCAACGAAGTGGATGTCGCGCGCTCGCCGCTGTCCGCATTCGAGCCTGGGCAGGCGTGTGCCATCGTCGATCATCGCGACAAGCCGCTGGGCGTCGGTTACGTCAACCCCGCCTCGCTGATCTGTGCGCGCCTGGTCAGTCGCGGCATCGAGCATGCGCTGGACCGCTCGCTGTTCGTGCATCGCTTCAAGGTGGCGCTTGCCCTGCGTGAGCGGCTGTTCGAGGAGCCCTGGTATCGATTGGCGTTCGGGGAATCCGATGGACTGCCGGGCTTGACGGTGGATCGCTTTGGCGACGTGCTGGTGGCTCAGGCCACCACCGCCGGCATGGAGCGGCTGAAGGGTGAAATCGAGGCGGCGCTGACCAAGGTGTTCAAGCCGCGCCAATTGTGGTGGAAGAACGACGCTTCGATCCGCTCCCTGGAAAACCTGCCGGAGTATGCCGATCTTGCCGTGGGAGAGCCGCTCAATGAGCCATTGATCGTGCGCGAGGCCGGCCTGGAGTTCGAGTGCAATCCGGTATCGGGGCAGAAAACCGGATGGTTCTATGATCAACGCGGCAATCGTGATCAGCTTGCGCGCCTGGTCAAGGGCAAGCGAGTGCTCGACATGTTCAGCTACCTGGGTGGCTGGGGGCTGCGTGCCGCCCGTGATGGCGCCAGCGAAGTGGTCTGCGTCGATTCCTCGCCTGCGGCCGTTGACGCCATCACCCGCAACGCGCAGCGCAACGGCTTGCAGGATCGCGTGCGTTCCGTTCGCGCCGATGCGTTTGATTGCCTCAAAGCGCTGCGCGAACAACGCGAACGCTTTGATGTGGTGATTCTCGACCCACCGGCGTTCGTCAAGCGCAGGAAGGATCTTGCCGAAGGCCGCATCGCCTATCGACGCCTGAACGAGCTTGGCATGCAGGTACTGGAGCGCGACGGCATCCTGATCACCTTTTCCTGTTCCCATCACCTGCCGCGCACGATGCTTCTGGAAGGCGTGCAACAGGCGGCGCGCCATCTCGATCGACAGGCGCAGATGCTGGTTTCCCTGCAACAAGGACCCGACCATCCGGTACATCCGGCAATTGCCGAGACCGAATACCTGAAGGGTTTCATCCTGCGCGTCCTGCCAGCCTGAGCGGTCTGCTGACATAATGGGCGATCACTTCCCTCGGTCCTGGCGACAATTCACCTGATGCACTATCTGGTTGACATCGACCCCATCGCGTTTTCGATCGGACCGGTCGCCGTGCATTGGTACGGCATCATGTACCTCATCGCCTTTGCCGCGTTCTGGCTGCTCGGCGAGCGCCGGCGCCGGGCTGGGCGATTGCCGGTAGGGCCGACGGCGTTTTCCGACCTCGCCTTCTACGGCATGATTGGCGTCATCGTCGGCGGGCGGGTTGGCTACATGCTGTTCTATGCCACGCCGGAGTTGCTCGGCGATCCGCTGTCGCTGTTTCGCATCTGGGAAGGCGGCATGTCCTTCCACGGCGGCCTGCTCGGCGTGCTGGCCGCGATGTGGTACTGGTCGCGGCGCAATGGCATGCACTTTTTCGACGTGATGGATTTCGTGGCGCCATTGGTGCCGATCGGCCTCGGCACCGGCCGGCTCGGCAATTTCATCGGTGGTGAGTTGTGGGGACGCCATACCGACCTGCCCTGGGGCATGATTTTTCCGCGCGCCATCGATACCGCTGGACACAGCGTCGAACAGTTGAAAGCCATGGCGGCGGCAGGCCAACTCGCCGCTGAAGCCCGACATCCCTCGCAGCTCTACCAGATGCTGCTGGAAGGCGTGTTGCTGTTCTGCATCCTGTACCTGGTGTCGATGAAGCCCAGGCCCCGCTTTCTGGTTTCCGGATTGTTTGCATTGTTCTACGGCCTGTTCCGCTTTGGCGTGGAATTCGTGCGTGAGCCGGATGCACAACTCGGCTACCTGGCCTGGGGCTGGCTGACCATGGGCCAGGTGCTGTCGCTGCCGTTGATTCTGCTCGGCGTGTGCCTGTTGCTGAAGTCACGCAAGGCGCCCACGTTGCCGCCACGCGTGGTTGCCGATCCCGTTGCGGGCGGGGAAAGCTGATGCGCGCCTACCTGGACCTGCTGGCTCATGTACTGGAGCACGGTGCGCCGAAATCGGATCGTACCGGCACGGGCACACACAGCGTGTTCGGCTGGCAGATGCGCTTTGACTTGTCGCAGGGCTTTCCGCTGGTCACCACCAAGAAGCTGCACCTGCGTTCCATCATCCATGAGCTGATCTGGTTCCTGCGCGGCGAAACCAACATCGCCTACCTGAAGGAAAACGGCGTCGGTATCTGGGACGAATGGGCCGATGCCGACGGCAATCTCGGGCCGGTGTATGGCAAGCAGTGGCGATCCTGGGGCGCGGCGGACGGCCGCTGCATCGACCAGATCAGCTGGCTGGTTGGCGAGATCAAGCGCAACCCGGATTCGCGGCGCCTGCTGGTCAGTGCCTGGAATGTCGGCGAGCTGGAACGGATGAAGCTGCAACCCTGCCACACCATGTTCCAGTTCCACGTGGCGCGTGGTCGCTTGTCGTGCCAGCTCTACCAGCGTTCGGCCGACATCTTCCTTGGCCTGCCGTTCAACATCGCCAGCTACGCTCTGCTTACCCACATGGTGGCGCAGGTGTGTGATCTGCAAGTCGGCGACTTTGTGCACACGCTGGGTGATGCGCATCTGTATCTCAATCATTTCGATCAGGCCCGCGAGCAGTTGCAGCGGGAACCCCATGCCCTGCCACGCCTGCGCCTGAATCCGGATGTGCGGTCGATCTTCGATTTCCGCTTCGAAGACGTGCACATTGACGGTTATGTCGCGCACAAGGCAATCAAGGCTCCGGTGGCGGTGTGATTGCGCTGATCGCGGCGATGGATCGCATGCGGGCCATAGGCCGCGAGGGCGACATGCCCTGGCATTTGCCGGATGATCTGCGCCGTTTCAAGCAGTTGACCCTGGGCAAGGCCGTCCTGATGGGGCGCAAGACGGCGCTGTCGATCGGGCGCACATTGCCGGGTCGAACCAACCTGGTGTTGACCCATCAGGCAAGTGCTCCGTTTGCGCAGCAGATCGTGGTCGAATCGCTGGATGCTGCGCTGGCGCAGGCGGGGCCAAGCGAGCTGATGGTGATTGGCGGCGGCGAGGTCTACGCACAGGCGCTGGACAGGGCGGAGCGACTTCACCTGACCCTGATCGAGACCGAGGTTCCCGGCGCCGATACCTGGTTCCCGCCATTCGATGTTTCGCGCTGGCAGTTGGTTGGCGAGGAAGCCCATGCGGCCGATGCGCGCCATGCCCATGCATTCCGCTTTTGTGATTACCGCAGAGTGCCCTGATGGTGGGCAGCGGCAATCTGTGCACGCGCCAGTGCGCTACTCGATGAATTTTCCGCTCGGCGTCGGACGCTCGGATTTCAACACCACGAACTCCGGTTCCGGCACGTCGATGCGCATCGCGGTCAAGGCGCCGCCCCATACACAGCCGGTGTCGATTGCATAAATGCCGAGGCCAGCGAAGCGGCCCAGGGTCGACCAGTGTCCGCAGACGATGCGCAGTTCGCGGTGCTTCTGGCCTGGAACCTCGAACCAGGGATACAGCCCCGGGCGCTGCGTTCCCGGCATGCCCTTTTCGGAGAACGCGATGCGCCCGCGCACATCGCAGTAGCGCATGCGGGTGAGCACGTTGATGCCGGCGCGCAGGCGTTCGATTCCGCGCAGGCGCGGCGTCCAGGTATCGGGCTTGTTGCCGAACATCTGGCGCAACAGGCGCTTGTGGTCATCGCCATGCAGACGGTTTTCGATTTCGCGAGCCACCGATTCGGCGCGCGCGATATCCCAGCTCGGCGCCAGTCCGGCATGCACGAGCATGCAGTCCAGGCTGCGGTCCACATGCAACAAGGGGCGCTGGCGCAGCCATCCCAGCAGTTCGTCGCGATCCGGTGCAAACAGGATGGTACGCAATTCCGGGTTGATCTTGGCCTGGTCCTGCTCACTGCGCACGCTCACCGCGAGCAGGGAAAGATCGTGGTTGCCCAAGGTGACCACGGTGCGTTCGTTGAGCGACTTGACCAGGCGCAACACTTCGAGGGATTGACCGCCGCGGTTGACCAGGTCACCGCAGAACCAGAGGGTGTCGCGGGCCGGATCATATCCAAGCCGCTCGATCAGCGTCGCCAGTTCGTCGTAGCAGCCCTGGATGTCGCCGATGGCCCAGACCGCCATGTCAGTGCACCGGCACGCAATCCAACGCCACGCGCGCGGCCACTAGTGCAGGGTCCGCGGAATGGAAAGCACGAATTCGGGAATCTCGGCATCGAAGCGGGTGCCGTCCTCGGCCACCATCTGGTAGCTCCCGTGCATGGTGCCGACCGCGGTTTCCAGCACGGCCCCCGAGGTGTATTCGTAGCCTTCGCCCGGTCGCATGTGCGGCTGCTCGCCCACCACGCCATCGCCGCGCACTTCGCGAATCAGGCCGTTTGCGTCGGTGATGACCCAGTGGCGGCTCAAAAGACGCGCGCCGATGCTGCCGCGGTTGTGGATGGTCACCGTGTAGCTGAAAACGTAGCGGCCGTCCTGTGGCATCGATTGCTCGTCGATGAACCGGGTCATGACCGAAACGCTGATGTCGTGGGGCTTTTTCGCGTTCATGGGCGGATTGTCAGCGAGTGCGGCACGCCCGGCAAGCGTGGAGGCATTCAGTCGCTGGAATCGGGCTGGTCTTGCGCTTGCGCCAGATGCCCGGCCAGGCGCACGTAGGCGGCTGGTGCGAGCTGTTCGGCACGCGCGCCGGGATCAATCTCGACGGCACGCATCTGTGCTGCGCTGGCGAAGACGCGCAGGGCATTGGAAAGGGTCTTGCGACGCTGGCCGAAGGCGGCACGCACCAGTTGCTCGATGAGTCGCGCATGGCGCAGGGGACGGGCTTCCACGGGCAATGGCGTCAGGCGCACGACGGCCGAGTCGACCTTGGGTGGTGGGCGAAAGGCCTCGGGTGGCACCCCGAGCAAGGGCTCAATGCGGCAGGCCAGTTGCAGCATCACGCTCAGGCGCCCGTAGGTCTTGCTGCCGGGAGCGGCGGCCATGCGATCGACCACTTCACGCTGGAGCATGAAATGCATGTCCTGGATCGAATCCAGGTGCTGCATGCAGTGGAACAGGATGGGCGAGGAGATGTTGTAGGGCAGGTTGCCGACCAGGCGCAGCTTTGCATGCGTCGCCAGTGCGCCGAGATCCACCTCGAGCACGTCCGCGTGGATGATCTCCACCACACCGACACCCTTGCAGGCGGCCGCGATGCGCGGCAGCAGGTCGCGATCCAGCTCAATCACCGAAAGCCGGCCGGCCCTGCGCAACAGCGGCAAGGTGATCGCACCTTCGCCGGGACCGATCTCGACCAGGTGTTGCCCCGCTGCCGGTGCAATGGCATCGACGATGCGCTGAATGATGCCTTCATCGCGCAGGAAATGCTGGCCAAAGCGCTTGCGCGTGACGTGGGCGGACTCAAGGGGATTCGATACGCGGGAATTCACGGGTTCGATTGCGCGACTGGGAAATCATCGAATGCGCAGTGTACGCCAGTCACCAATGGCCCCGGCTCCATGGGCTGGCGATTGATGTGGGCACACCGGGCTGCCGCGTAGAATGCGCCGGCTGCAACGCATCCACGCCACGCGTATTGCACTTCACCCCAGGGTATCACTCCATGCCGCTTGCATCGCTGATCCGCCTCGCCCTGCTCGGCATGATCTGGGGCGCGTCGTTCCTGTTCCAACGCATCACCGTACCTGTGGTTGGCGTTTCCTTCACGGCCTCCATCCGCATCGTGTTGTCGGCGCTGATGCTGGTGCTGATCGTGCGCATGCTTGGGCTGTCCCTGCAATTGCGCACGCACTGGAAGGTGTGGCTGTTCCTTGGCACGGTCAACACGGCCATTCCGTTCCTGTGCTTTGCCGCTGCCGCGCGCAGCCTGCCCGCCGGATACATGGCGGTGATCAATGCCACCGTGCCGATGCTGACGGTGATCCTCGCATGGGTCATGTTCCGCATCCGCCCGTCATTGTCGAAGCGTGCCGGCGTGGTGGTCGGCTTGCTTGGTGTTGCCGTGCTCGCCCGTTACGGCAGCATCGCCATGAGCGCACCCGTCCTGCTCGGAATTGGCCTTCTGTTTGCTGCATCCGCGATGTATGCCTACATCGCGCTGTACGTTCGCCAATACCCGCTCGGTGTCGATCCGCTGGTGATGGCCGCAGCAAGCCAATTCGGCGCGGCGGTCGTCATGCTTCCCCTGGGCATCCATTCCCTGCCAAGCGCGATGCCTTCGCTGCAGGTGCTGGCCTGCCTGCTCGTGCTCGGCATTGTCTGCACGGGTGTTGCCTATCTGCTCTATTTTCGCCTGCTCAGCGATGTCGGTAGTGAAAAGGCAGTGACCAATACCTTTTTGGTGCCGGTGTTCGCCCAGCTTTGGGGCGCCTTGTTTCTGGACGAGCACCTGACCGTGTTCGGTGCCATCGGTTTTGCATTGGTGCTGCTGGCCGTGGCCCTGGTATTGGAAATCCGGCCGTGGCGCAAGGTGCAGGCCTGACCCGGGAGCCTTTCTTCAGGAGTCGCGGCGTCCCGCGAGTTGTACGGCCAGCCGGATGGCCGAGCGCAGGCTGCCGGCATCCGCCGTACCACGACCGGCAATATCGAGCGCGGTACCGTGGTCGACCGAAGTGCGCACATAGGGCAGACCCAAGGTCACGTTGACGGCATGGCCAAAGCCCGCATGCTTGAGTACAGGCAGGCCCTGGTCGTGGTACATCGCCAGCACCGCATCGAATGTCTCAAGCTGCCGTGGCACGAACGCAGTATCCGCGGGCAGAGGACCAATCAGGCGCAAACCTTCGCCACGCAGTTGCTCAAGGACCGGGCCGATCGTGTCGATCTCCTCGTGGACCAGGTGCCCACCTTCACCGGCATGGGGATTGAGGCCAAGCACGGCGATGCGGGGCTCGTCCAAGCCAAAGCGCATGCGCAGGTCGTGATCGAGGATGCGCAAGGTGGTGGCCAGGCGCGGGCGGGTGATGGCCGACGGCACCGCAGACAAGGCGAGGTGGGTGGTGGCCAGCGCCACCCGCAACTCCCCCGAGGCCAACAACATGACGACATCCGAGCCGGCGCGTTCGGCCAGCCACTCGGTGTGTCCCGAGAACGCAATGCCTGCATCGTTGATGATGCCCTTGTGCACCGGCGCCGTGACGATGGCATCGAACTCGCCGGAGTGCGTGCCTTCGGCCGCGCGATCCAGGCAGGCAAGCACGTAACGCGCGTTGCGCGCATCGAGCTTGCCGGCCTGCGAAGGCGCCGACAGCGCGATGTCCAGACACTCGAACCCGCCACCGCCATTGCCGTCGTTGCCAAGCAGGGCGCCGGCCGCGGCGGCACGTTCGATCAGCAACTGGCGACTGGCGATCACCACCAGTTCGGCACCGAAATCCTCGGTGACGACCTGCGCCACCAGCTCGGGCCCGACGCCAGCGGGCTCACCGGCGGTCAGGGCGATTCGTAGGCGGCGTGGCTCAGCCGGAAGTGCCGGCACGGTCCGATCCGGGCAGGCGGATCTCGATATAGGCCTCGGCACGCAACTGGCGCAGGAAGCTGGTGTATTCCTCCTCAGCCTTGCGCGTGCCAATGGTCTGGCGCGCCTTGTTGCGCTCGGCTTCGGCAGTCTTGTCCTCGACGCGCGTGGCGAGTGGTTCGAGGATGTGCCAGCCGACATCACTGTGGAAAGGCTCGCTGATCTGGCCGACCGGCGTTTCGTCCAGTGCCCTTGCGACCTGGGCTCCATAGCCACCCTTGGTGAACCAGCCCATGTCACCACCGATGTTGGCGGTGTTGGCATCCTTGGAAAATTCCTTGGCCAGCTTGGCGAAGTCCTCGCCGGCCACGATGCGCGCGCGCAGTGCACGGATCTGTTGCTCGGCCTGGGCCGAGGAAACCACTTCGTTCTCGCGGATCAGGATATGGCGCACGTGATATTCGGTGATGATCTCCGATTGGCCACTGCGCTTTTCAATCAACTTGATGATGTGGAAACCATTCGGGCCGCGTACAGGCGGCGAGGCCTGACCCGGTTGCAGGCCTTCGGCGATCTTCGAGAACGCAGTTGGCAATTCGTCAGTACCACGCCAGCCGAGGTCGCCTCCGTCCAGTGCATTCTGCGCATCCGAATAACGAATGGCCGCCGCGGCGAAATCCATGCCCGAAGCCAGTTGTTGGCTGACTTCATTGGCCTTGGTCTCCGCGCTTGCAATCTGCTCGGCGCTGGCCCCTTCCGGCAGGGTGATCTGGATATGGCCAAGATGCAGTTGATCGCGATTGCCGCCACCGTTCTTTATCAGCGAATCGACTTCCGCGTCACTGACTGAAACGTTCGACTGCACCACGCGCTGGCGCAACGCACGAACCACGGCTTCCTCGTGCACGTTGTCGCGGAACTGTTGCCAGGACGAGCCTTGCGCCTCGATGGCCTGGCGCAACTGCGGTACCTGCATGCGGTTCTGCTGTGCAATCTGTTGCAGGGTCTGGTCAAGCTCCGCATCGGACACCTTGACACCGCTGCCATCGGCGCGGGCGACCTGCAGCTTGGTCATGATCATGCGTTCCAGCACCTGGCGCTCGAGCTCGGCCGGTGGCGGCAGGCGCTCGGGATTGCTGGCGTACTGGCGGGTTACGGCCTGCACCTGACGATCAAGTTCGCTGCGCAGGATGATGTCCTCGTCGACCACGGCGACAATGCCATCGATGGGTTGGATGTTCATCAACTGGGCTTGGGCCATGGGGCTCAGTGCAGCGGCAAGGACAAGCAAGCAGGCAAGCAGTTTGTTCATGGGCATGGGGTTCGCGGAAGCCGGAAAGCCAAAGACCGGGATTGTAATCCGAAGCAGCCAGGGCAGGGTTAAGGAATGTCTGCTCATTCCAAATCTTCGTCGTTCCCGCGCAGGCGGGCAGGAAAATGCTCCTGCATTTCCTGCATGCTGGCCATCCATGGCCTTTGAACCCAGTGACTTTTTCACAACTCATTGAAGCACAAAGGCCCTGGATCCCGGACATCGCTTCGCGATTCCGGGATGACGAGCAAAATCAGCGTTGCCTTAGGTTTTGGTCCGAGGGTGTGGGCAGGTGGTTGGGCTGATTGGACCTGGATGTTTCGATTTTGCTTGAGATTGGGGATTTGCCGGGGGCCTTCGGGCCACCCGGCGGGACGACTCTTTGGCTTCTTTGGCGATTTCCAGCAAAAGGCTTTCACGCACCTTCGGCGCGCGAGTTACTTTCTCTTGAGTGGCCAAGAGAAATGTAACCAAAGAGAAGGCCACCCGGGTTTCGTGCATCGCTCGCACAGCGAGCGATGTGCCCTTCGCTCCTTGCCGTCCACGGGCCGGCGCCAACTCGGCCATCCATGGCCTCGAACAAGGACGCCTTGCTCCCGTGTCCGACTGCGTTGCTCGGCACGAAACACGGGAATTTGCGCGCTGAAAGGAACAGTGCGACCAGTCGTCTCGTTCCGCGGCAGCGCATGATGGAAGCGCATGGCTCGAGGCCGTGGCCAGGACGGCCACCAACCGGCAGGAAATTGCTCCTGCATTTCCTGCACTCCTGCCATCCATGGCCATCGGGTCCCCTCGCTCGTGGCGCGCCTGCGAAGGAAAGGTCCGCAGGAGGGCCCACACGATGTGGGCCCGTGAGCTGCCAGCACACGGATGTGCTGTCAGCGAGCCCCGTAGCAGACGCGCGCACCCGAAGCACAGGGAATGTGCGCAGGGCACGAGCGCGGGGTGGGCTTTCTTTGGGTTACCTTTCTTTGCCCACCAAAGAAAGGTGACTTGGGACGCCCGCAGGGCGGTCCGAAACGCCTTGAAGGCCACCCATCACCTATTGCTTTGCAATTCGCGCGCCGGAGGCGTGTGAAAGCTTCTTGAACAACTTGTTGAACGCGAGGGGATTGTCACCGCAGGCATTGCCTAGTCCACGGAGTGACTGCGTCACTGATACCCGAACACCGATCGACGCAAGAAATCCCCCGTCCGCTGGCCGAGCGATCCGACACCCTTGAACTCCAGTTCGAAGTAGAGGGCATTGGTCGATTCACGTTCGACATTGTGCACGTAGTGTCGTGCCAGCACGCGCCATGCGATGCAGCAACTGTCGTGTTCAATGCCGGCAAAGGCTTCCAGGGTTTTTTCGTCGTACAGCGAGTAGTTCCAGCGCCCGACGAGGCGCCAGCTTTCACTGACCGGAATCAGCACCGACAGATCGGCCTGTTCCAGCAGATTGCGGCGGAAGCGGTACGACACGTTGAACACGCCTTGCTTGCCGAAGCGGTTTTGCAGCCCGACCGCCGAGAGGTCGGTCTGATCGGTATTCGGGTTCCACAGGTTGGAAAAAGTCGCGCGCCAGCGGTCGTTGATGCGCAGGTCCAGCTCTCCGACGTAGCTGGAGCCGGAAAAATCCGTCGTGGCGGTGCCGGGCAATTGCACGCGCTGGTCATCGAAGTAGCGGATCTGGCCGATGCTGGCGGAGACGCGCTCTTGCCCGCTGGAATCTTCGATCAGGCGCGAGGTCAGGGCCAGGGTCAGGTTGTTGGCGTCCATCTGGCGGTCGGCACCGATGAAGCGGTTGCTGCGAAACAACTGGCCGAAACTGAAAGGCACTTCCTGGGTATCGAACAGCGGCAGGTCATCCTGGTTCCGATACGGCACACGCAAATAATAAACGCGAGGCTCAAGCGTCTGAGTGTAGCCGAGGTCACCGAATGCAAGCGGGCGCTCGAAGCGCAAACCGGCATCGACGCTCGCGATGGGCATGCCGCGATCCGGTGCATCGTCGTCTTCGCGGTCAAGCTGGTAACCGGTGTAGCGATAGCCCAGCTTGGGTCGCACGAACCAGGCTGCACCTTCCAGTGGATAAGCCAGATAGGGAAATGCATCCAGGCGCTGCCCATCGAGTGCATCGTCCTTGCTGAATGCGACGAATTCGGATTCGATGCCGGCCTGCAGGTTGCCGACCACGGCGCGATCAATCTCGAAGGTGGCGCGTGGCAAGCGGCGGTAGGGTTCGGCGGCACCCGGCAGGGTGGGATCGGTTACTTGGAATTCGTCACCACCGAAGCTGGCGTTCCAGCCCTTGCCTTGACCATGGAAATAGGCGCTCGATGGCAAAAGGCTGGTGGAGGCGATGTCGAGGCTGCGACCAAAATCCTCGAAGTAGCGATCATCGGAAACATGGTTGATGTCGACATCGGCGCGCCAGTGCTGGCCAAAGCGACTGGCGTGGTTCCAGCTCACCAGGCTGCGGCGATCATCGGCTTCGCGATCATGCGCCAACCACTCGACATCGATGCTGCCGCTGCTGGAATCGGTCAGGTAACGGAACTGGCCACCGAGCATGAGTCCGCGCTGGGTCATCAGGCGCGGCGTGAGCGTGGCGTCGTAGTTGGGTGCAAGGTTGAGGTAGTAGGGCTGGGCGATGTCGATTCCGCGTTCATCGCTGTAGCCGAGCGTGGGGTAGAGGAATCCCGACTTGCGCCGGTCATCCAGCGGAAAGCTGGCATACGGCAACCACAGGATCGGCACATTGCCGACGCGGAAACTGACATCGCGGGCGACGCCCACGCCATTGGCCTGATCCAGCTCGATGGAGTCGGCACGGAACTGCCAACCCGGGGAATCCAGTGGACAGGTCGAGAAAGTCGTGGCGCCGAGTTTGGCGTGCTCGCTATCGGTCAGTTCAACGGTTGCTGCACGTCCATTGCCGCGCGAGGACAGCAACTGGTAGCGCACCTGGTTGAGCGAGGCGGCACCGCTGGCGGTATTGCCGCGCGCATCGTTGGCACCGAGCAGCAGGTCGCGATCCTGGTAGCGGACGTTGCCGTTTGCACTCCAATCATTCGATGAGCGTGCATAGGTGAAGCGGTCAGCACGGATCAGTTGATCGAGCTGCTGGATGCTGGCATCACCTTCCAACACGAAATTCTCGCCGTCGGCGGATGTCGACTGGCGCGCCTTGACCTCGGTATCCGCGGCGCTGCGATCACCTTCGGTGGGCAATCCATCCACATGAAACTCGAACAGGTCGCCGGGCTTGCACAGTGACCAATCGATGGCGGGCTTTTCACAAACCAGGCTTCCCACCGGGCAGGCGGGTGCGCCGTCCGCGCCGAGCGCGGGACCGGCAAGGCTGGACAGGATGGCGAGGGCAATGGCGCAGCGGGGCAGGCGATGCAATAGGTTTGAAGGCACGGTTCGGAGAATAGCCAGGGCGGATGTCGGTCTAGTGTAATGCTTCACAGGCGCGCTTCGGCCGCTGGCAATGCGGCTCAGGGTTCGGCCAGGGCGTTGATATGGGCAAGCGTGGCCTCGCGCAGCGCGTTCAGGCTGTAACCGCCTTCCAGGCTGGATACCACGCGTGTATTGCCGTGGCGATTGGCCACGGCTACCAGTTGCCGGGTGACCCAGGCGAAATCCTCGGCTTCCAGGTTGAGGTTGGCCAGCGGGTCCAGCCGGTGCGCATCGAATCCTGCGGAGATGATCATCAGTTGCGGCGCAAACCGTTCCAGCGCGGGCAGGATGTGATCATTGAAGGCGGCCCGGAATGGTGCGGAGCCGGCACCTGGAGGCAAGGGCGCATGCACCAGGTTGCCCTCACCGTGATCTGAGGCGGCACCGCTGCCCGGATACAGCGGCATCTGGTGGGTCGAGGCATACAGCACGCGCGCATCGGCGCGAAAAATGTCGGCGGTGCCATTGCCGTGATGCACGTCGAAATCGACGATGGCAACGCGTTCGAGGCCATGTGCAGCCAGCGCATGGGCGGCGGCAATGGCGACGTTGTTGAACAGGCAAAAGCCCATGGCTTGGTCGGACGTTGCATGGTGACCGGGCGGACGCACCGCGCAAAAGGCGCGCTGAAAATCACCCTGCATGACCATGTCCACCGCCGCACAAGCCGCGCCCGCAGCGCGCAGCGCGGCTTCCAACGAACCCGCCGACATCGCGGTGTCGGGGTCCAGGTAGGCCGTGCCTTGCTTGGGCGCAGCATCATGCACGGATTGGATCATGTGCAGCCGATGGACACGGGCCAGCAGTTCCTCCGAGGCAAGCGGAGCTTCGAATCGCCGGGTAGCGGCGCATTGCTCGTCATCCAGCGCATCCAGCACGGCGCGCAGCCTCGAAGGGGATTCCGGATGCGCCGGCCCCGGCTCGTGCAACAGACAGGCCGGATGCGTGAACACCGCAACGTGCATGGGATGACCTCGGTATGACGGGGACTCGGGTTTGGCTCTGGAAAGATCCCATGAAATCAGTCGGGTTGAAACCCGACCTACGAACGCATGGCAGTCTGGTTGGATCGGGTTTGGTTGCAGGCCGGGCTCGTGCTCGACACGAAATCACGCCATTCACTACGCGCCGGCTTGAAACCCAACCCACAAAAGCGCGGTGTCGCGGTCTGCGTGGCGATTGGCTGCAGGGCAGTTGTGGGTCGGGCTTCAGCCCGACAAGGAATCTGGCCGCGAGGATCCATCAGCGTTTGATGCGTTCATGCTGCCACAGCACTTCGCCGTGCTCCGAAGCCCGCGCCAGGACGCGCGAAATCACGAACAGGAGATCGGACAGGCGATTCAGGTAGCGCACCGCCTCGCCACGCACGCTTTCCGAGCGTGACAGGTGGATGACCGAGCGTTCGGCACGGCGTGCGATGGTGCGCGCGAGGTGGCCGTGCGCGGCGGCCATGCCACCGCCCGGCAGGATGAACTCCTTGAGCACCGGCAGGTCGGCGTTGAAGGCATCCAGTTCCTGTTCGAGGCGTTCGATGTCGGCATCGTGCACCATCGCCATGCCGGGAATGCACAACTCGCCACCGAGGTTGAACAGCTCGTGCTGAACCCGGGTCAGGGTGCCGCGCACCGCGTCGGGAATTTCGCAGGCCAGCACCACGCCGAGTGCGCTGTTGAGCTCGTCCACCGTGCCGTAGGCATCGACGCGCGCGGAATCCTTGCCGACCCGTGTGCCGTCACCGAGTCCGGTGCTGCCGTCGTCGCCGGTGCGCGTGTAGATTTTCGAGAGCCGGTTACCCACGTCCGGAAATCTGAGCGGCACGAGTGCTGGATCGCAGCAGTTGTGACACGACAAGGTGAATTCCGGTCGCCAGCAACACATACATCACGCTGGTGCGCAGGTATCCGAAGTACCAGTGGCCCATGTTCTCAACCCAGCCGGAGAAGCTGCGCGTGGTCACCGCACTGCTGAGCCAATAGAAGCTGCCGTTGGAAATCAGGAAACACACGCTCGAGGACACCAGCACGCAGACCGCAAGAAGGCCGAGGCCCTGGACTGCACTGCCGGCGTGGAACCTGCGCAGCAACGCACCGCCTGCCCACATGGCCCCGTAGGCAGCCAAGAGGAACCAATACGCTGGCGAAACGCAGTAGTGCGTCCAGAAGCTCAGCCCCTGGCTGGAGATCACCAGCAGGTCGACCAGCACGGCAATGGCAATGAGCAGGGCAAACGCCCAGCGCCAGGAGCCACGAAGGTAAAAGCCGGCAACGAAGAACACCGCCCAGCTCGCATCCGGAATCGCCGCAAAGTGGTTGATGCGGGTGCCGGCCATGACCAGGGCAAGGATGAGGAAAATGAAAGCGCGTTGTGTGGCGGAGAGCGTCATGGTTTGGATTCCGGGGAAAGCTGCAAGCGCGTATCTTAGCCGATGCCGAAGTCCGGGGCTCGACCACGCCTGCATGCACGGCTCACTCCGGTTCGAAACGCGTTGTGTTCATGTGGCGCACCTCGAACTGTCCGTGCGCATGGCGCAGGCGTGAGACGCGTGCCGGCTCGATGCCGATGCCCTGGGCGCGACCCGGCGACAAGCCCAGCGCGTGACACAGCAAGGCACGGATGGATCCGGCATGGGCGATGGCCAGAACGCAATCATCCTGCGCTGTGGAGCTCAGCAGCGCGGCAAGCCAGGCGCCGGTACGCCGGATCACGTCGGCAAAGCTTTCCCCGTCAGGCGCCTGCTGGATCACCCAGTTGTCGCGCCAATGCCGGTGCAGGTCGGCATCGTTGCGGCTGATGTCGACCCAGTTGCGGCCTTCCCAGCGGCCAAAGTCCATCTCGCGCAAGCGTGCATCGGCGAGCGGTTCAATGGCAAAGCGCGCAGCGAATACCTGCGCCGTCTGCTGGGCGCAGCGCAAATCGCTGGAAAACAGGAAGCGCGGTGCCGCCGCGCTCCATCCCGCAGCAAGACGCTGCACGCCGGTGAAGCCTTCACTGGACAAGGCCAGATCCGCCTGCCCGATGCAGACCCCGGGAGCGGAATCGGTGGCGCCGTGGCAGACGAGGATCAGGTCCATGGGATGGTGTGGTCGCTGCGTTCGCCGGCAGCTTACATGCTTCCCGCAGTGCAGTGATGGCCGATGTGCCCGGGCCCATGAGCCAACGCGGAGCAAATGCCAGGCACCCGGGACTTGGTAGCATTCACCCATGGATGAGGCGATCACAGCGATGCACTACCGGTTCCTTGAATGGCGCTACGCGCCGGGACCGCGCCTGCTCAGTGGACCCGGTGGCGAGCTCAGGCTCAAGCCGCTGCTTGATCGCCTGCTGCGAGAGCTGCTCGACCACCCCGACCAGGTGCTCGGGCGCGATTACCTGATCGAGCACGTGTGGACGCGTCGCCAGGTCAACGACGAAGTGCTGTCACGCGCGATCGCGGAACTGCGCGGTGTGCTCGTCGATGATGCACGCGAACCCCGTTTCATCGAAACCCTTTCCAAGGGCGGCTATCGCTGGATTGCGCCGGTTGCAGCGCAGGCGCAAGCGAAACAGGCAACGGCAAACGGCGAGGCGGCACACGCCAAGGTTCGGCGTGGTCCTTCGCGCAGGATGCTTGCGTTCATCGCCGTGCTGGCCCTGGTGACTTTGGGTGGTGCATGGGTTGTGATGCGAGGCGCGGACACCCGAGGTGAGCGTGCGGCATTGGCGGTGGATCTGCTCGATGCACGACCGCTGGCCGCGGATCCACGCCTGGAATTCGATGCCCGCTTCGATGTTCTGGGGCGTGTTGTCTACGTGCGCGCCGACGAGACGTCGTCGTCCAGCGAGTTGATCCTGGTGGATCCGGTCAGCCGCGCCGAGCGGGTGTTGTGGCAGGACAGTCGTCCGCTGCGCAATCCAGCCGTGGCGCCAGGCGGGGGCGAAGTTGCGGTTGTTCGCTGGAGCGATTCGGGCTGCGAGATCTGGAGCGTGGCCCTGGTGGACCTGCAACGCAGGCGCCTGACCGATTGCGCACAAGGCGCGGAAGGCGTCGAGTGGATCGATGATGGCAACGCATTGCTGTTCACGATGGCTGCCGCCGATCCCGCGCATGCCCCGGGTCTCGCACGGCTGCAACTGCGCGACGGCAGCGTGCGTGCGCTGACCACGCCCGAGCGCAGCGAAGGTGCCCATGTGGATCCGCGTATTTCGGCGGATGCAAGTCGCCTCGCTTACGCCAGCAAGCACGGTGGCGAGGGCCAGATCTGGCTCGCCGACTGGCCGTTGCTGCGGGAGCGCCATGCCTTGCTCAAGCGCCCGGAGCCGATTTATGGCCATGCCTTCGAGACCCAGGGAAGCGGCCTGTGGGTGGCCGGCGACCTGACCCGCTACCGGGCCATCAATCGCCTGCGCGTGGGTGAGGCGCCGACCATCATTGGCGGTCGCGGTGCACTGTCGATAGACATTGCAACCAATGGCGCGTCCGTCTGGTCCGAGGCGCGCTACGACGGTGACATCCAGTTGCGCGAGGCCTCCGCCTCCAGTTGGTCTGCCATCGCGCGATCCAACCGCTACGAGTCGCAACCCGAGTTCTCCGCGGATGCAGAGCGCGTGGCCCTGGTCAGCAACCGCAGCGGCAGCGAAATGGTGTTCGTCTTCAATCGCCCGGATGGCAGCGTGCGCCCGTTGCCATTGGATCCGCGCTTCCGCTGGGTACGCCCGACCTGGTCGGCGCGCGACCCGTCACTCATCCTCACCGCGTATGAAGACGTGCAGACTCGACTGTACCGCTATCGGCTGGACACTGGAGAGCTTGAGCCCATGACTGCGCTGGAGACCGGCGCCTTTCACGGCACCGAGTTGGACGACCGCTTGTTCTACCTGAGTGGACATCGCACCAGCGAGAGCGCGCTGATGCAGTTGCGCACGGGCCAGACCAGCGCGGAGAAGCTGGAGCTCGGCAAGGTCACCGCCTATCGCGCCTCGCAAGGCTGGCTGGTCTGGCGCAACGAAGGCTCGCCTTTGCTGAAGGCTGCACCCTTGCCTGGTCTCGGGCCCGTGCGCGTGATCGAGCGCGTCGACGACGGTGACGAGGAGGCCATGGCCGTGGCGGGGAACGATCTCTACTTCGTCGACCAGGGCTCGCTGTGGAAGGTGGATTTGCCCGCAGGCCAGCCTGTGCGCGTGGATTCGGAATACGTTGCGGAGGGCAGCAGCCCAGGCCTGGCCGTTTCCACGCGCGGCGACCTTGCGGTGGTAACTCTTGCGGATCGCAGCATCGACCTGATGATCGTCACGCCGCGTTGACGCGCGCGGGCATCGGGTTGTCCCGATGTCCGTACGCGGTCGATGGGTCGGGTCAGGGAACCTGCGTGGGACAGGAAGTGCCTTCGATCTGGGTGAGTCGCGTCATCGGCATTGTGCCGCTGCCGTAACCGGGAACCGTCGAGGTCCAGCTTGCGGTACCGTTGTTGCAATCGGAAAAGGTGAACGTCAGCGTGCCCCAGGGAACGGCATTGATGTCCGCATGCACGAAGTTGGGTGGAAAGCGTGCACCGGATGTCACGATGGCGGGCAGGGTGACCGTGCTCGACTGTGGGTCGTAGACGCCCTGCGCGTAAATCCACGCCTGGGTGCTGGCGTCCGGCGCGTAAGTGAACCAGTAGGCCAGCATGACCGGCAGGCCCGAGGCCGGGTCGATGGCTGTGGTGGCCTCGATCTGGAAGCCGATTCCGTCCATGGCCGGGTTGTACCAGTTGCCGCTGGTGAATCCACCGATGCCCGGACCGGACGATGCGCCAAGGCCAGGATTGGGAATCAGGGCAAGAAAGGTGCCTCCCACGATGCCGCCGTTGGCCCCGTCGGCAAGGATGCCGAGCGAAGCACCCGTGTTGCGGTCAAAGCGGCGCACCCGATTGCCCGCCAGCACCAGCAGCGAGCCATCGCTGTCCAAGGTCATGCCGGTCGGCTGGTTCAGCCCGCTGACCAGGGTACCGATCAGGCTGCCGTTGGTTGCGCTGTAGCGGTAGATCGTGCCGCTGCCTTCGCCGCCCACGAGGATCGTGTTGCCCTCATCGACGATGCCGCGGGTCTTGCGCAGACCGCCACTGCCGGCGGCGACGAACTGGCCTTCGACTTGTCCATTGGCGAGATTGACGCGGGCGACGCTGTTCGAGCCATAACCAGGAACATAGAGAAAGCCTGCGGCGCTGACCATCATGCCGTTGTCGGCGCCGCGCAGGCCGCTGTTGGCCGGCAAGGTCACGCCCACCTGCTGGCCGCTGGCCGGATCGAGTTTCACCACGCTGTTGGATCGGTAGCCGGCGACGTACACCGCGTTGTCGGAACCGAACGCGATGCCGGTGGGATCGACGTTGTCGGCCAATTGAGCGAATACGTCGACGAACTCGAAGTTGGAGGTATGTCGATAGCGCTGGATCTGGTCGTTGCCCTCGCTGACCACATAGATCATGTCGTCGGCCGGGTTGTAGCGCACCGCTTGGGCACCGCGAATGCGGCCCGCCGATTCCAGTTGGCGCAGGAACACGCCGCTGCAGGCGTCGTAGATCGCCACGTTGTCGGAAAAATAGCCGCTGACCAGCAGGAGCTGGCCGCAGGGCTGCGCAAGTGCGGATGGGCTGAGCGCACCAAGCAGGAGTGTGCTGAACAGGATTTTCGGGAACATGCGGGTGGACTCCTCATCTGGGGGGTGGCCAGCGTGATTGGCACGGCCGCTGGAGTCCTTCGCGGCTCCTCCCTTTTTTCTCTCTTTTTCCTCCCTTTACTCCAGCCCGGACTCCGGCGCATGGCGTGGACACGCTCCGGCAGAGCTGTGTTCTACTTGCATACAGGCCCCTGCCGGATTCGCCACATGACCGCATACGCAATTCGCCGCTGGCTGGTCGTCTTCAAGCATCATCCTTCCGCTCTGCTGCTGGCCATCCAGTTGCTCGGGGTGCTGCTGTACCCGGCCATGGAAGATACGCAGGCAGGTCGTGCCATGTTCGGGGCGTTCGGAATCCTTGTGCTGTCGGTTGCCCTGTGGGTGGTCAATCGCAGTCCATTGGTGAACTGGGTGGCCTGGCTGCTCGCCATGCCCGCGGTGGTCATTTCGATCTTCGGCGCGCTCAGCGGACGCACCGACCTTGTCGCACTGGTCCACTTGCTGGAAGGCGCGCTGTACCTGTACACCGCGTTTGGCCTGATCGCCTACATGTTGCGCGACCACAAGGTGAGCCTCGATGAGCTGTTTGCCGCTGGCGCCACGTTCACCCTGTTGGCCTGGGCGTTCGCGTTTTCCTATTCGGTGTGCCAGCAGTGGTATCCGCAAAGCTTCATTGCGGCGGTGCATGCCGACCAGCCGCGTAGTTGGGTGGAGTTGCTGTTCCTGAGCTTCAGCACCTTGTCCGGAGTAGGCCTGAGCGACATCATTCCGATCCGCCCGCAGGCGCGTGCACTGGTCATGCTCGAACAGTTCGCCGGGGTCATGTACATCGCCCTGGTGGTCTCGCGCCTGATCGGCCTGGCCACAGTGCGTGTGAACGCGAACGGAGCGAGAGCCGATCGGGAAGACTCAAGGTGACGCCAGGTCAACGCATCAGCGGGTAGATGGCCAAGCCGAGCGCGGCTGCACCCAGAATGACCGCCGGCTCCGGCAGTTTCTTGAAACGGTAAAGCAGCAAGGCTGCCGCAATGGCCATCAATGCGGTCGGCAAGTCGTGAATGGCATTCTTCGCCAGCACGACCACGGCGCCGGCAATTGCCCCGATGGCCGCTGCCGTCACGCCCTTCACGAACGCGGCAATTGCGGGCGCCTTGCCATGCTTTTTCATGTAAGGCGCCGGGACGATAGTGAACAGGTAGCACGGCAGGAATGTCGCGACTGCGGAAACGAAAGCGCCAGGAAATCCTGCTACCAGGTAGCCGATGAATGCCACGGTGATCACCACCGGTCCGGGCGTGATCATCGCCACCGCGACCGCATCGGTGAACTGCGCCTCGGTGAGCCAGCGATGTTCGAGAACGACCCCGCCATACAGAAAGGGAATGATGGCCAGGCCGCTTCCAAAAACAAATGCGCCGGCTTTGGAAAAAAACAGGGCTATTTGCCCCAGCGTCCCCAGCGACGATGCCGTCGCAAGCGCAGGAGCACCGACAAGCCCGGCCAGCGCGCCACCACCGGGTTTTGATCCTGGCGGAGCCCGTACCAGCCAAACCAGGACACCCGCGCCCAGTACCAGGGCCACGTATTCCGTACCGGTGACAATGGTGACGATGGCGAGCACCAGATAGATCAACCACAGCAGGCGATCCTTTCCGATCACTTTTTGCGTCAGTTTCCTGGCACTCAGGGCGATGATGCCGATGACGGCTGCGCCGACGCCGTAGAACACGGACTGCATCCAGACCAGGCCGCCGA
>SHNG01000182.1 GCA_004295005.1 Gammaproteobacteria bacterium
GCGCCGAGCGTCTCATCGGATTCGCGTACCAGGCGCACCACCACCGGCTCGATGTGGCGCGGCAACAGCGCATGGATGCGTTCGACCAGCAGGTTCCAGTCACGCAGCAGGTAGAACGCAGCCACCGGCACGATGACCAGGTTCAGCAGCCACGCCACTACCGCAAAGCCGGATTTGGACACCTTGGCCACCAGGGTTCCGGCCAGACCGCCGGCTTCACGCCAGTGGTTCTGCAACAAGGTGACCACGCCCTCGCTGTCAAACATCTCAAAACTGAAGCCGAACCGCTGCTCAAGCCAAGGCGCGGCGACATTGCGTGCCCATGCAATCCAGTTGGGCAACTGCTCAATGAAACGTGTGACCTGCTTCTGCATGAAGGGAACCAGCACCAGCACGATGCCGACCAGGGCCAGGGTCAACACCAGGAACAACAGGCTGACGCCGAGAGATCGCCCTATCTTGTGCCGCTCCAGCTTTTCCACCAGCGGATTGAACAGATAGGCAAACAGGCCGGCGACAATGAATGGCGTGAGTGCCGATCCGAACCAATAGAACACGGCACCGAGAATGCTCACCAGGAGCAACCATCTGATGCGGATGTCGAGTGCCGCAGCCATTCATCATTCTCCTTGCTGCAAGTGCCGGCGTGCGGCCCACGCGCGGCGCGCGCGCATTGACCACACCAGCACGTAGTGAACGCCGCTGGCAACCGTGAGGACGGCGGTGAACATCAGCAACGCATCCAGACCCGGCAGTTGAGGAAGCCAGCTCAGGCGCAACAGCTCGGCCAGCACCAGCAGGATCTGGAACAGCGTGGTTGTCTTGGAAAGCCGGGTTGGACGTGCGTCGAATGCCCCGATCAGGTTGTGGTAGGCCACCGCGCCGGAAACGATCAGCAGGTCGCGGCCCACGATCAGACCCAAGATCCATGCCGGCAACACATCCACCATGGTCAATCCGGTGAACGCGGCAAGCAGCAGCAGCTTGTCGGCCAGCGGATCCATCAATCCACCGAGCCGGCTTTCCCAACCGAAATGCTTGGCCAGCCAGCCATCAACCGCATCGCTGCCGCCGGCAATTGCGGCCAGGATCAGGGCCGATTCGTACTGCCCTTTCGAGATCTGCCAGTAGACCGGCCACACCAGGGCCAGGCGCAGCAGGGTGATCAGATTGGGCAAATGCCGCAGCATGGGATTCAGGGTTGCAACACCAGGGTGGCGTCGATGCCATCAATCGGTGGGTTGGCACTGTTCACCTGGAGCACGGCTTCCTCGCCGAGCCGGACAAGCCAGCGCGAAAAGTCGCCTGCCACGGCAACTTTGACCAGTATCCCGTCGCCGCGTGCCTCAAGTGGCCAGGCCTCGCGCACCATGGCCTGTCGCGTGAGATATCCCATCCCGCGCGCATAGTCCTCGGCGGAATGGATCCCGCTGATCCAGATCCTGTGATCCACCGCAGCGGCACTGACGGGCGTGCTGGTTTGTCCTGATCCCAATCCCAGGCCGTCCAGCATGCGATCGACCGCGGCGCGATCAAACTCGGCGACCAGGATCAGTTGCATGCCCGCAGCGTTGCTTGCCGGGTCTACCACCGCATCGCGTCGATAACGATACTGAAGGACATACTGCTCGGCCTTGGCCACCGCCTTGGCGACCTCATCACGCGCCAGAATGCCCGCATCTCCGCTGCGCTCGATCACCACCTTGGCGAGCGCGTTCTTGATGGCTCCGGAGCGCTCTGCTTCGGATTGACTGTTGACCGGCGACTCCCCGGTGTAGGTGGCCGGCGCGGCTGCGAGCGGCGTCGCCATGCACAGCAGGGCAAGAACCAGGAGCACGCACGCGCAGGCGGCGTTCCACAAATCATTGCGGACCTTGGCCCAGGTCAGGGCAAACAGGCTTGGCGCATTGAGGACGGGGACTCGCACGGATCGGGTTCCACGGTGGCACGGACGGGTTCAAGTCTGCACGAACGGCCGCTATCCCGTCCATCCGACTGCTATCATGTGCGGCCCTGCAGAGCCGATTTGCGCACCATGTCGAACGAACCCGAGGCCCTCACCTACCGCGCCGCCGGCGTCGACATCGATGCGGGCAACGCCGTGGTTGATCGCATCAAACCGCTGGTGGCCCGCACCTTCCGCAAGGAAGTCATGGCCGGCCTCGGCGGGTTTGGCGCACTGTTCGAACTGGGTGCGCGCTACCGGGAGCCGGTGCTGGTATCGGGTACCGATGGCGTCGGCACCAAGCTCAAGCTGGCGCAGATTCTCGATCGTCACGACAGCATCGGCATTGATCTGGTCGGCATGTGTGTCAACGATGTGCTGGTGCAGGGCGCCGAACCGTTGTTCTTCCTCGACTACTTCGCCACCGGCAAGCTCGACGTGGAAACCACGGTTTCCGTGGTCGGTGGAATTGCCAAGGGTTGCGAATTGGCGGGATGCGCCCTCATTGGCGGTGAAACCGCCGAGATGCCGAGCATGTATCCGCCCGGCGAGTACGATCTTGCTGGTTTTTGCGTCGGTGCCGTGGAAAAGCGTGCACTCATCGATGGCACCCGCATCCAGAGCGGTGACGCCATCATCGGCATTGCCTCCTCGGGTGCGCATTCCAATGGCTACTCGCTGATTCGCCGCATTGTCGAGCGTGCCGGCAACCCGTTTGACCTTGATCTCGGCGGCATCTGCCTCGCCGATGCGTTGATGGCACCCACCACGATTTACGTGAAGCCGATCTTGAAGTTGATGCAGCAACTGTCGATCAACGGCATGGCGCACATCACCGGCGGCGGCTTGCGCGAAAACATCATCCGCGTGGTGCCCGACTCGCTTGGCATCGAACTGGACAGCACAGCGTGGAAGGCGCCGGCGGTATTCGACTGGTTGCAGCGCGAAGGTCGCGTCGAGCAGCAGGAAATGTGGCGCACCTTCAATTGCGGCATCGGTTATATCCTGATCGTTGCCCACGACCAGGCCGGGGCCACCCTGGATGCACTGGAAACGCTGAACCTCCAGGCATGGACCATCGGCGAAGTCGTTGCCGCAGGCTCCGGCGACCGCGTCCATATCCGCTGAGCGCACGGAGTCCGGCATGCGCGTCGTGGTTTTTGCCTCCGGCCGTGGCAGCAACCTTGCTGCATTGATCGAGGCACAACAGCGCAATGAGTTGCCGATCCGCATCGTCGGCGTGTTTTCCGACCACGCCGACTGCGGCGCCATTGCCCTGGCGCAGGCTGCCGGCATTCCGGTTTCCACGCTGGATGCCCGTGATTTCCCGGATCGTGCCCAATTCGACCAGGCCACATTCTCCCAAGTGACGGCGTGGCAGGCCGAGCTGATCGTGCTGGCCGGCTACATGCGCATTCTCGATGCACGGGCCATCGCGCCCTGGCACGGACGCATCATCAACATCCACCCTTCCCTGCTGCCCAAGTATCCAGGCCTGCACACGCACAAGCGCGCCCTGCGTGCGGGCGACAGGATGCATGGAGCCAGCGTGCACTTCGTGACTGCCGAACTGGACGGTGGTCCGGTGATTGCGCAGGCACGCGTCGAGGTTCAAGCCGACGACACTGCGGAGACTCTCGCCGCACGCCTGCTCCCCAGCGAACATCGTCTGCTTGTCGCCTGTGTTCGAGCCTTGGCCAACCAGGAGCTGCGCTGGTCGGACTGCGGAATCCGGTTCGGCGACGATCGCTTGCAGCAACCGTTGCGGCTGGCCGAGGACGGATCGCTGGTTGACGCGGACAGCATGAAAGCACCGTAATCGCACGCTTGCGTTCAGCAAGCGCGGGCCAGAATGCTGCGCCCCCTTTTCCGGAGCCCGCCGAGTGAATAGTTCCCTCCTTGTTGCGTTCTTCCTTTGCATGCCAGTGCTTGCCGCCGCCGAGGAAGCGCCAATAAAACCCTTCACTGCGCAATACCAAACCCTGCGCAACGGCAAGGAGCTGGCCAGCACCACGCTGGAGCTGACCCGATTGGCGGACGACACCTACCGCCTGCGCACGAACACACGCGGCACCTCGGGACTGGCGAAGATGAGCGGACTGGATGTGCTTGAGGAATCCAGCGTGCGCTGGATCGATGGCAGGCCGGAAACACTGCGCTACGAGTTCACCCAGGAAGTTGCCTTCGGCGACAAGCATCGCCTGGGTGAATTCGACCATGCCAGCCAACAGGTTCACATGATTGATGGCAAGAGCGACGCACGCTACCCGCTCGTGCCCTGGACCATCGAGCGCCACGCGCTGACCCTTGCCCTCGCCGCTGACCTGTCACGCGACGCGACGACCTTCGAGTACAAGGTGGCCGGCAAGAAGGGCATCGAGGATGTCCGCTACACCCGCTGCGGAACCGGCAAAATCAGCGTTCCTGCCGGCAGCTTCGAGGCAAGTTGCCTGGAACGCGTGCGTGAAAAACGCACCTCGCGAAGCTGGTTTGCACCCTCGCTGGGCTGGCTGCCGATCGTCATCGAGCAGGTCGAGAAGAAGGGCGACACGGTCACCCTGAACCTGGTTTCCTTCCATTCGGCAGCGCAAGTGCCGACTCCCTGAGCAAGCCCCAGGCGGGTCGGTGAGGTCGAATTACGAGGGCAAGCGGCGAATCTGTGCGCCGAGACCACCCAGTTTTTCCTCGATGTTCTCGTAGCCACGGTCGATGTGATAGATGCGATCGATCGTGGTGTCGCCTTGTGCAACCAACCCGGCCAGCACCAGCGACGCCGATGCGCGCAGGTCGGTTGCCATCATCGGTGCACCGGACATCCGGTCCACGCCGGTGATGATGGCGGCATTGCCTTCGAGCCGGATGTCGGCGCCGAGGCGCTGCAATTCCAGGGCGTGCATGAAGCGATTCTCGAACACCGTCTCGGTGATCACGCCAACCCCTTCCGCCACGCAATTGAGCGCGGTGAACTGCGCCTGCATGTCGGTTGGAAACGCCGGATACGGCGCGGTGGTGATGTTGACTGCCTGCGGTCGCCGGCCACGCATGTCGAGGTCGATCCAGTCGTCCCCGGTGGAAATGTGCGCTCCCGCGTCCTCCAGCTTGGCCAATACGGAATCCAGCGTCTTCGGGCGCGCATGCTTGGCGGTGATCTTGCCTCCGGTAATGGCGGCGGCAACCAGGAAGGTTCCGGTCTCGATGCGGTCCGGCAGCACTTCGTAATCGGTTCCGCTCAGGCGCTCGACGCCTTCAATCACGATGGACGACGTACCGGCGCCCTGGATGCGTGCACCCATGCTGTTCAGGCAATTGGCCAGATCCACCACTTCCGGCTCCTGGGCGGCGTTCTCGATGACCGTGGTGCCCTTGGCCAGCACTGCGGCCATCATCAGGTTTTCCGTACCGGTCACGGTAACCAGGTCGAGCACGATGCGTGCGCCCTTCAAGCGCTTTGCGCGAGCCTTGATGTAACCGTTTTCCACGCGAACATCGGCACCCAATGCCTGCAAACCCTGGATGTGCAGGTTGACCGGGCGCGAACCGATGGCGCAGCCACCGGGCAGGGAAACTTCCGCCTCGCCAAAGCGGGCTACCAGGGGGCCGAGCACCAGGATGGACGCACGCATGGTCTTGACCAGGTCGTACGGGGCAAAGAAGCGATTCGTGGGGCGCGGATCGACATGGATCTTCATGCGTTCGTCGACCACAAGCTGCACACCCATCTGCCCGAGCAGTTCCATCGTGGTGGTCACATCGTGCAAGTGCGGCACGTTGGCAATGCTGACCGGCTCATCGGCCAGCAGACAGGCCGCCAGGATCGGCAACACGGCATTCTTTGCGCCGGAGATCTGAACGTCGCCGTGCAGGGGGGCACCGCCGTTGATTACGATTTTGGCCATGGCCGTGCTGCTTCCTGAATGCTGTGTGGTGGAGCCGATGGTGCAAATTCAAGCGCGGAACGCAAATGTCCGAGGAATTACTGCCGTGCCGCTTCTTCCGGGGTCAGGGTGCGCAAGGCCAGGGCATGGATGGCATTACCCATGTGCTCGCCCAGGGTTGCATAGACCATGCGATGGCGTGCCAGTGGCATCTTTCCGGCAAATGCAGCACTCACGACCAGGGCCTCGAAATGCACGCCATCTGCGCCATGCACGGTGATTTTTGCATCCGGCAAACCGCTCTGGATGAGATTGTGAATGGCCTGGCTGTCCATGAAATGGCGGAATCCTGTCGGCTCGATGGCGGAAACGGCAGCCCTGTCCTGAGCGTTCGACGGGGGTTGCAGATACAATAGGGAGCGCGAATGGTACTCAAAATGCGGGTTCGTCGAAATCACGAACGGGTCCATCCAGCATTTCCGCTCCTGAAATCCAATGCCCATGAATGCCCAACTGACCAATGCGATTCCAGCCCAGGCGGGCCCCGTTCTGGAGGAAACGACCATCCGCAACAGCGCCTTGACCGTCATCGAAACCGAGGCGCGCGCCATCGATGCCCTGCAGCAGCGCGTCAATGGCAGCTTCCTGCAGGCCTGCCAGCTCATGTTCCTATGCCAGGGTCGGGTGGTGGTGATCGGCATCGGCAAGTCCGGCCACATTGCGCGCAAGATCGCGGCAACCCTGGCATCCACGGGAACCCCGGCCTTTTTCGTGCACCCGGCCGAAGCCAGCCATGGCGACCTGGGCATGATCACGCAGAAGGACGTGGTCCTGAGCCTCAGCAATTCCGGTGAAACCGATGAACTGCTGACCATCCTGCCGCTGATCAAGCGCCAGAACGTGCCCCTGATTGCAATGACCGGCAACGAGTTCTCGACCCTGGCCAAGCTCGCCGACGTGCACCTGGATGTCTCGGTTTCCGAGGAGGCCTGCCCGCTCGGCCTCGCGCCCACTGCCAGCACGACCGCGGCCCTGGTCATGGGCGATGCGCTGGCGATTGCCTTGCTGGAAGCACGCGGCTTCACATCGGAAGATTTCGCACGCTCGCATCCGGCCGGCAGCCTCGGACGACGCCTGCTGGTTCACATCAGCGACATCATGCACTGTGGCAAACAGATTCCGGTGGTCGACCAGAACGCCTCCTTGACTACCGCCCTGGTGGAAATGACGCGTACCGGCCTCGGCCTGACCGCAGTCACCAACGATGTCGGCGAGTTGCTGGGCGTGTTTACCGATGGTGATTTGCGCCGCGCCATCGACGACAGTGACATCGACCTGCGCGATACCCCGGTGGCGCGCTTGATGACCTCCAATCCCAAGACCATCACTGCCGACAAGCTGGCCGTGGAAGCCGCCCAGGTCATGGAAGCCCACAAGATCCATGCCCTGCTCGTGGTCAACGAACAGAATCATCTGGTCGGGGCACTCAATATCCACGACCTGCTGCGGGCAAGGGTGGTTTGATTTTCGGGACGCGGTGTTCGGAACTCGGGGCTCGGGCTGTTCGTATTCCACGAAATCCGAATCCGTCAGCCGCAACAAAGAGCTCCCCTCTCCCGCTGGCGTACCCAGAGGCATAGAGGAGAGGGTCAGGGTGAAGAGGGTGCAAAACGCAAGTGGAAGACTTCGAACCATCGGTGGCTCCACCCTCACCCGCCGCTGCGCGTCGGCCTCTGCCGCCGGCGGGAGAGGCGGAAAAACCGAAATCCGAATCGCGAATCCCGAACAATGCCAAACACGATTCCCGCTGAAATCCTCGAACGCGCCGCACGGGTCAAGTTGGCCGTGTTCGACGTGGACGGCGTGTTGACCAACGGCCACATCATCTACACCGAAGACGGACATGAGCTGAAGGCCTTCCATGTCCATGACGGCCTCGGGCTCAAGGCCCTGCGTGCACACGGCATCGAGGTGGCCATCATCAGTGCGCGCATCAGCCACCTGGTTGCCCGGCGCATGGGCGAACTGGGCATTCTGCATGTCTACCAGGGCCAGGAAGACAAGCTGTCCTGCTTCCGCCAATTGCTCGATGCCTTGCACCTCACTGCAGGCGATTGCAGCTACACCGGAGATGACCTGCCCGATCTGGTGGTCATGCAGGAAGTGGGCTTGTCCATCGCCGTGGCCAATGCGCACGCATGGGTGCGCGAACGCGCGCACTGGCAGACGCAACAGGAAGGTGGCCAGGGCGCGGCGCGTGAGGTCTGCGACCTGCTGATCGAAGCCCAGGGCAAGGCAGGCTCGTTGCGCTCGCGGTATCGCGTGTCGTGAAGCCTGGTCCAGCACCGGCCGGCGCACGCAGGCAATCACCGGGAAGGTTTGCGAATGCCCATTGATCGACGATTCGTGGCCATGGTCGTTCTGCTCGCCGTGCTGGCCGCAGCGACGCAGGCCATGTTGTGGCTGATCCGGCCGGCATCGCCAGGACCCACGTTCAGCGGCCCGCCGCGATCCGGTTACACGCTCGACAACTTTTCCATGAATGCGCTCGACGAGAACGGCAAGCTGAGCTTCACCGTAAGCGGCCCACGCCTGACCCGGCGCGGAAATGATGGCTCGATCTTTGTTTCGACCCCGCAGTACCTGATCACCGACAAGGATGGCAATCCGTGGATTGGCAGCTCCGAATCGGCCTGGGTCAATCGCAACGGTTCGCTGATGAAGCTGGAAGGACGGGTGGAAATGCAGCGCCAGCCCACGGCATCGGTCCAGCAGGTGAACATACGCACCAGCGACCTGGTGATTCATCCAAAAGACAAGACTCTGGAAACACCGGCCCCGGCACAGATCACCGAACCGGGCTCTATACTGCGGGGAACCGGCCTGCGTGGCGACCTCAACAGCAAAGTCCTGGAGCTGCTCTCCGATGTGCACCACACCTTCGAACCCAGTCGTCGCAAGCGCTGATCCGCAGCGTGCGCTCACACTTGCATTCACCCTGTGCGGACTGCTTGCCACCGGCTCGGCGTTTGCCTTGAGCAGCGATCGCGACAAGGACCTCGAGGTGCGCGCCAACTACAACCAACTGGTTACCACCACGCCTTCCCATGCCTTGTTCCGCAACAACGTGCGCATCGAACAGGGCTCGCTCAAGGCGAGCGGTGACGAGGCACGCGTCTATGATGCTGCCGGGGGTTCCGATGGCGGGCGCCGCATCGTGCTCACCGGCACTCCGGCACAGCTTGAGCAGATGCAGGACAACGATGGCGGGATGATGCGCGCGCGCGCCAATTCGATCGACTACAACGACGGCACCGGCGTTGCCGTGCTCACCGGGGATGTGGTGGTCGTGCAGGAAGGCAAGTCCGAGTTCCGTGGCCAGCAGTTCACCTACAACACCCAAAGCGGTGCCATGCAGGGAGGCAGCGAGGCCCCGGGCAGCGAAGTGCACATGACCTTCAAGCCAAAACCGCGCCCGGCCGGCAAGACAGAACCGGAACCCAAGCCCTGATGCTGCACGCGGAAAACCTGCGCAAGGCCTATGCCGGCCGCACGGTCGTTCATGACTTCGGCTTTTCCCTCAAGCAGGGCGAGGTGGTGGGCCTGCTGGGGCCCAATGGCGCCGGCAAGACCACCTGTTTCTACATGGTGGTCGGACTGGTTGCCGCGGATGCCGGCAGCATCCGCATCGACGACCGAGTCGTCACCACCTTGCCCATGCACGAGCGGGCGCGACTTGGCGTTGGCTATCTGCCGCAGGAACCTTCGATTTTCCGCCGCTTGAGCGTCACCGACAACGTGATGGCCATTCTCGAGCTGCGCAAGGATCTGGACGCCGCCGGCCGCGAACGCGAGCTCGAATCGCTACTGGAGGAGTTGCAGATCACCCATATTGCCCAGAGCAAGGGCGTCAGCCTTTCGGGGGGCGAGCGCCGTCGCGTGGAAATCACCCGCGCGCTGGCTGCCAAACCCCGGTTCCTGCTGCTGGACGAACCCTTTGCCGGCATCGACCCGATCTCGGTGGTCGATATCCAGCGCATCGTGCGCCAGCTCAAGGCCCGCAACATCGGCATCCTGATCACCGACCACAATGTGCGCGAGACGCTGGGCATCTGTGATCGCGCCTACATCATGAACGCAGGCGGCGTACTCACCCAGGGCACTCCGGCCGAGGTTCTCGCCAACGAGCAGGTCCGCGAGGTCTATCTGGGTCGCGAGTTCCGCATGTAGCGCAGCGCGCCGTGCGCAGCGGATGGCGTCATCCCGCCATGGCCACACCCATCGAGAGTGAACCCGGTTCGCGGCCCCGTCAAGGCCTGCCCCTGCTGGTCGATTGGCGCTAGGATTGACCCAAGGCGAAAGGTGAAATGATCCCCGGGCATGAAACCCGCACCGCAACTTCGAATCCAGTCACAGCTCGCTCTGACCCCCCAATTGCAGCAAGCCATCCGGCTGCTGCAATTGTCCAGCATGGAACTGGAACTCGAGCTCAACCTGGCACTGGAATCCAATCCCCTGCTCGATATCGAGGAGGAAGATCCTGCTGAAGCCGAGGATGAGGAATTCGCACCACCCGAGCTGACCGCAAGCGCGCCGGTCGAGTCCAGCCAGGATTCCAGTTCCGATGTGCACGATGCCACGCCGGAGTTGGACGACCGCCCGCTCGACCTGGGTGACGACCTTCGCGACTATCGACCCGCCACGGGCGATGAAGAAGAGATGGAAAAGCAGGATGCCGCGCATGAGGACCTGCGTGACCACCTGCTCTGGCAACTGAACCTGACTCGCTTGTCTGCGCAGGACCGCGCCATTGCCACGGCGATCATCGAAGCCGTCAATGAGGACGGTTACCTCGACGAAAGCAACGAGGAATTGTGCGAGAGCGTGTCCGGGCTGTTCCAGGTCTCGACCGAACAGGTTGAAACCGTGCGTCACCTGATCCAGCGCTTCGATCCACTCGGCGTCGCCTCGCGCAACCTGGCGGAATGCCTGGGCGTGCAACTGGACGGCCTGAGTACCGATACGCCGGGGCTTGATCTCGCGCGAATGCTGGTTTCCGAGTGCCTAGAACTGCTTGCCCGCAATGATCGCAGCCGAATTTGCCAGGTACTGAAGGTCCGCGACGCCGATCTGGACCCCGCCATCCAGCTCGTGCGCTCGCTGGCTCCGAAACCCGGCGCAGGCTATTCCAACGCACCCGCGGAATATGTTGCCCCGGATGCCTACGCGCAAAAGGTCAACGGTCGCTGGCAAGTATTCCTGTCGCCGCGCTGCCAGCCCAGGCTTTCCATCAACGAGCACTATTCCAACCTGATTGCGCGCGCACAGCGCGACGACGCCAACTACCTGCGTGGTCAATTGCAGGAAGCCCGCTGGTTGATCAAGAGTCTCAAGACGCGTGCGGAAACCGTGCTCAAGGTGGCCCAGGCCATCGTGCGTGCCCAGGCCAATTTCCTCGAATTCGGCGCCGAGGCCATGCGCCCGCTGGTACTGCGCGATGTGGCCGAGGAAATCGAGATGCACGAATCCACCGTCTCTCGGGTCACCACGCGCAAATACCTGCACACACCCCGCGGCACCTTTGAATTCAAGTACTTCTTCTCCAGTGGCGTATCCACGGTGGATGGCGGCGCGGCCTCGGCCACGGCAATCCAGGCCATGTTGCGCAAGCTGATCGACGAGGAAAAGGCCGCACGTCCATTGTCCGACCAGGCTCTGGCCGTGGAACTCAACCGCCGCGGAATCAGCGTGGCACGACGTACCGTTGCAAAGTACAGGGAGGCGCTCAACATTCCATCTTCGAACGACCGCTGCCGACTCGATTGACCCACGGCCCGGATCCGCAGGGAACGCCCGGACTCGAACGAGGTCAAACGAATTCAGCAGTCAACATCATCGGAAACCGCGCAAATGCGGTTTCAAAGCGGGTCGGCACGCGCCGGCCCACCCACGAAGGAGGTAGTCATGCAGATCACCATCAAGGGCCATCAGATCGACGTCACACCCGCGCTGCGCCAACACGCAGAGTCGAAGATGGAACGACTGACCCGCCATTTCGACCACCTTCATGAGTTGTCCATCGTGCTTGGCGTCGAGAAGCTGCTGCACAAGGCGGAAGCCACCATCCACGTTTCCGGCAGGGATCTGCATGCCGATGCGGTTGCGCCTGACATGTACTCCGCAATCGACGCCCTTGCCGACAAACTCATCTCCCAGGTACGCAAGCACAAGGAAAAATTGACCAACCACCATCCAGCCGAAGTGCGTTCCGCGCGATACGAATAGCTGGCAGGGGGCATGCCGCATGCGCCGAAAGCCGCGGCACCCGAAAACATTTTGATCGGGATTGGGCTGGTCGGTGCGATACTGCACCGACCTGTTTCGCTGAAGCCGCGGCCCCAGCAAATGCCCTTCCTTGATCTGCTGTCTCCCGATCGTGTGCACACGAACTTCAAGGCAACCAGCAAGGGCGACTTGCTGCAGCGACTGTCCTTGCTGCTGGCCGCGGATGCCAGCGAAGCCGGTCTGATTCTGGATGCCCTGGGCACGCGCGAGGCGCTGGGCTCAACCGGTCTCGGCCGCGGCGTAGCAATTCCGCATGGCCGCATCGATGGCCTGTCCCGGGCGCGAGCTGCGTTTGTCCGCCTGGCCTCGCCGCTGGACTTCGACGCCATCGATGGGCAGCCGGTCGATCTGGTTGCCGCCATTGCGGTGCCTGCCCGGTTCAACGACCATCACCTCAAGCTGCTCGGCGAGCTGGCCGAGATGTTTTCCGATGCGGTGATGACGAACGCCCTGCGCGAAGCCGCAGACGGCAGCGCATTGCACGCTAAACTGGCAGAATTTGCAGGCACCAGATTGCGGGACTCCGCGTGGACAGACTGACCTCACGCCAACTCTATGACGCCGTCGGCGAGCGCATGCAATTGCGCTGGGTGGCGGGCATGCGTGGCGAAGGACGTGCCATCGAGCCCGGCGACAAGCATTCCAGGCGTCCATCCGAGATCGGCTATCTCAACATCATCTATCCGAACAAGGTTCAGATCATCGGCACCGAGGAGTTGAACTACCTGGACGGCCTCGATTCGCGCCAACGCTGGGAAACCATCGAAAAGATCATGGCCTACCAGCCGATTGCCCTGCTGGTGACCAAGGACCAGGCCATCCCCGGCGACCTGCGGCAAGCAGCGGAGGAATCCCGGACGCCCCTGTGGATCAGCCCCAAGCGCGGCCACGAATTGCTGACCTACCTGCAGTATCACCTGGCGCGCGGGCTGGCCCGCCAGATCACCTTGCATGGCGTGCTCATGGAGGTGAATTCCATCGGTGTATTGATCACGGGTGAGAGCGGTACCGGCAAGAGCGAACTCGCCCTGGAGCTGATTACCCGTGGTCATCGCCTGGTCGCCGATGACGCCCCCGAGTTCACCCTCATCGCACCCGACGTGATCGATGGCACCTGTCCCGAAATGCTGCGCGACTTGCTTGAAGTACGCGGACTGGGTGTGCTCAACGTGCGCGAGATGTTCGGTCACACGGCGGTAAAACCCTCGAAATACCTGCGCCTCATCGTGCATCTGCAACCCATGACGCAAACCGGTTGGGACGATGCAATGAAACGGCTGTACGGAGATGTCGGTTACCGGGATGTGCTGGATGTCGCCATCCCGCAGATCGTCATTCCGGTCGCATCCGGTCGCAACATCGCGGTGCTGGTCGAAGCCGCCGTGCGCAGCCACATGCTGAAGTCCAAGGGCCTGGATCCCGCGCAGACCTTTGTCGACCGCCAAGCCCACCAACTGCGCCGCCTGCCTCCCTGGTGACGCCATGAACGCCACTGTCGAGGCTGATTCGAAATCCCGCCTGGTCGTTGTCAGCGGACTGTCCGGCTCCGGCAAGTCGGTGGCCTTGCGCACGCTCGAAGACCTGGACTTCTATTGCGTGGACAACCTGCCCAGCGCGCTGATGCCGGCGTTCGTACGCGCTCTTTCCGAAGATGCGGGCGGCTTGCCGCCGCGCCTCGCGGTGGGCGTGGATGTACGCAATCGCGCCAATTCCCTTACCCGCCTTCCGGCAATCCTCGCTTCACTCGCGGAAACCGGCATTGCCTATGAACTGGTGTTCCTGGATACCCGCGACGAAGCCCTGATCAAGCGCTATTCGGAGACCCGCCGGCGCCACCCGTTGTCTGCCGACGGCCTTGGGCTGGCTGATGCCATCGGCCTCGAACGCAAGCTGATGAAGCCGGTCGCAGCCATTGCCGATCGCGTCATCGACACCAGCGAGTTGAACGTGCATCAGTTGCGCCGGCTGGTCATTGCCGAACTGGGCATGAAGACGGGAACGATGACCGTGCTGTTTGAGTCATTCGCCTTCAAGCGCGGGGTACCGCCCGATGCCGACTTCGCGTTTGATGCACGCTGCCTGCCCAACCCCCATTGGACGCCACGCCTGCGCCCTCTTTCCGGACGCGATGCCGATGTGCGCAACTGGCTTGAGCAGCAACCCGACGTCATCCGGTTCCGCGACCAACTGCGTGGCTTCCTGGAAACCTGGCTGCCGCATTTCCGCGATGATGGGCGCAGCTATGTCACGATCTGCGTCGGCTGCACGGGTGGCAGGCACCGCTCGGTGTATCTGGTCGAACAACTCGCCGAATATTTCCGTGAAAACGAAACCCAGGTATTGAGCTACCATCGTGAACTCGAGTAATTGCCTTCATTGCAATCTGCTTGCCGGGGAATTCCGACGCGCCAATTCGGGTTCTGGATCCGGCGAAACCGAATTGGTGTCCCTGGAGCAGCAGGCATGAGCGTCGGCGTCTTGTTGATGACCCACGAATCCATGGGTGCGGCCCTGGTCAGTGCCGCGCGCCACGTACTTGGAAAGCTGCCACTGCCGCTCAAGTTCATTGAGCTGGACGCAGGCGCGGACCCTGATGCCACGCTCAGCGTGGCGGCAAGGGAAGCGCGCGCCCTCGATCACGGGGATGGCGTGCTGGTGCTGACCGATCTCTACGGAGCCACGCCTTGCAACGTGGCCCATCGCCTGCCTTCGCTTGGGCTTCACATGCACTGTGTTTCCGGTCTCAATCTTCCCATGTTGTTGCGTGTACTCAATTATCCCGAGCAATCCCTTGACGAACTGGCGCAAACCGCTGCGAGCGGAGGACGCGGAGGAATCTTCATCGACCATGCTTGAACGCCAAATCACCATCAGCAACAAACTCGGTCTGCATGCCAGGGCATCGGCCAAGCTCGTGCAAACCCTGCATGGGTACCAGTCCAGCGTTTTCCTTGTTCATCGTGGCAAGGAGGTCAATGCCAAGAGCATCATGGGAGTCATGATGCTGGCTGCCGGCCTTGGCTCGGTACTGACCTTGCGCGCCGACGGTGCGGACGAGGAATCCGCCCTGCAAGCGCTTGTTGATCTGTTCGAGCGCAAGTTCGACGAAGGCGGGTAGCCTGCGTCACATCGTCAACCTGCATTATTCATGAACGGGCGTGGATGATCGCGGAAGATTTTGTGGCAAGCGCAAGACGCGCGGAGCCGCAATGGTGGTTCCATTGGGGCAACAAGCAACGCAGCGATTGGGACAAAAGGGCCGGCAGGAAACTGCTCCTTGCGTTTCCTGAACTTCCGCCATCCATGGCGGTCGCGTCAGCAGAAAAACGCCGGCGGACACCTTGTTGAAACGGCAGAGTTCTGGAATACGTTGTCAGATCAAGGCTTCGGGCGTTTTCCTGCGACGTTCGTGAGTAATGCAGGTTGAATCGCAGGGGTATCACGCATAAGGAGTCGGCGTGCGGCATCAACTTGAAGGCAGCGGTGCATCACGCGGCATGGCGCTTGGACGCGCTCGCCTCGAACAACCCAGCCGCTTCCTGGTTGATGAGACACCGCTCGATCAATCCGAAGTCGCCGGGGAATTGCAGCGACTGGACAATGCGCTCGCCAGCGCGCGCAACGAACTGCGCGGCTTGCGTGACAAGCTGGCGGGACCGTTGGCCCGCGAGGTCGCGGAATTCATCGACGCGCACAGCCTGATCCTGCAGGATCCCGAATTCGTCAACGGCCTGCATGAGTTGATTGAAACGGGGCGCTACCATGCCAGTGCGGCGCTCAAGCTGCAGCGTGACAGCCTGGTTGCGGTTTTCGAGGCCATGGATGACCCCTATTTGCGCAGTCGCCGCGAAGACATCGAACATGTCATCGGCCGCGTGCAGGGTGCGTTGAGCCGCGAATCCAGCGTCGAGGAACGCAAGCTGGCCTCACGCGTTGGCGAGATTCTGGTCAGCGACACCGTAGCACCCGCTGAACTGGTACCGCTTGCCGAACACGGTGTACTCGGCTTCATCCTGACTGCCGGCAGTGCCCTGTCGCACAGCGCGATCCTCGCACGCTCGTTGCGCCTGCCCATGGTGGTGAACTCGCATGCAGCGCTGTCGCACCTGCAGGACGGCGACCTGATCCTTATTGACGGCGACAGCGGCAAGGTGATTGTCCACCCAACCGCCCAGGACATTGCCGGCTATCGCCAATGGCAGCGCGAGGTTGCCCAGCAGGATGAGCGCCGGGCGCGCTTGCGCGGGGTTGAAACCCGCACTGTCGATGGCACCGAAATCCGCCTGTTCGCCAATGCCGAGCTTGCCGCCGACGTTGCCCAGGCACGCACCAATGGAGCGGCCGGTATCGGACTCTACCGAACCGAGTTCCTGTACCTGCAACGCAATCAGGTACCTGGCGAGGAGGAACAGTTCCATGCCTACCGCGACCTTGTCCTGGGCATGGGCGGATTGCCGGTCACGATCAGAACCCTGGACCTTGGCGCCGACAAGGCGGACAGCGCGGGCATCGTGCTGGACGAGGAGCCCAATCCTGCCTTGGGCGTGCGCGGCGTGCGTCTCTCGCTGCGCAAGCCACAACTCATGCACACGCAGTTGCGGGCGATCCTGCGCACAACCTGTTATGGCCCGGTGCGCATCCTGGTGCCCATGATCAGCTCGGTGGAAGAAGTCGTCACCATCCGCCGCATGATTCTGGAAATTGCGCGCGAACTGCGCACCCAGGGCTACGAAATAGCCGATTCATTCGAACTGGGCGCCATGATCGAGGTGCCGGCCGCCGCCATTGCCCTGCCGAGCATGATCCGCAAGCTGGATTTCGTGGCGATCGGAACCAATGACCTGGTTCAGTACACACTCGCCGTGGATCGCAACAACAGTGAACTCGATACCCTTTACGATCCCCTGCATCCAGCCGTACTGCGCCTGCTCTCCCAGATCATCGCCGTATGCACCCGTGCCAACCGGCCGGTTACGCTTTGTGGCGAAATCGCCGGCGATACGCGCTTCACCCGCTTGCTGATTGCGTTGGGCCTGACCGATCTGAGCATGCATCCGGCGCTGTTGCTGGAAGTCAGGGAGCTGATCAACACGTTGGATCGGTCGGCCTTGCGCAAACACGCACCCGCCTTGCTGCGCGCCACCGATCGGGCAGGCGTGCGTCGCGTCCTGACACGCCTCGAAGACGCATCTTGACCGATCTGCGAGAATCGCGGGCTTTGCGGGCGTGAATGCCCTGCGTGTCCGACCAACCCTGCCGAACCCACCACGATGTCGCAAGCCAAGCCAGACCAACTCATCAATCCGCAGGTTCGCGATCAAGTCGCGCTGCTGGCCAAGCGCTTCCAGCAGCGCGACCCGTTCCGCCATCTGGTCATCGATGACTTCCTTGACGCCGGATTCGCCAAGCGTCTGCTCGATGGATTTCCTTCATTCGAACGTGGCAACGCGCGCAACGAAGCCGGCGATCTCGGACAAAAGTCGAGCGTGGAGCGGGTACAGCAATTGGGTGCTCCCTGGCTTGAGCTGGATGAGCTGGCCAAGTCGCAGCCGTTTCTCGACTTCATTGGCCAGCTCACGGGTATCGAAGGCCTGCTCTATGACCCCTGGTACTTTGGTGGCGGAACTCACGAGAACCGCAACGGCCAGGACCTCGATCCCCACGTCGATTTCAATCGGCATCCGGTCGAGGGATGGCATCGACGCCTGAACCTGATCGTCTACCTCAACCAAGAGTGGCGCGATGAGTGGGGTGGTTCGCTCGAATTGCATACCGATCCGCGCGCCGACGACAACCGGGTCAGCCTGGTGACACCGCTGTTCAACCGGGCGGTGATTTTCGAAACAACGGAAACGAGCTGGCATGGCTTCAGCCGCATCAACCTGCCCGAGCAACAGCGGCACCTGAGCAGGCGATCCGTTGCGCTCTACTTCTACTCGCGGGATCGTCCCGCCGACGAACTGGCGGCCACGCATTCCACGATCTACGTGGATCGCGCCCTTCCGCGGCATTTCTGCGAAGGCCGTATCCTGAATGCTGCCGACGTGCAGGAATTGCGGGTACTGCTAAAGCGCCGCGACCAGCACAACCAGCGTCTGTATCGGGACATTTCGCAGCTCACCGCACAGCTTGAGCAGGCCCAGCATGCCCTGTCCGGCGGGTCCATTGGCCGTTTGCAGCACCTGGCCCGACGCGTGTACGCCCGCTTGCGACGTTGACCGTGGCTACCCTGAGAAATATCACCCCGTCGTCCCTTGCCGTAACTGAATCCGAGACGAGCACGGATGTGCAGCGCACGCGACCTGCGACATGGAGACCGTTGGCCTGGCTGGCTTCCTGGCTGGTCAGCCTGGCACTGTTGGCGGCGGGTGCGGTTTTCCTGCTCAGCGGATTGGCCGCATTCTTCAACTTCGCCTGGCCACAGCCGATGTTCGACCAGTACCGGATGTATCCGGACTTGTTTCGGCCATTTCCGGAAAATGTGCTACAGGCACTCAATGGACATCGGCCGATCCTGCCCAACCTGATTCGGGTGGGCGAGATGGCCTGGTTGGGCGGCAACCAGGGATTGCAGAAGGCCATCAGCGTGACTTGTGCGACCTTGCTGGTCTGCCTGGTTGCAGTCACCGCTTGGCGCAATCGGGAACTCTCGCGCCCGCTGCGGGCCGCATGCATGGCCGCCGCAGCCGCCAGCGTGTTTTGGATGGCCAACGGGCGCATGCTCATGCACGCCAGCGAAGGTTTGCATGTCTATCTGCCGGCAACGCTGCTGCTGTGCGGTGCTGCTGCGGTCCACCGCGCCAGCCACACCTCCGCCATGTCATGGATGGGCGCAGCCGCAATCTGCGCCACGGCGGCGACGTTCTGCTTCGGCAGCGGTATCGCTGCGTTCCCCGCACTGATTCTGCTGGCCTGGATCAGCCGTGTTCCGATGCGGGCCCAGGCGATCCTGGTGGGCGGTTTGCTGTTGGCCCTGGTCCTCTATCTGGGCATCCTGCCAGGCGACAACGAGGTCCGCAGCGTGCTTTCGCTGCAACCGCTCGAGTCGATTCGCCTGGCCGCGCGCTGGCTTGCCTCACCTCTGGTTCAGGCCTGGATGGGTTTTGCCGATCCAGCGTTTCATGACTGGATGGACAACGCACCCGACAAACTCGCGCAGGTGGCTTGGCTGCGCAGCTCCGCGCGTTTGGGCCAGCAGCTATTGCACATCGAAGGATTGGGTGCTGGTGCAACCCTGATGGGCAGCATGGGCTTGCTGATTCTCGTGGTGGCTGTACTGCGACTGCTGCCGCGACGACGCATCCCGTCGTTGCTGGAGATGATGGCTCTCGCAATGGCGCTGTTTGGTGGCGCCTGCGCCCTGTTGATTGGCCTCACACGCCTTGACTATCTGGCCCAGGTTCCGGATCAGGTGTTCGCCACGCGCTATCTGCCTTGGTCCTGCCTGTTTTGGCTCGGTATTGGAATCCTGCTGGCGCAAAAAGCCAATCGCATGGGCCGACCTTCACGCGCTTTTGCGCTGCTCACTGCGTTCGCAGCCATGCTCCTGCTGATACCGACTCACCTGCAGTGGACGCGCTGGGCGGAAGCGGCCCATCAATCCAGTCTCATGTCGGGAACGGCTGCGCAATCAGGAATCTTCGATCCAGCGGTTTTCTCGGCAGACGAATCGCGCTCGCGTGAGGACATCCTGCGCACGCTCGAATTGTTCCGTCACCACCGACTGGCCATGTATTCGAGCGGCGAATTCGAGCGCCTCGGCACCACCGCTATGGTATCCGCACAAGACACCGACTCCCTGGTGGTCCTGGGTCCGCTGCGCATGGCAGTCGATGGACTGGACGACCAGCCATTTGCCCGCTTCCATGGCAAAGTGGTGAGTGGCATCCGTCGCATCCATAGGGAAGGCACTCTGGCCGTGCTGGATGGTGATGATCGCGTGGTGGGCTTCGCGCATTGCGGCACCATCGAGGACACGGACAGCGGGTTTCGCTTCAACGTTCCAAGAAAGCGCGGGTTCGACGGTTATATCCGCAACTACTCCGCGGCAACACGCTACCGGCTGGCGCTGCTTGATCTGAACAGCGGAATCGCCCGCATCCTCATGCCTATCCAGTAGTTTTCTTTGTACTGGGAGCACGTACCCCGGCCCGCACACGGACTGGCAGGTTGTTGAACAGTATTGACGAAGCGGCCAGGGCAAGACAAAAACAGGCGAAAAGCGCAGTTTACGGTTGTGCAAATGAGCATTTGAGCCTGCTCTTGACGCAGCAATGGCAACGCGGCTGGTTCTTCAACAACCCGCTGGTGCGTCGGCTTACCCTGCCAGCTGGCGTTCGGCCGTGGTCAGGGCCACCTTGTCGCGCAGATAGACTGGCAGCGCATGCTCGGCGGACACGCCCTGCCCCATTGCCAGTTCCTGCAATGCCAAGCGGGCAACGGCGGCCGCCTGCGGATAGCGTGCGCCATCAGCAAACAACGGCTCCTGGCCAAGACGCAGACGCAACATTGGTGCATAGCTGGCCCAGCCGGTGCCCACCACGCTCCATGACGCCTGAATTGGCAGGGCCAGGCGCTCTGCCGTTCCAACGGTCTCGGGTCCGAGTGCTTCAAGCCGCGATCCTGCATGGCGACGAAATGCAGCGCTGTAGACTTCGCCCATGCGCGCATCGATCACCGCGAGGATGGTCCGGCTGTCCGCAGGCGCATCTTGTGCCAGCGCCGCCAGAGAGGAAACCGGAACGACGGGAATATCGAGCGCCAGGGCGATTCCCTGTGCCGCAGAAATGGCCAGACGCACGCCAGTGAATGCCCCGGGGCCGCGACCCACGGCGATTGCATCAAGTTGGCGCCGCACCACTCCCGCTTCGGCCAGCACGGCATCGCACATCGGCAACAGCAGTTCGGCGTGCCGTCGCGGGACCACTTCACTGCGCACGATCAAATCGCCGCCACAGACCAGGGCCACCGAGCAGCATTCCGTTGAGGTTTCAATGGCAAGCAGGTTCATGACTGCATTCTACCTGCGGGCACATCGGCTATGACGCCCATGGCGTGCCAGTCAATGCGCCGGGTCAGGTACATCAGGCTTGCGATGGCGGCCAGCAGCGCAAGCGATCCGATCAACAGCGAGTACTGCTCGCTGATCAGCAATCCGTAAAGCAAGGCGTAGAGCAGCCCCAGCATACCGCCCAGCATCATGCCTGCCGAACGCCGTCGCGCTGCGGCGGCGGCATAACCTCCGGTCATGGCAACCAAGGCCGTAGCCGCCAACAGGTACGCCCAGCCGAAGCCGATCTGTTCCGACAGCGCAAGCAACACGACATAGAAGGTGCTGAGCGCCAGTCCGATCAAGAGGTATTGCACCACGTGCACTCGCCAGCGCCCCATTGCCTCGAACAGGAACAGGGCGACGAAGGTAAGTCCAATGAACAGAACGCCGTATTTTCCGGCGCGTTCATTGCGCTGGTAGGTGCCCACGGGCTGAAACAACTCAAGCCCGAATCCGGACTGATACACGGCTTGGGCATCCAACGCATCGAGCGCGCCGGCCTGTCCGTAATTCCGGTTGAGGTCGAGTGCCTGCCACTGCGCCGTGAACACCGTCCCGGCAACGGAGTGACTGGCAGGCAGGACTGCTCCGCTGTATCCGGGATCGGCCCAATTGCCACTCAGCTCGACGTCAGTCTGGCGCGCCAGCGGCAGAAACGTGATGGTTTCCGTTCCGGCCAGGTCCATGCTGAAGGAAAACGACGCGGATGCCAGGGCATCCGCGTTCAGCGGCCATGCCACTTCGGGAGACGCGAGCCCGGCAAAGCCACCCGAACCTGGACCGAAGGCCATTTCCGCGGCATCGATCTTCAATGGTGAAAGGCGCCGAATGCCACCGACATCCGAGATGGGAACCCTCAGCACCGCCTTTGCCCAGATCGGTTCACCCTTGTCTGCCGCAATGGCAGCAATGGCCTTGCGCTCGAATTGACCGGAGAACGCCAGGCCTGCCGTGTAGATGGGCGTCGAATAGATCCCGTAGCTGCGCGTATCCGTCGACAGGCTTCCCGTTACATGCAGTGACTCGGGCAACAGGAATCGTTCCCGCTCGACGGTCACCCAATTCTTGTCCTGTTGCACCTGATAGCGGACGGGAACGACCAGAACCGGTCCCCCGATGATCTGCGCATTCCCCCAACGCTCACCAATGCGGGTTCGCGCATCAAGCTCCAGTGACTGTCGCTCTGCCACCAGGTCATGCACCTGCGACAGCGGAATCAACATCAGCAGGGACAGCAGCGCCACACCCAGGATTTTGGCCGTCACCCCCTGGCTCCACGAACGCATCTGCATCTTGGCTCTCCGGTTGGATCTCCACCGGAATTGCAGCGCAAGCGGCTGGCAATTCACGGGCAGACTGCGCAATTGCGCTGACGCGTTGGGGCAGAGCGCGGCCAAGGGAGACGCGGCAACCGATTTGTGCCACCGCGGGCCGGGGAATCCGTTGGGTGTGGGGACCTCGCGGGGACTGGCGCAGGAATCAACTCGCGAAACCGGAACCCAGGAAGCGGGAATCATGGTCTGGAATGGTGGGCCGTGAAGGATTTGAACCTTCGACCAATGGATTAAAAGTCCACTGCTCTACCGCTGAGCTAACGGCCCCCGCTCCAATCAAATACCGCTGTCGCGTGCAGCGCGACGATCACTCCCCCTCTCCCGCCTGCGGGAGAGGGCAAGCGGTGAGGGCCGCTGTGCGATACCGCCAAACGAAGCCCTGCCCTGATCAATCCGGCATCTCTCGTTCAGTGGGTGAACCTCTGTTCCACCGAGATCCCGCAACGACCGGAAATTGCGAGCCGCGCAGTTTAACGGCATTGGCCAATCAACGGTAGCGGGTCGGGTCGCTCACGCCCGCAGCAACAAAGCCTTCCGCACGCAAGCGGCAAGCATCGCAGTGGCCACAGGCAAGTCCATCGGCGTCCGCGCTGTAGCAGGAAATCGTTGCGGAGAAATCAACGCCGAGGCGCAAGCCTTCACGCACGATATCCGCCTTGCCCATGGCCATCAGTGGTGCATGGATGCGCAAACCCCGCCCCTCAATGCCGGCCTTGGTCGCCACGATTGCAAGCCGTTGGAACGATTCGATGAACGCAGGTCGACAATCCGGGTAGCCCGAATAGTCCACTGCGTTGACACCGCAGAAGATGTCATTGGCACCGAGCACCTCGGCCCAGCCCAGGGCAATCGAGAGCATGATGGTGTTCCGCGCCGGCACATAAGTGACCGGAATTCCAGGTCCACCGTGCTCCGGCACCTCGATGTCGTCGGTCAACGCCGAACCACCCAGTGAGCGAAGATCGACCTGCACGGTCTTGTGCGAAATCGCGTCAAGCTGTCGCGCCATCACCGCTGCGGCAATCAGTTCCGAGGAGTGGCGCTGACCATAGGCCACACTCAATGCGTGGCACGCAAAGCCAAGCTCGCGCGCCATGGCCAGGGTGACCGCCGAGTCCATGCCACCGGAGACGAGCACAACGGCTTTGTTTCGGGAATTGCCCATTCAATGCGTCACAGCTGTGGATTGGTGAATTCGGCCCATGGGCAACTCAGCGCCCGGGCTGGTTGCCCCAGAGAATCTTGTGCAATTGCAACTGGAAACGAACCGGCAGGCGATCGGCCAGGATCCACTCGGCCAGCACGGCTGGCTCAAGTTGGCCCTGGACCGGGGAGAACAACACGGCACACCTATCGGCAAGTTCGTGCTCGCGTATGCGCTCGACCGACCAGTCGTAGTCATTGCGGTCACCGATCACGAACTTGACCTGATCCCGCGCCCGCAGATGTTGCACGTTGCTCCAGAGATTGCGTGCGACTTCGCCCGAGCCCGGCGGCTTGAAATCAACGACCCGTCGCACCCGCGCATCGACCCTGGAAATGTCCAAGGCACCCGAAGTCTCCAGCGAAACCTCAAGCCCCCGTTCGCACAACGACTCAAGCAATTCCAGGCAGCGCTTCTGTGCCAGCGGCTCGCCTCCTGTCACGCACACATGGCGGGCTGCATGGACTGCGACCTTATCCACGATTTCGTCGATGCCCAGCCACTGCCCGCCATGAAACGCATACGCGGTGTCACACCAGCTGCAACGCAGCGGACATCCGGTCAGGCGAACGAAAACGGTCGGCCAGCCAACGCTGTCCGATTCGCCTTGCAGTGAGTGGAAGATTTCCGATATGCGCAGGCGACGGGCGCTATCCGACTCGCCCTGCGCTTGTGCTGATTGGGTTGCAACGGCCATCGACAGGCGTGAAGCAGAGGGGTGCCTCAGCGTCGATTCTCGAGACTGAGCGCGCGCAGCCGTCCCTGGGCGAGACGCGATACGGTCGTGTCCGGATAACGCTCAACCACCTGATTCAGCGTGGACTGGGCAGCATCCCATTGCTTGAGCTCGTACTGGCAATAGCCCACCTTGAGCAATGCATCCGGGGCCTTCTGGTTGTCCGGAAAACGCGTCAGCAATGCATTGAAGGTATCCAGCGCCACCCGATAGTTTTGGGTGACATAGTAGGACTCACCCAGCCAGTAGTAGGCGTTGCCGGTGAGATCGGCATTTGGATACTGATCGATGAACGCCTGGAAACGACGTGCGGATTCGGCATAACGCCCATCCTTCAACGCCGAAAATGCCTCGTCATAGCTGCGCATTTCCGCGGCAGGATCCGCGACCACATCAGCCGCTGGCGCAGCGGAATCCGTTGTGCCACCTGTCGCCGGATCTGCGGGCGGGACCAGGCCTTCATCGGCCGGGGTCAGGCTGCTGCTGGCAGAGGTCGCCTCGGGAGCCAGTGACGTGTCGCTGGCGGGCGCGGGCGATGAGCCCAGTTGAATATCCTGCAAACCCGGATCGCTTGTGGCAGCCGCCGAATCAGCCGCTGCCGGAGCTGACCTACCGCTACCTTCGAGCTTGCCGATTCGTGAATCCAGATCGATGTACTGGTCCCGGGCGAGGCGCTTGCTCTCGGCAAGCTGCTGGGTCAGCACTTCAACCTGCCCCTGCAACTCCTGCACCTGGCTCTGCAAGGCCTGGATCTTGTTGACGAGGTCGACTGCCGACTGTGATCCGCCGGAGGATGCCTGTTGTTCAAGTCGTTCAACCCTTTCGGACAGGCTCAATCGTCCTTGCCCCCAAGCGGGTGCAGAAACAGCCACAGCGATCACGAGGATCGCCGTGGCTCGAGCAAAGCCCAATCGGTACGACTGGTTCGCCATCAGTTGGCAGTGGTGTAGACGATCTCGACGCGGCGATTCTTCGACCACGCGGATTCATCATGACCGCGGTCGACCGGACGCTCTTCGCCGTAGCTGACGACATTGAGCTGGCCACCGGAAGCGCCTGCGCCACTGAGTGCGGACTGCACGGCCATGCCACGACGCTCGCCGAGGCCGAGGTTGTACTCGCGGGTGCCGCGCTCATCGGCATGACCTTCGAGGGTCACGCGGGCATTCGGGAACTGGCGCATGTATTCGGCATGGCAGGAAATCTGCGCATTGAATTCCGGCTTGATTTCGGTGCGGTCAAGATCGAAGTACACAACGCGCTGACGCAGGCAGGCATCGGTATCCAGGTCGCCGACCTGGTAACGACCGGCATTGTCGGCAGGCTGGGAGACCGCCGGAGTGGTATCTGCGGGCTCGGACGGCTTGACAGCCTTCTTTGCACAGGCGGCAACGCCTGCCACAAGCAAAACGGAACAAAGAATACGGAATGTGTTGTTCATGGATGTTCCCCTCAAGCTAAAGGTAAAGGTCACGGTTGAATCGGTTGGACAGTTCAAATATTCACTGGAGCCGGTTTTCCGGCTTGTTCTTTTCGACATCCGCGTCAGCGCTGGCGAAACGGCCCCCAGGCTGGTTCACGCACGTCACCATCAGCGAGGACAAGCCGCTGCCTCACCCGACCATCTGCGGAAACCGCGTAAAGCACGCCACGGGGGCCTTCCGTTGCCGCGTACAGAAGCATGCTTCCGTTGGGTGCGAAACTCGGTGATTCGTCGACGTTACCGGGCGAGATCTCGCTGTAAGTCGTTGTTGCACGATCCAAAACCGCAATACGATACACGTTTCCGGTACCTTGTGCCATTGCGATCTTCTTGCCGTCACAGCAAATCGTGGCCCGCGCATTGTACTGGCCCTGGAAGGTCAAGCGGGAGGCATCCCCCCCGGAAGCGGGAACCTCGTATAGCTGCGGTTTACCTGAGCGATCGGAAGTAAACACCAGACGTTGGCCATCCGGTGTCCAAACCGGCTCGACGTCGATGGCGAAATGGCTGGTGACCTTGCGGGTCTTGCGGGTAGCCAAATCCATGACATACACGTCCGGGCTTCCGCCAAAGGACAGGTTCATGGCCAGTTGGGTGCCATCCGGGGAAAAGGCGGGACCGCCATTGATGCCCTTTTGCGACGAGACCAGTTCGCGCGAGCCGGTGGACAGGTCCTGCAGGTAGATCGACGAGTTGCCGCGCTCGAATGACACGTAAGCGAGGCGACGCCCGTCCGGCGACCAGGCCGGGGACATCAAGGGCTCGCGCGATCGCACGACAACCTGCGGATTGAAACCATCCGAATCGGCAACCATCAGTGCGTATTGCGTGTTCTGGCCGAGGCCAACCGAAGTGACATAGGCAATACGCGTCCAGAATGCGCCGCGCACGCCCAGGATCTTCTCGTAGACAAGGTCGGCAATCTGGTGGGCGACATCGCGCATGGCGGTACGCTGGCCACTGATGGCCAGACCCATCATGCGGCTCTGGCGCGCCACATCGAACAATTCGAACTCGACCCGCAGCGCACCGTCGCCGGCGTCCGCGAGGCGTCCGACGACCAGGTAGTTCTGCTTGAGCATGCGCCAAGTCGCGAACTTGACTTCGGATTCGCGGGTGGGAAACTCGATGATGTCGCGTCTGCCCAGGGTGAAAAACTTGCCGGACCGGGCCAGATCCGCCCTGACGCTCTCGGAAACGTCGGTCTCCGGCGGCAAGCCGGCCCCTTCAAAGGCAAAGGGCACCACCGCAATCGGATCGGCTGTACTGCTGCCATCGGTGATGTCGATGCTCAGGCCCTGGGCAAATGCCGAACCAACAAAAGCAAGCAACATGGCCATCGCGAAGCAACGCAAGGAGAGTCTGTTCATCGGTGTCTAGTCCTGCCCGTCATACTTGAAATTGAAAGTGACTTCGCGCGCAAAAACGTCTTCGAAGCCCTGGTACGGCAGCGGCGCAGCGCGCATCACCGCTTGCTCGATCGACAATCGCGCGCTGGCGTCCGCATTGCAAGGCGAGGTCACGCTTGCAGACAGCACTTCGCCGCCCGGGATCTGCACGATGCGCAAGGTGCAACGCAATCCGGGCGGCACCGATTCCGGACGATTCCAATTGCGCGTAACGGCAGCCTGGATTGCCGCCGCGTACTGCGCCGCCAGATCGTTGTCCTGACCGCCGGCACCGGTTTGTGCCTGCTCGGCCTCCTGCTCGACCATCTGATTGAGCCTGTCCTGCTCGGCCTTCTTCTGCTCCGCCAAACGCTTGTCCTGCAACTGCTGCAACCGCTCCTTCTCCAGATTCTTCTGTCTTGCGGCTTCGGCCAGTTGTTTGCGCACTTCATCGAGCTGGCGCTGGCGCTCGACTTCCAGCTTTTCCTGTTCCAGCAGGATCTGTTCTCGCCGCCGCTTTTCTTCCTGCTCTTTTTTCGCCAGCTCGGCCTTTTGCTCGGCCATGGCGTCGACGCGTTGTTGCTCGACCAGATCCTGCTTCGGCGGTTCGGGCACGGGCGCCGTTTCCCGCTTGGGTGGCACAGGCTCCGGTTTTTCCTGCGCCGGCCTTGGCGGCGTCGGCTTCTGCGCCCTGGGTTTGCGCGAAGAAGGTTTCGGCGCAGCCGTAGGTCCCACCAGGCTGGCTTCGATCACCTGCCCGGGCAAGACCACCACGCGCGACTCCTGCGTCCACCACAGCCCGAACACCATGAGCAAGACCAGGATCCCGTGGAGGAGCAGCGAGTAGACCACCGCCCGCAAGTTGATGAGAAAACCGTCCTTCATGCCGATCAGCGTTTGCCCGGCGGCGGCGTTGGCTGGCTCATGAGCCCGACCTTTGGCGCACCGGCCTGCTGCAGCAAGACCATCACTGCATAGATGCTGCCGTAATCGACCCGCTCATCACCACCGATCAATACCGGAACCTGCGGATTCTGGCGCACGAATGCCGAGACCTTGTTGACCAGCACCTCGGCATCGACAGGCTCTCGCTCGCTTGCCCCGAGGGTGAGGAAATAGGCGCCATCCTTGTCGACACTGACCACGATGGGTTCCTTGTCGTTCTGGATCGCCGTTGCATTGGATTTGGGCAATTCGATATCGACACCAAGGTTCATCAGCGGCGCCGTCACCATGAAGATGATGAGCAATACCAGCATGACGTCAATGTAGGGAACCACATTGATCTCGGCCTTGAGTTTGCGTCGCCCACGGCTGCGAATTCTGCTCTGCATCAGCATGCTCCCGCGGCGATGGGCGTGACAGCCAGACTGCCGCACCCGTTCTGCAACGCGGCCTCGTGCTGACCGGGGTTGCTGCGTTGGTCAGTCATCGACGTGTGCCTGCCGCTGCAGGATCGAGGAAAATTCCTCAAGGAAGGTTTCGTAGCGCAGGGCCACGCGCTCAACCCGGGTGGCAAAGCGGTTGTAGGCCCACACGGCGGGAATGGCGGCAAACAGGCCCATCGCGGTGGCGATCAGGGCTTCGGAAATGCCCGGTGCCACCATGGCAATGGTGGCTTCCTTCACGTTGGCCAAGCCCTGGAATGCAATCATGATGCCCCACACCGTGCCGAACAAACCGACGTAGGGGCTGATCGAGCCCACGTTGGCGAGAAACTCGAGATTCTGCTCAAGTCGCTCGACCTCGCGCGATTGCGAAACCCGCATGGCGCGCTGCGCACCCTCCAGCAAGGTGCGCGAGTCCACGCCGCGACGCTGGCGCAGGCGTGCGAATTCACGGAATCCGGATTCGAAAATGGCCTCGATTCCGGCGATGCGTTCCCCGCTCGAATTCACATCCTTGAACAGCGCCGCCAGATCCGAACCGGACCAGAAGCGCTCCTCGAAATCATTGGCGCTGGCATTGGCCATGTTGATCATCGCCATCTTGCGGAAGATGATGATCCAGGAGAGCACCGAGAACAGCACCAGCATCAGCAGGACGACCTTGACCGGCAGGCTGGCGCCCCAAACCAGGGCGAAGACATTCAACTCATGATTCATGTTTTTGGATCTCTTGGAGCAGAAAATCGGGGATTGAACAGGGTTTCCAGCGCTGGCAATCAAGGCACGCAATGCGCACCGATGCTTCAACCAGCGCACTCGTGTCGCCTTCCCTGGTCAGCACTTGGTCCACACTGAAACTGGCGCTGCGCAAGGAACCCAACTGCACCGAGGCAACCAGCAAATCATCCAGCCTGGCTGCCTGGCGAAATCTCACCTGCATCTCGCGAACCACGAAAACGATACCGTGCCTTTCGCGCAGCTCCTGCTGGCCGATGCCTTTTGCACGCAACCACTCCGTGCGCGCCCGCTCGAAAAACCGCAGGTAGCCCGCGTGATAGACCACTCCACCGGCGTCGGTATCTTCCCAGTACACACGCGAAGGCCAGATGAACGGCAGATCCTGTCCTTTCATCGGCAGGCAATCCGGCCCGGTCGCTCAAGCCCGGGAATCATTGCTGCTCCTGGCTGAACAGCTCACCACTGCCTGGCACATCAGTCCGCTTTGGCGGGGACAGACCAAGATGGCGCCAACTGCGATCAGTCACCATGCGTCCCCGGGCAGTGCGTATGAGGAAGCCTTGTTGGATCAGGAAGGGTTCGATCACGTCTTCCAGGGTGCCGCGTTCCTCACTGAGAGCCGCCGCCAGCGACTCGACGCCCACCGGTCCGCCGTCGAAATACTCGATGATGGTGCTGAGCAGACGCCGATCGAGCGCATCGAATCCTTCGGCATCCACCTTGAGCATGTGCAGGGCGTCGCTGGCAACGGCCTGGGTGATATGGCCATCGGCCCGTATCTCGGCAAAGTCCCGCACCCGGCGCAACAGCCTGTTGGCGATTCGTGGCGTGCCGCGCGAACGCCGTGCAATCTCGGCAGCGCCTTGCGCATCGCAACTGACGCCAAGAATGCTCGCCGCGCGGCGCACGATCTGGGTCAGCTCCGCACTTGAATAGAATTCCAGGCGCTGCACGATGCCGAAACGGTCGCGCAACGGTGCTGTCAACAACCCGGCACGCGTGGTGGCACCAATCAGGGTGAAGGGCGGCAGATCGAGCTTGATCGAGCGTGCGGCCGGACCTTCACCGATCATGATGTCGATCTGGAAGTCTTCCAGCGCCGGATACAACACCTCCTCGACCACGGGCGAAAGGCGGTGGATCTCATCCACGAACAGCACATCACGCGGTTGCAGGTTGGTCAGCAAGGCGGCCAGGTCACCTGCCCGCTCGAGCACCGGGCCGGAGGTGCTGCGCAGGTTGACCCCGAGTTCATTGGCAATGACATGGGCCATGGTGGTCTTGCCGAGGCCCGGCGGCCCGAAGATCAGCACATGATCGAGCGCACCCGCGCGACGTCGAGCAGCCTCGATGTAAATCGACATCTGCTCGCGCACCGCTTCCTGTCCGAGATACTCGGCCAGACGCTGCGGCCGAATGCTGGCTTCGATCTGCTCGTCTTCGCGATCGGCGCTGGCTGCGATCAGGCGGTCGGTCATTGGGTTTGGGCAGGGATTCGGGATTTGGTTCAAGCAGATTATCGTTGGCTTTGAGTCTTATGGGTAATCTGCACGCTCTGGTCAACACATGCGATCAGTAAACCACGCGCTGCGTCGCTTTCCCGAATCCCCGATCCCAAATCCCCAATCCCGGCCGTTCTCATATCTCCACCTGGGTTCCGAGTTCGATCAGGCGATTGCCGGGAATGCGGAAGAATGCGGTGGCGGGCGTGGCGTTGCGCGAGAGGATCTGGAACAGGCGGTCGCGCCACAGGATCATTCCTGGTCGATCCCCCGCAACAATGCTCTCACGGCTGAGAAAGAACGTGGTGTCCATCATGTCGAACGGAAAACCGCATTGACTGACGGATACCAACGCGGCTGGCACATCCGGACTCTCGGAAAAACCATAGCGGACCCTCACCACGTAGAATCCTTCGGTCAGCGGCTCGACCCTGACCCGATCGTCGGGATCGATGACAGGTTCATCGTGGATATCGACTGTCAGCATCACGTTGCGCTCATGCAGAACCTTGTTGTGCTTGAGGTTGTGCAGCAGGGCGTTGGGTACGCCCTCCGGGTTGGCGGTGAGGAATACCGCCGTGCCCGGCACACGCAAAGGTGGATGGGCACCAATTGATGCAATGAACGGCTCCAAGGCAAGTCCGGCACGCTTGATCTCGCGTACCACAAGTTCCCGTCCACGCCGCCAGGTGGACATCACCGTGAACATCAGGGCGCCCAGTACCAGGGGGAACCAACCGCCGTGATCGACCTTGTCGGCATTGGCAGCGAGGAATCCGAAGTCGACGAAAAGAAACACAGAACCCAACGCGAGTACCCGAACCCAGTTCCAGCGCCAGAGCCGGCGGAACACGATCATCACCAGCAATGCATCAATGGTCATGGTGCCAACCACGGCGATGCCATAGGCCGCTGCCAGGTTGCTGGATGACTTGAAGCCGATCACCACTGCAAGTGTAAGCACGAGCAGGATCCGGTTGACCCACGGCAGGTAAATCTGGCCGATGGTTTCGCGCGACGTGTGGCGGATCGCCATGCGCGGCAGGTAACCCAGTTGAATGGCCTCACGGGCTACCGAAAACGCTCCCGAAATGACCGCTTGGGAGGCAATGACCGCGGCTGCCGTTGCAAGCAGGATGAACGGTATCAACAGGGCTTCCGGGGCCAGCAGGTAGAACGGATTCTCCACCGCTTCCGCATTCGAGAGCAGCAGTGCACCCTGGCCGAAATAGTTGAGGACAAGCGCCGGCATCACGAAGCCGAACCAGGCCCAGCGGATCGGCCGCTTGCCGAAATGCCCCATGTCCGCATACAGGGCCTCGGCACCGGTGATGCACAGCACGACCGAGCTCAGGGCGAAAAACGCCGGCCAGCCCACCTCGGAGAAGAAGTTCACCGCATAGTGGGGTGACAAGGCCTTGAGCACATACGGGTGCTCGACAATCTGGATGACACCCAGCACGGCGATGGTGAAGAACCACACGCACATGATCGGCCCGAACACCACGCCAACCCGGCCGCTGCCCCGTTTCTGGATCCAGAACAATCCGAGCAGGATCACCAGCGTGATGGGAACGATGAAGGAATCGAGCTGGGGAACCGCAACCTGCAAGCCTTCGACTGCGGAGAGCACGGTGACTGCCGGGGTGATGATGCCGTCGCCGAAGAACAAGGCCGCACCGAACAATCCCAACACGGTCACCAGCCACAAGACCGTGCGATTTCCGCGCACGCCACGCTGGGCCAATGCCATGAGGGCCATGATGCCACCCTCGCCACGGTTGTCAGCGCGCAGGATGAACGTTGCATACTTGATGGAGACAACCAGCATCAGGGTCCAGAACACCAGCGACAACACCCCCAACACATGCAGTTCGTCCGACGGCAGGCGATGACTGCCGAAGGTTTCCTTCATCGTGTACAGGGGACTGGTGCCGAGATCACCGTAAACAACACCAATCGCCCCGAGTGCCAGGGTCCGCAGGCGCGCACCTGGGGTGCTTGTGTCGCGTGATTCACCTTGAGGCTGGGCCATGCTGGATCCTGCTTAGCGGAGCGCGGCCTTGAGGGCCTTGCGGATGATGTCTTCGGCGCTGTCGTCCGGCGCGCTGGCAAGCCTGATCAGACGCGCGACTTCAGCCGGCTTGTAACCCAGCGCCTGCAAGGCAATGCTGGCCTCGCTGGCCGCGTCCATGGCCGAAGCAGGAGCGCTCGCGCCCACTGCAGCACTGGGCAGCGCATCCATGCGGTCGCGCAGCTCGACAATCATGCGCTCCGCCGTCTTCTTGCCGATACCCGGAATGCGCGTCAGCGCGGCGATGTCATTGCCCTGCACGAAGCGGGTGAACTCGTCCGCAGACACGCTGGAGAGGATGGCCAGCGCAATGCGCGCACCGATTCCACTGACCTTTTGCACGGTACGGAACAGGGCGCGCTCGGACTCCTTGAGGAATCCGTACAGGGCCACCGAATCTTCCTTGACCGCGTAATGCGTGCACAGGGTCAGCGTCTGGCCAAGCTCGGGCAGGTCGTAGAACGTGGACATCGGCACTTCAAGCTCATAGCCCACGCCCGCCACATCCACCAGAATCCACGGCGGCTGCTTGCCGACCAGGGTCCCTTTCAATCGTCCGATCATCGACGCCTTCTCCATGCCGTACGCGGAATGCCAAGGCGCACCGTGCTTGCGCGCGTGTGTGCGTGGGTCAAGGCCACGGCCAGCGCATCGGCGGCATCGGCCTGAAGTTTTCCGGAAATACCCAGCAGCACGCCAACCATGTGCTGGATCTGGCTCTTGTCGGCGCCACCGCCACCGACCACCGCCTGCTTGACTTCCTTGGCCGCGTATTCGGCAAGATCCAGGCCTCGATTGACGACCGCGCAGATCGCGGCGCCTCGCGCCTGACCCAATTTGAGCGCGGAATCCGGATTGCGCGCCATGAACACGCGCTCGATGGCCACCTCGGTTGGCGCGTGCTCCTCAATGACCTCACCCACCGCCTCGAACACCTGGCGCAGGCGCAGGTGGAAGCTGTCGTTGTCCAGCAGGTTGATGGTGGCGTGGAATACGTGCGTGGCCTTGCCGTCGGCGGCGACATCGATCACGCCGATGCCGGTGCGCTGGCTGCCCGGGTCGATGCCGAGTATGCGGATCACCGTAGTGGCTCCGTTGTCGGCGCAGGATGACCGCTCACGCCCAGTGCCTTGCGCATTCCTGATGCATGCGGGGTTGATGTGCAATGCAGGCCCAAGACCTGCATTGCGGATTCACCGTGAGTCGATGCGAATGCATGGTGCATGGATTTTATCAGGCCGCCCTGGAATGCGTTCATTCAGGCCGGTTCCGCCTGGACAAATTCGCCATGGCGCAGGTAGTTCGCCGCAAGCGTGGCGACCTCGCGTGAAAAGACGAGGCCAGTGTGCGTGGAATCCACGATCCGGTGCGCGTGAATGCCGGCCAGGCGGGTTTCTTCGACAGCCACGGTGCCATCGTGCGCGCCCTGGATTCGTCCGAGGATCTTGCCAAGGCCAACCGGCTTGCGTCCGGCGACAACACCGATCTGGCGTGCGCCGGTCCACGCCGGCAACCCGTGGTGCAACACGTCGGCACTCTTGCCCAGCAACCAGCGCGCGCCTGGCAGCTCGCGCATTCGATCAGCGACGGCGCTTCCGTTCAGGGGCGATCCCAGGCACACGATGCGCCCGTCCGGCAACTTGCCGAATTGCTGTGCAACATGCACTGCCAGCACACCGCCCAGACTGTGTCCGACGACGTGAACCTTGCCTGGACCCAGCCGCTGCCACCGCTTCGCAAGGTGCTCAGCGGATGCTTGCCAACTGCCGGCAACGGTCAGGTAATCGAGCGTAGATACGCGAAATCCCGCCGCACGCAGTCGCCCCGCCAGCAGTTGCATGGCGAAACTGCGCATCCACAAACCATGCAACACGATGACGTGCTCCCGGCTCATTGACTGATCAACCCGCGGTCCCGGCTGCGTGCTCAGTTGCCGTCGCGCTCGATCACCTGCACATGCAATTCCGCCAGTTGCGGTGGTGCAATCGGCGAAGGTGCTGCGGTCATCAGGTCCTGCGCGCTGGCCGTCTTGGGGAATGCAATCACGTCACGGATGGACTCCGTGCCGGCCAACAGCGCGGCCATGCGATCGATGCCGAAAGCGATGCCACCGTGCGGTGGTGCACCGAAGCGCAGGGCCTCAAGCAGGAAGCCGAACTTGGCCTGCGCCTCCTCGGCACCGATGCCGAGCAGATCGAATACGGCGCTCTGCATGTCCGGTCGGTGGATACGGATCGAGCCACCGCCAATCTCGTTGCCATTGAGCACCATGTCATAGCCACGCGATACCGAATTCGCGGCGTTGGCACGCAGGTCGGCCACATCGTCGATCTTCGGCGCGGTGAACGGATGATGCAGGGCGACGAAGCGTTTCGCCTCACCGTCGTATTCGAACATCGGGAAGTCCACCACCCACAAGGGCTTCCAACTGTTCTCAACGAGGCCGAGGTCGCGTGCCACCTTCAGTCGCAGCGCACCCAGCACATCGCACACCGTCTTGTAAGCACCCGCGCCAAACAGCAGCAGGTCGCCTGCCGCCGCCGAAGTGGCTGCAAGGATTCCGTGCAGCGCCTTGGTATCCAGGAACTTGGCCACCGGCGAGTTCACTCCTTCCAGACCCTTGGCCGGATCCTCGATGCGCATCCAGGCTAGGCCCTTGGCACCGTACTTGGCGGCGAGCGCGCCCAGTTCATCAATCTGCTTGCGGGTGAATACCGCACCACCGGGCACGCGCAACGCTGCCACCCGACCGGTCGGATCATTGGCCGGCTCGCTGAACACCTTGAACTCGATCTGGCGCACGTGCTCGGCAATGTCGACCAGCTCCAGAGCGATGCGCAGATCCGGTTTGTCCGACCCGTAGCGCGCCATGGCCTCGGCGTATCCCATGCGCGGGAACGCACCGCCCAGATCGACATCGGCCACTTCCTTGAAAACATTGCGGATCATGGCCTCGACGGTGTCCTGCACCCCCGCCTCGTCAATGAAGGCGAACTCCATGTCGAGCTGCGTGAACTCGGGCTGGCGGTCGGCACGCAGATCCTCATCGCGGAAACAGCGTGCAATCTGGTAGTAGCGGTCAAAGCCCGCCATCATCAGCAACTGCTTGAATAATTGGGGCGATTGCGGCAGCGCGTAGAACTCACCGGGATGAACGCGACTTGGCACCAGATAGTCGCGCGCACCTTCCGGGGTTGCCTTGGTCAGGATCGGCGTCTCGATATCCTGGAATCCACGCCCATCCAGGTAGTGGCGCAGGGCGGAAACCAGCCGCGTGCGCATGCGCATCTTGCGCTGCATGTCGGCACGACGCAGGTCGAGATAGCGATACTTTAGGCGGGTGTCCTCGGCGGGATTCTCGTGCAGGGCAAACGGCAGTCCCACCGCCTTGTTCAAAATCTGCACGGTTTGCGCAAGCACTTCCACCCGACCACTGCGCAACTTGTCGTTGGCGCTGATGCGTCGGCGCACACTGCCCTCAACGCGCACGCAGAACTCATAACCCAATTCCGAGGCTTGCGCAAAGGCATCGGGAGATTCGCGCTCGACGACGATCTGCACAATGCCTTCATGGTCGCGAAGGTCAATGAAGGCCACGTGGCTTTGCAGTCGAATCGTGTCCACCCAGCCGCACAGGGTCACGGACTGGTCGATCAGGGCCTCGTCGATGAGACCGCAGTAATGGCTGCGCATGGCAAGCTCCGGGAAAAGGCGCGGAATGCTATAGCCGAAATTGCTGCACTGCAAACAACAACGCCCACCATGCGGCGGGCGTTGTTGAAATCATGGCGATGTGGTCAACGCCAGCGGCGGCTAACCTCAAATACTCCAGCACATCCGCCGCTTACCCAGATTCCGGCGCGATTGGCACCCCAGGTGCGGCCTTCGATGCAGGCGGTCTCGGACAACTGGCGAACGATGCGCACGCCACCGCCACGCCCAATGTCGACCGAACAGAACCGATAGCGATAGTCTTCGCTGCGGCAGGCAAGAGTGATATCCATATCCCAGTTCGGACCCGGATGCCAACCGCCGCCATAACCATCATCGTAGCCACCGCGACCACGGGCAAACACGCCAGCGCAGCCGCGATCAACCCATAACCCGCGTCGATCAATGCCCCAGGTTTGCCCCTCGATGCAACGTGATTCCGAAAGGCGCCTGACCAGATAGGCTTCGCGCCAGTTGACGTCGCAGCGGGTGAATCGATAGTCCCGGCTCTCGCAGCGCACCTCGCCACCACCACCGTAACCGTATCCATCATGTTGCGGGCTGGCGACTGCCGGTGAAACCAGCATCCACGCTCCGCAGGCGAACGCAAAACCGACCAGTTTCTTCAGCATTTCCCTTCTCCTTCCAGTTGCCCATCGAGTTTAGACGAGCATATCGCGCTTTGTCCGCAAGGGGACTCAGGAATCGACTGACGGGGCAGGTTTGGATTCAGGTTTTGCATTCGTTGACGAACCCGCCCCTGCGCTGTCCGTAGCCGGTTTGGCGTCCGCAGGTGCCGTCGATTCATTGCTGGCCAGGTTGCGCTTGGTATCCCCGTCCTTCTTGAAATCGGTTTCATACCAGCCCGACCCGGAAAGCCGGAATGCAGGCGCGGTCAGGCGCCGGCGCAGGCCTGGCTTGCCGCAATCCGGACAATCCACGGGGTCAGCGTCGGACAACTTCTGCAGGCGCTCAAAGTGGTGCTGGCAGGAAGGGCATTCGAATTCGTAGATGGGCATGATGGCTGGATCAACTGGATCTTGGGATGGCGGATTGTCGCATTGTCGGACGCCGCTGCGATCACCGACCGGCAACCGCAGCAGCCCGCATCAAGCCGCCGCGAACACGATGCGCCCCTGTTCGGCGTCCACCTTGATCGTGTCGCCAGGCTGGAACGCCCCTTCGAGGATCCTGCGCGCCAGCGGGTTTTCGATCTGCTGCTGGATGGCACGCTTGAGCGGGCGCGCGCCATAGACCGGATCGAATCCCGAATCGGCAATCAAGTCGATGGCTTTGTCGGAAATTTCCAGGCGCAACTGGCGTTCGGCGAGACGCTTGCCCAGGTACTCGGTCTGGATGCGCGCGATCTTCTGGATCTGTGACTTGTCCAGCGCGCGGAACACCACGATCTCGTCCAGCCTGTTGATGAACTCGGGGCGGAAGTGCGCTTGCACCACGCCCATCACCGAAGCCTTCATTTGCGTGTATTGCTCCTCGCTGTCCGCGTCCATTTCCTGGATGAACTGGGAACCGAGGTTCGAGGTCATCACGATCACGGTGTTGCGGAAGTCGACGGTACGGCCCTGGCCATCGGTCAGGCGACCGTCATCAAGCACCTGCAACAACACGTTGAACACATCGGTATGCGCCTTCTCGACCTCATCGAGCAGGATCACGCAATACGGTCGCCGGCGCACGGCTTCGGTCAGGTAACCGCCTTCGTCATAGCCGACATAGCCGGGAGGCGCGCCAATCAGGCGACTGACCGAGTGTTTCTCCATGAACTCGCTCATGTCGATGCGCACCATGGCATCGCTGGAGTCGAACAGGAATTCGGCCAGCGCCTTGCACAACTCGGTCTTGCCCACGCCGGTGGGACCGAGAAACAGGAATGAACCGTTCGGGCGGTTCGGGTCGGAAAGGCCGGCGCGCGCGCGACGGATGGCATTGGCCACTGCCCGCACCGCCTCATCCTGGCCGACCACGCGCGCATGCAGCGAGTCTTCCATGCGCAACAGCTTGTCGCGCTCGCCTTCGAGCATCTTGGACACCGGAATCCCGGTCCAGCGCGAAACCACCTCGGCGATTTCTTCCGCGGTGACCTTGTCCTGCAAAAGCTGGAACCCCTGCTGCTCGGTCTCTGCGGCGGCGGCCAACTGCTTTTCCAGTTGCGGTATGCGCCCGTACTGGATTTCGGAAACCATTGCGAAATCCTGCTGGCGCATGGCCGCATCCATCTCCTGGCGCGCCTGTTCGATAGCTTCCTTGATCTTCGTGGTGCCGGTGACGGCGGCCTTTTCGGCCTTCCAGATTTCCTCCAGGTCCGAGAATTCACGCTCCAGCAGTTTGATCTCGTCTTCGAGATCGGCAAGGCGCTGCCTGGATTCGGAGTCCTTTTCCTTCTTCAGGGCTTCGCGCTGGATCTTGAGCTGGATCAGGCGGCGTTCCTTGCGGTCCAGCTCCTCGGGCTTGGAATCGATTTCCATGCGGATACGCGATGCAGCCTCGTCCATGAGATCAATGGCCTTGTCCGGCAACTGCCGATCCGGAATGTAGCGATGCGACAGCGTGGCCGCGGCGACAATGGCCGGATCGGTGATTTCCACACCGTGATGCACGGCGTAGCGTTCCTTGAGTCCGCGCAGGATGGCAATGGTGTCCTCCACGCTCGGTTCGCCCACGAACACCTTCTGGAAGCGGCGCTCCAGCGCTGCGTCTTTCTCGATGTACTTGCGGTATTCGTCGAGCGTAGTGGCTCCAACGCAATGCAATTCGCCGCGCGCCAGTGCGGGCTTCAACATGTTGCCCGCATCCATCGAGCCTTCGCCCTTGCCGGCACCGACCATGGTATGCAACTCGTCGATGAACAGGATCACCTGGCCTTCCTGCTTGGCCAGGTCGTTGAGCACGCCCTTCAGGCGCTCCTCGAATTCGCCACGGAATTTGGCACCCGCGATCAGCGCACCCATGTCCAAGGAGAGCACGCGTTTGTTGCGCAGGCCTTCAGGCACTTCGTCGTGCACGATGCGCTGGGCCAGCCCTTCGACGATGGCGGTCTTGCCCACGCCCGGCTCGCCGATCAGTACCGGGTTGTTCTTGGTGCGCCGCTGCAATACCTGCACCACGCGGCGGATTTCCTCATCACGGCCGATGACCGGGTCGAGCTTGCCGGAACCGGCGCGCGCGGTCAGATCAATGCAGTATTTCTCCAGCGCCTGGCGGGTTTCCTCGGCGCTGGCATCCTCGACTTTCTCGCCGCCACGCATGCGGTCGATGGCTGCCTCGAGTGCCGCCGCATTGGCGCCGGTTGCCTTCAGTGCCGCGCCAACTTCGCCCTTGTCCTCAAGCGCGGCGAGCACAAAGAGCTCGCTGGCGATGAACTGGTCGCCACGTTTTTGCGCCAATTTGTCGGTGAGGTTGAGCAGGCGGTTGAGATCGTTGCCGACCCCGAGATTGCCTTCCTGCCCGGAAACCTTCGGCAGGCGATCCAGGATCTGGCCGAGGCGCGTACGCAAGGCCGCCACGTTGATACCGGCTTGCGCCAGCATCGGCTGGGTTGAGCCACCCTGCTGATCCAGGAGCGCGACCAGCACGTGGGCCGGCTCCATCATGTTGTGGTCGCGACCGACTGCCAGGCTCTGGGCATCCGCCAGGGCCTGCTGGAATCGCGAAGTCAATTTGTCCATGCGCATGGCTGGAAACCTTTTCATCGGAGGGCCGATTGGCCGATGCGCCCTGAAATGGTAGCGGCGACACCCGGAATCAAGTTTCCGCAGGTTGCACCGAACCTGCCTGGCAGGTCAGCCCGGTTTTGCCGGTGCTCGTGCGCCGACGGCCGCCGCCGGCGAGAGGGTGATGCGGAAACACGCGCCGCCACCGGCTACGGGCACATATTCCAGCGTGGCCTGACTCGATTCGCACATCTGTCGGGCCAGGTAGAGTCCAAGACCCGTGCCGTACTCGCTGGTCGTATAGAACGGGTCGAAGATCTGCGCAGCCACCTTGGCTGGAATGCCGGGACCGCGATCCACCACTTCCAGCAAGGGTGGCCCCTTGTCGGAAGCAAGCCGGGCCACCAACACCACGCGCGCCGCCGCGCCGGGTTCGCGCCCGTATCGAATCGCGTTCTGCACCAGGTTCCAAACGACTTGCTGGAGGTGCTGCGGATCGACCATGGCCTCGATCTGCCGATTCTGCGTGATGGCCCGCAAGTGATCCTGGCCGAGGTCGTTGTTCTGCTTGTACTCCTCGACAAACGACAATGCCCAGGCATTGAGATCGATGCTCTCCGGCCGCGAGCGCTCGCGTCGCGACAGTTGCAGGATGTTCTCGACCACCTCGTTGGCGCGCGTGCAGTGGTTGTTGACGATCTCGACCAGGCGCCGGTCTTCCTCGTGCATGCTTTCCGATTCCGCAAGCAGTTGCGCGGAATAGCGGATGGCGGCCAGTGGATTGCGGATTTCATGGGCAATGGATGCGGACAATCGCCCCAGCGAAGACAGGGTCATTTCCTCGGCGCGACGCGAAAGCAGCGAGGTGTCGTCGAGGAAAATCAGGACATGCGCATCGTCGTTTGGCGACATGCGCGAAAAGCGCGGAATCACTTCCGGCACATCTGCCGCCAGCGCGACCGGATTCTGATCAAGGCGCCCGGAATGCCGCCAGTGATACAGGCGCCGGGACAGCTCCGGCGCAACCTGGCCCAGGTCACGCTGGTTGGGAGACGGGTTTCCCATCAGATGCCATGCCGATTCATTGATGCGCAGGATGTGGTTGGCGTCGTTGACCAGCAACACGCCGGTCTTCATGCGCCGGATGATGAGGTCGTTGACCTGCTCGAGGTTGAGCAGATCTACGCCGCGCTGTTCCGCCAGCGCCTCGGTTTCACGCATCTGGCGGCCGAGATGTGCGCACAGCGCGGCAACCGCGATGTAGGCCAGGCCAAACAGGATCGATTCAAGAACGCTGCGCTCGCTGACATCCGTAAACAACTGCGAAAACACGGATGGCAGGACAATGCCGATGGCCGCAAGGATCGCCAGTACCTGCGACTGGCGGAACGGCAACAACAGGGCGCTGACTCCGACATTGACCATGAGCATCATTGGAATCGAGCTGTGCCCGCCCGCGATGGAGAACAGCACCAGAGAAGCCGCAATCGAATCCAGGGTGAGGGCAAATCCGATGCTGGCGTTCATGTTGCGCCGCATGCGGTCGGTCAGGAACAACAACACCAGCGCAGCGGCCAGGTAAGCGAGGGAAGCCACATGGCCGACCATGGGATGGCTGAGCTGTAGCCAGTTCACTGCAGCCGGACTGAACACGAGGCCGGTGTAGATCACGGCCTCGAGCAAGCGGTACAGGTTGAAGAAATACAGCTCGCGTCGGGTGATGTCCCCGGGTAGATCGCTCGCGCGCCGTGCCTGCCTCTCCGCCAAGGTCTCGCCTCCGTTTTCCTCGAAGTATAAGGGCCTGACGGGCAATGCTACAGATTGCAGGCCTGCAGGTGCAGGAAACCCGATCCTGCAGGCAGCCCGTTTTTGCATTCGCAGCACGCTTTGCCCAGAATACGCGCCCGCTTTGTCGCTCGATTTCCTGTCGACGCGAACCTTCCGCATTAACGGGATGGCGCTTGGGGCCGAACTGACCAGCCTGCAAGCACATCCGCCCATCGAGGTGCCTGCATGAATTTCCACGAATACCAAGCCAAGGAATTGTTCGCCGAGTACGGCATTGCGGTGCCGCCGGGCAAGGTTGCCTCATCGCCCGACCAGGCGGTTGACGCGGCCAAGGCGCTGGGCGGAACACAGTGGATGGTCAAGGCGCAGATCCATGCCGGCGGTCGCGGCAAGGCCGGCGGCGTCAAGTTCTGCAAATCGCTGGACGAGGTGCGTGCGGCAGCCAAGGGCATGCTCGGCACCCAGATGGTCACCTACCAATCCGGCGGCCGCGCCCTGCCGGTGAACCTGGTGCTGGTCACCGATGCCACCGACATCGCCAAGGAACTGTATTTGTCGATCCTGGTTGACCGCGACAGCAAGGCGGTATCGTTCATCGCTTCGGCCCAGGGCGGCGTGGACATCGAGCAGGTGGCCAAGGAATCCCCGCAAGACATCCACACGCTGAAGATCGATTTCGTCGAAGGCCTGCAGCCGTACCAGTGCCGCAAGCTCGGTTTTGATCTCGGGCTCAATGCCAAGCAGACCGGCCAACTGGTCAAGATCATGACCGGGCTGTACACGCTGTTCAACGAACGCGATCTCGCCCTGGTCGAACTCAACCCGTTGGCCATCCTCGCCTCCGGCGACCTGGCGACGCTGGATGGCAAGGTCAATTCCGACGACAACGCCGAGTTTCGCCATCCCAAGCTGGCTGCCATGCGCGACCTCAGCCAGGAAGACGCCGCCGAAGCGGCTGCCGTGCAGCACAACCTCAACTACGTGACCATGGACGGCAACATCGGCTGCATGGTCAATGGCGCCGGCCTGGCCATGGCCACCATGGACGTGATCAAGCTGGCCGGTGGCGAACCGGCAAACTTTCTCGACGTGGGCGGCGGCGCCACCAAGGAACGCGTCACCGAGGCGTTCAAATTGATCCTGTCCTCGGACAAGGTGCAGGCCATCCTGGTCAACATCTTCGGCGGCATCGTGCGCTGTGACCTGATTGCCGAAGGCATCATCGCGGCGGTCAAGGAAGTGGGCCTGACCATTCCGGTGATCGTGCGCCTGCAGGGCACCAATGTCGAAAAAGGGCGCGAACTGCTGGCCAATTCCGGCCTCGCCATCACCCCGGCCGATGACCTCAACGACGCGGCGCAAAAAGCCGTGGCATCGGTCAAGGCCGCCTGAACCCGCAGGAATCGCCCCCTTCCGGCCTTCAGCCACCTTCCCCCGCGCTGCAGGGGAAGGGAAAGAAAATCCAAGGAACATATCCATGAGCGTTTTGGTCAACAAGAACACCAAGGTCATCACCCAGGGCTTTACCGGTCAGCAGGGCACCTTCCATTCCGAGCAAGCGCTTGAATACGGTACCAAGCTGGTCGGTGGCGTGACTCCGGGCAAGGGTGGCAGCTCGCACATCGGCTTGCCGGTGTTCAACACCGTGCACGATGCGGTCAAACAAACCGGTGCGGATGCCTCGATGATCTTCGTGCCACCGCCGTATGCGGCCGATGCCATCCTCGAAGCAGCCGATGCCGGCATCAAGGTGATTGTCGCCATCACCGAAGGCATCCCCGTACTCGACATGCTGCGCGTGAAGAATGTGCTCAAGCAGCATCCCGACACGGTTTTGATCGGACCCAACTGCCCAGGCATCATCACCCCGGGTGAATGCAAGATCGGCATCATGCCCGGCCACATCCACAAGCCAGGCAAGGTCGGCATCGTTTCGCGCTCGGGCACATTGACCTATGAAGCGGTATTCCAGACCACCAACGTCGGCCTCGGCCAGTCCACCTGCATCGGCATTGGCGGCGATCCGATCAATGGCCTCAATTTCATCGACTGCCTGAAGCGCTTCCAGGACGATGCGCAGACCGAAGGCATCATCATGGTTGGCGAAATCGGAGGCAGCGCCGAGGAAGATGCCGCCGAGTTCATCGCCCAGTACGTGAAGAAGCCGGTGGTCGCCTTCATTGCCGGCGCCTCGGCTCCGGCAGGCAAGCGCATGGGCCACGCCGGTGCCATCATCTCCGGCGGCAAGGGCACTGCCGCCGCCAAGTTCGCCGCGCTGGAGAAGGCTGGCGTGACCACGGTGAAATCACCAGCAGACCTCGGCAAGACACTCGCCGCGAAGATGAAGTAAGACCAGCAGAAAAAGCTTGCCCCCATCCGCCTTCGGCACCTTCCCCCGCTGCGCAGGGGAAGGAAAGGTCAAGCGAAACAGGTTCTGCCATGCTTGGTTTGCCTAACGCCTCATCCTCGACAATCATCCCAAATAATAGCGGGTATGCTGTTCCTTCCCCTGCGCAGCGGGGGAAGGTGCCAAAGGCGGATGGGGGCGCTTTGGACTGAAGGATGCCCATGCGAAAGGACGCGAAAACAAGGTTTGCACGCAAGCTTCGCGCAACCATGACCAATGCCGAAACTCGACTCTGGTTTCGTTTGCGGCGCAAACAGCTCGGTGGGTTTCGCTTCCGGCGTCAACATCCCATCGGCCGATTCATCGTCGATTTCGCTTGCCCGGAAGCCTGCCTGGCCATTGAACTTGATGGTAGCCAGCATCTCGATTCCCACAGCGATCAGGATCGCGACTCTGCCATTCGCGAATCGGGCTTTCGCATCCTGCGCTTCTGGAATGACGATGTCCTGATGAACACCGATTCGGTGCTCGATACCATCTTGGCTGCGCTATCCCCGAATATGGCCATATAGGATAAAGCTGCGCGGTCAGCAATGACCTGCTTGGCCGTAAACTACGCAGATGACAATCCTGCGCATCGCCCTCGCCCAGTTCGATTTCCCCGTGGGTGCCGTTCAAGCCAATGCCTCGCGCATTGCCGCGCTGATTGCCGAAGCCCGCGATCTGCACCGCGCCGACGTGGTGCTTTTTCCGGAATTGTGCATCTGCGGCTATCCGCCGGAAGACCTGTTGCTGCGCCCCGGCTTTCTTGCCGAATGCAGTGCCGCCATCGAGCGCGTTGCGCAGGAAGTCCAGGGCATTGTTGCGGTGGTTGGCTGGCCACAGTCTGCTGGTGCTGTGGTGTACAACGCCGTCAGCATCCTTCGCGACGGCGCCGTGGAAACCACATATCGCAAACGCGAGTTGCCGAACTACGCGGTGTTCGACGAGCGTCGCTATTTCGAGGTCGATCCGGACGGCGAGACCTGCGTGTTCGAGGTCAATGGCACGCGCCTGGGCGTGGTGATCTGCGAAGACTTCTGGTTTGCCGAACCCGCCGCTGCCTGCGCAAAAGCCGGTGCCGAACTGTTGCTGGTGGCCAACGCCTCGCCATTCGAACGCGACAAACATGCGCAGCGCGATGCCCTGCTCGCCACGCGCGTTGCGGAAACCGGCATGGGGGTGGCTTACCTGAATCTCGTCGGAGGCCAGGACGCCCTGGTCTTTGACGGTGCATCGGTACTCGCCGACGGCAATGGCCATGTGCATCCGGCGGCCCGTGCCTTCCAGGACCATTGGCTGGTGGCCGACTTCGACGCCTCCACGCGCACCTTCAATGCCGTGCACTGGCCGGTCGAGGAAGACGATGGTCGCGACGCGCTGGCTTGGCGCGCGATTGTGCGCGGTACCCGCGATTACTGCGCCAAGAATCGTTTCAGCCAGGTCTGGATCGGACTTTCCGGCGGCATCGATTCCGCACTGGTGCTTGCTGTTGCCGTGGATGCACTGGGCGCAGACAAGGTGACCGGGGTGCGCCTGCCTTCGCGATACACCTCGGACTTGAGCAACGATCTTGCCGAAGCACAGGCGCGCGCCGCTGGAGTGCGCCTGCTGACCATTCCCATCGAGTCGCCCTTTCGCGGGTTCAGCGAGGCGCTGGCATCAACATTCGAAGGCCGCGCGGCCGATACCACCGAGGAAAACCTGCAATCGCGCTGTCGCGGCGCGATCCTGATGGCGCTGGCCAACAAGTTTGGCGGGCTGCTGTTGACCACCGGCAACAAGAGTGAGTATGCGGTGGGCTACGCCACCATCTACGGCGACATGTGTGGCGGTTACGCACCGATCAAGGATCTCTACAAGACCGAAGTATTCGCCCTCGCCCGTTGGCGCAACGGCGCCAGCCAGAATCCCGAATCCCGCATCCCGAATCCCACCTCTTGGATCATTCCACCGCAAGTGATTTCGCGGCCACCTTCGGCGGAACTGCGCGAGAACCAGACCGACCAGGATTCACTGCCGCCTTATGAGGTGCTGGACGGCATCCTCCTGCGTCACATCGATCTGGAGCAGTCACGCGAGGAAATCATCCAGGCCGGATTCGATGAGGCGGTGGTCAACCGCGTCCTGCACCTGGTGCGCATCAGCGAATGGAAACGTCACCAGGCGGCGCCCGGGCCCAAGGTTTCGCGGCGTGCGTTTGGTCGCGAACGCCGCTACCCGATCAGCTCGGGCTGGACCTGATCCGCCTTCAGTTTTTCGGATCAGGCACGGTGAACGAATTGGTGCCACGGTTCGACAATGGCAGCAATTTCCACCAGTTGGAGCGCCAGTCCGGCCATTCCGATGCCAGCGCCGGGTGCTGCGGATAGTTGAGCTTGAGCACGCGCTCGGAATCGTCCGCGAGCTTTTCCTGTCCCAGGGCGCGATAGGACTTGACCAACACCGCCAGGGCATCGCCGGTCTGACGGGTCTGGTCGTAGGTTTCAAGAATGTGCTTGGCGCGGTTGGATGAGGCGACATAGGCACCCTGGCGCAGGTAGAACAAGGCCACATTCAGATCGGCCTGGGCCATGCCTTCGCGCAGGTAAATCATGCGCTGCCTGGCATCGGAGGCGTAGCGACTGTCGGGGTGGCGCTTGATCAACGCTGCAAAATCATCGAAGGACTGGCGCACATAAGCCTGGTCGCGCTGGGTCATGTCGAGTCCGACATAGCGTTCGAGCAAGCCTTCCTCGCGCCCGAAATTGATCAGGCCGCGCAGGTAGTAGGCGTAATCGACATGCTTGTGCGCCGGGTAGGTCTTGATGAATCGGTTCACCGTGGAGTAGGCATCCTCCGGCTTGTTCATCTTGTACTGGGCATAGGCCTGATCAAGCTGCGCCTGCTCGGTATAGGGACCGAACGGGAATCGACTCACCAGGCGGTCGAATGTCTTGGCTGCATCATCGTAGCGGCCAGTCTCGTTGAAGTTCTTGCCGCGCTCGTAAAGCTGCTCGACCGAAAGGGTTTCCAGCGGATCGGCCTTCTTCTTGCCGAAGAACGAACAACCGCTGGCAAGGCCAAGCACCAGCAGCACAAGCAGGACGCGGGAAACAGCCCGCAGTGGACGGGAAACTCGCATGCGGATGGGGGCTCTGCGATGATGAAGAACGGCGATCATAACCCGAACCGATCAATTTTCAGCACGATCCCCAGTAATGAGCCAACCCGAACAACTGCTTAACGCCCGCATTCCGCTTGAGTATGCCGGCAGACGCTTCGACGCATCCCTGGCCGAGCTTTTCCCGGACTTCTCGCGCTCGCGTCTGGCGGCATGGATCAAGGATGGCGCCGCGCGGCTCGACGGCGAAACGGTGGCCCCACGCCACATCGTGCGTGGCGGCGAGCAGGTTGAGATCCTTGTGCGCATGCAGCGCGAAGTAAACGCCGATCCGCAAGCGATTCCGCTCGACATCCGCCACGAAGACGACGATCTGATCGTGGTCAACAAGCCGCCGGGCTTGATTGCACATCCGGGCGCCGGCAATCCGGATGGCACCTTGCAGAATGCGCTGCTGCACCATGACCCGCGCCTGGCCGAAATTCCGCGGGCCGGACTGGTGCATCGACTGGACAAGGAAACCTCGGGCCTGATGGTGGTGGCCAAAACCCTGCGCGCGCACACCAGCCTGGTCGAGCAGATTGCCCAACGCAGCATGCATCGCCAGTACGAGGCGCTGGTCTACGGAAGCATGGTTTCCGGTGGCAAGGTGGATCAGCCCATTGGCCGCCATCCGGTGGATCGACTCCGGCAAGCGGTTCGCGAGGATGGTCGCGAAGCGGTGACCCACTATCGCGTGCGCGAGAAGTTCCGCGCCATGACCCTGCTTGAATGTCGCCTGGAAACCGGTCGCACCCACCAGATCCGCGTGCACATGGCCCATGTGCGACACCCGATCGTTGGTGACCTCTCCTACGGCAACCTGCGCCTGCCCAAGGGTGCCTCTGCCGAACTGATAGAGGCACTGCGCGGCTTTCGTCGCCAGGCATTGCATGCGGAACGCTTGCAGTTCCAGCACCCGGCAAGCGGAAATGAAGTCACCTTCGAGGCCGAACGCCCTGCCGACATGAGTGCATTGATCGACGTGGTACGCGCGGACACCCGCTCGGCCAGCGCGACGCGATGAACACGGCGTGGCTTGCTCCGCAATGGCAGGCTCGCACAGGCGTGCGTGCCTGCATCACTACCCGGCAGATGCCCGGTGTCTCGGAGCCTCCGTTCGAGCACTGCAATCTCGGCAGCCGGTGCGGTGACGCGCCGACGGCTGTTGCCCATAACCGTGCATTGCTGGCCACAACACTGAAGCTGCCATCCGCACCGGTCTGGCTGCATCAGGTGCACGGCACAGCGGTTCACCTGCCGGACCCGATGAACCTTTCGGGCGACACGGAGCCGCAGGCGGATGCTGCCGTGACCCGCCTTCCACGCGTCGTGTTGGCCATCCTCACTGCCGATTGCCTGCCGGTACTGTTTTGCTCCCGCGATGGCAGCGAAGTGGCCGCCGCGCACGCAGGCTGGCGTGGACTCAACGCGGGTGTGCTGGAGGCGACCCTGGCGCACATGCAAGCCGCACCTGTCGATGTGCTGGCGTGGATCGGTCCCGCCATCGGCGCAGGTTCCTACGAAGTAGGCAAGGATGTTCACGATGCTTTCGTGGATTCCGATCCGAAAACCGTTTGCGCATTTTCGCCCTCACGCCCCGGCCACTGGCACTGCGACCTGAGCGCCATTGCCCACCAGCGACTGCGCACCGCCGGCGTGGCCTCGATCAGCTCAGCCAATGTGGACACCCGCAGCGATGCGCGCTTCTATTCCTATCGTCGCGCTGCCCTGACCGGTCGGTTTGCCAGCCTGATCTGGCGCGAGTAAACGCAATTTGTCGGGCTGAAGCCCGACCTGCAACCGCGCTTGGCAGGTTCCAACCCGACGCATCCGGCAATCCCGGAATGCGACAGGGAACATGCACTTCCGAGGCAAAAACAGCGTAGCCTGTTCCAATCTCTTGGCAGGCGGGAGGGGGCTCATGAAGACAGTTGCCGGAATCCTGACGGGATTGGCCATCGCTGGCT
>SHNG01000037.1 GCA_004295005.1 Gammaproteobacteria bacterium
AAGCTGCCGCAAATGAAAAAGGCCGGCATTGCCGGCCTTTTTCGCGAAGCATGTTTACCGGGGTCATTTCAGGCCGCGGAACTCCAGCAGCGGTTCCACGCTGGGATCCTTGCCGCGGAAGTTGCGATACATCGTGGCCAGTTCCTCACTGTTGCCGCGAGAAAGCACCTGGTTGCGGAAGGTGTCGCCATTCTCGCGGGTCAAACCGCCGTGCTCCTTGAACCACTGGAAGGCATCGTGGTCGAGCACCTCGCTCCACAGGTAGGCGTAGTAGCCAGCCGAGTAGCCGCCACCCCAAATGTGCGCGAAGTAGGGCGTCTTGTAGCGCGGCGGCACTTCGGCCATGTCGACCTTGAAACGCTTGAGCGCATCGGTCTCGAAGGCATCGACATCCTGCAGCGGCGCATCGGCACCCAGTTGATGCCAGGCCTGGTCAAGCAGTGCGGCGGCGAGGTATTCGACCGTGCCATAGCCCTGGTTGAAGGCGCGCGCCTTGACGATCTTGTCGACCAGTGCCTGCGGCATCGGCTCGCCGGTCTGGTTGTGCTTGGCATAGTTGGCAAACACCTTGGGGTTCAGCGCCCAGTGCTCATTGAACTGCGAGGGGAACTCGACGAAGTCGCGCGAGGTGCTGGTGCCGGCGATGCTCGGATACTTCACGTTCGAGAACATGCCATGCAGGGCGTGGCCGAACTCGTGGAACATGGTGGTCACGTCGTCGAAGCTGAGCAGCGCAGGCTGGCCTTCGGCCGGCTTGGTGTAATTGCACACGTTGAACACCACCGGCTTGGCGCCGGTCAGGCCGTTCTGTTCGACAAACACGTCCATCCATGCGCCGCCACCCTTGCTCGGACGCTTGTAGTAGTCGGCATAGAACAAGGCAAGCTGCTGGCCATCGGCATCGAACACGTCGAACACGCGCACGTCCGGGTGATAGACCGGCAGGTCGTGGCGCTCCTTGAAGGTCAGGCCGTAGAGCTGGTTGGCAGCGTAGAACACGCCATCATTGAGCACGCGGTCGAGTTCGAAGTAGGGCTTGATCGCGGACTCATCGAGGTCGTACTTGGCCTTGCGCACCTGGTCGGCGTACAGGTCCCAGTCGGCCGCAGTCAGCTTGAAGCCGCCTTTTTGCGCATCGATAACGGCCTGGATGTCCGCCGCTTCGGCGCGCGCACGCGCAGTGGCGGCCGGCACCATGTCGGTCATCAGCTTGATTGCATTCTCGGGGGTCTTGGCCATCTGGTCGGCCAGGCTGTAGGCAGCGAAATTCGGATAACCGAGCAGCTTGGCGCGTTGTGCGCGCAACTGGGCCAGGCGCTGGATGATCTTGCGCGTGTCGTTGGCATCGTTGCGGCTGCTGCGATTTTCCGATGCCTCCAGAACCTTGAGGCGCAGGTCGCGGTTCTTGAGTGAACCCAGTACCGGCTGCTGCGTGGTGTTCTGCATGGTCAGCAGGTACTTGCCTTCGGCCAGCTTGGCTTCCTTGGCGGCTTCGGCCGCCGCGGCAATGCCGCCTTCGCCGAGTCCATCGAGCATGGCCTTGTCGTCCACTTCAACCGCAGCGGCATTGGTGCCGGCCAGCAGCTTGTTCTGGAACTCCGTGGAAAGCGTGGATTCTTCCTTGTTCAAGGCACGCAGGGTGTCCTTGTCGGCATCGCTGAGCTGGGCGCCGGCGCGCACAAAGTTGTCGTAGCTGGTCTCGACCAGACGCATGTCGACCGGGTCGAAGCCACTGTTGGCGCGCCCGTCGTAAATGGCCTTGACGCGCTGGAACAGCTTGTCATTGAGGTAAATGGCATCGGTGTGTTCGGCCAGCTTGGGAGCCAGTTCGACCTGGGCAGCCTGCAAGGTGTCGTTGGTGTTGGCCTGCACGATGGCGAAGAAGGTGCGCGCCGAACGATCCAGCAGTGCGCCTGTCTTTTCCATCGCTTCGATGGTGTTGGCAAACGTGGGCGCATCCGCGCTGTTTGCAATGGCCTCGATCTCGGCCAGGTGCTCCTTCATGCCCTGCTCGATGGCCGGCTGGTAGTCGCTGTCCTGGATCTTGTCGAAGGGCGGAGCCTGCATCGGCAAGGTGCTGGCTGTGAGCAGCGGATTCACGTGAGCTACTTCCTCGGTCTGCTGGGCAGTCTGCGCTTCAGGTTTGGGGGCTGAAGTGTCGGTGGTGGGTGGAGAACAGGCAGCCAGTGCAAGCACCAGCGCCGCAGCAAGCATGGAACGGGTCATGGCAACGTCCATTGGGCAAAAAGGGGTCGCACCATAGCGCCAACCCGGCGCGCCTGCAAAGTGCGATAGGTCACGGGTCGGAAATGGCGAACGCTCCCGGAATGTTCCGCCGGAAGGCGGCAGCCGAGCGGTGAAGGGATACAATTGCCCCTTCAACGCCGGGGGAATTCAGGATGAAGAGGCCGTTGCTTCTGTTGTTGCTGGTCGTGTGCGCCACAAGTGCAGCGCAGGCTGCCGAGCGCGTGGAGCGCAGCGTGATGCTGCTGGCCGGTGCCCATGCCGGGTTCCAGGAAGTCCGCTATGCGGACGACGGCAGCCTCAAGGTGCATTTCGAATTCAATGACCGCGGCCGCGGCCCGAAGCTCGATGCGCTCTATCGACTGGATGCCGACGGCGCGCCAAACGCGATGGAAATCAGCGGAGTGGATTACCTCAAGGCACCGGTGTCCGAATCGTCCTCGATCAAGGACGGTGCACTGAGCTGGAAAAATGCCTCCGAAAGCGAGACTCGCACGCTCAGCGGTCCCGCGTTCTATCTGCCGCTGCAGGCCGTGCCGGAAGATACCGTGCTGCTGGCGCGCGCCCTGCTCAAGGCGCCGCAGCAACAACTGGATTTGTTGCCCTCCGGCAAGGCAAGCATCCGCAAGCTCGCCAGCATTGAAGTCGATGGCAAGAACGGCAAGCAAGTGGCCGAGTTGTATGCGATCAGCGGCATCACCCTGTTGCCCGAGATGATCTGGCTGGATGCCGATCAGCGCTTCTTCGCCAGTTGGTCGACCTGGGGCGGATTGGTGCGCGAAGGATTCGAGGATTCCTTTGCTGCCATTGGCAAGCGCCAAGCCGAGGAAGAATCAAGACTCGCGGCAACGCGCGCGCAGCAATTGACGCGCAAGCTGGATGCGCCGCTCTTGATCCGCAATGTGCGCGTGTTTGATCCACCCAGCGGCGAGGTGCTGGATGCGCGATCCGTGTTGATCGATGCCGGGCGCATCGTGTCGATCGGGCCGGTCGATGTGTCTTCGCTGGAAGGCGTCGAGGAGTTTGATGGCGGCGGACATTTCCTCATGCCCGGCCTGTGGGACATGCACGTGCATTTCAGCGGTGGCGCCGATGGCCTGCTCGATCTTGCCTCCGGCGTCACCACGGTGCGCGACTTGGCCAATCAGGAAGCCGCGCTGGCGTCCATGATTGCCTCCATCGAAGCGGGTACCGATATTGGCCCGCGCATCCTGCGCGCCGGCATCATCGACGGACCGGGGCCATTCGCCGGTCCGACACCGGTGCTGGTGGATACGCCGGAAGCCGCCATTGCGGCAGTCGACAAATACGCCGCCAGTGGCCATGTGCAGATCAAGATCTACAGCTCGGTGAAACCGGAACTGGTGCCGGTGATCGTCAAGGCCGCGCACGACAAGGGCTTGCGCGTGAGTGGACATGTGCCCGCCTTCATGACCGCGCGCCAGTTTGTAGAGCAGGGTGCCGACGAGATCCAGCACATCAACATGCTGTTCCTCAATTTCCTGTTCGACAAGGTGCAGGACACGCGCACCCCGGCGCGTTTCACCGCAGTCGCCGAGTACGGCGCGGCGCTGGATCTCGGCTCACCGCCCGTGCGCGATTTCATCGGCCTGCTCAAGGATCGCAACGTCGTCATCGATCCGACCGTGAGCACCTTCGAGAACATGTTTCTCAACCGTCCCGGCGTGCCCAGTCCGCATGATCTTGCCATCGTCGAACGCATGCCGACGGCCTGGCAGCGGCAGGTTCGTTCCGGTGGCGGTGGGCTGGACATGAAGCCGGGCGACGAGTCGAAATTCCGCGACGCCTACCAGAACATGGTCAACATGGTTGGCGTCCTGCATCGCAGTGGCATCACCCTGGTGGCCGGTACCGATGACATGGCCGGCATGATGCTGGCGCGCGAGCTGGAGTTGTACGTGGAAGCCGGCATCCCGCCGCTGGAGGTGCTGCGCATTGCCACCAGCACCAGCGCCGAAGTCATGCGCCGCGGCGAGGAATACGGTCGCATCGCACCCGGCTATGTGGCCGACCTGATCCTCATCGATGGCGATCCCACCATCAACATGGCCGATATCCGACGCGTGAAAACCACCATTCGCGGTGACCGCCTGTACGACGCCGACGCGCTGTTCCACGCGGTCAGCGTAAAACCGACAGCGACGCGGTAACGCAGCAAAAATCGTCGAAGCCCCCAGCAGTTGTTTGTGGCTCGAAGCGGTAACGCAGGAAACACCAACTGTTGTTCCGGCCCGCAAATGATCTCGATATTTCGTAGGTCGGTTCAAGCCGCTAAGCGGCGGAACCGACGGGTTTTTCGGGGAATGTCGGTTCCGCGCCTGCGCCGCTTGAACCGACCTGCATTGGACAATTCAAGTGCCGGATCAATAGGCCCGCAGAAGTTGCGCTTGCGGGTGCCCCCATCCGGCTGCGCCACCTTGCCCCGCAGTGCAGGGTAAGGGAAAACGGGTATCGGCTGCGTCAGCTGCTCCCGCTGCGCTGGGGGAGCAAGTTATTCATCCTGCGAACAAGATGCATACAGGGTGATTGTCATCCTGCGCGAAGTCGCACGATCCACCCGCCGTTCCTGCCGCACATGGCATGGATGCTGCGACGTCGCTTCGCGACGCGCAGCATGACGCCCGTTTTTCTCCTCAGGAAGCCGTTGCTTCCGCGCGCGTGGCGAAGCGATACAGCAACCAGGCGATAAAGGCGAGCAGGGCAAGTCCCAACCAGCCACCGAAATGCCAGGCATCCGGCAGGGAGAGCACATCACCCTTGCCGGTGACCACGATGGGAATGGCGATGAAGATGCCCATCAGCGCCTCGCCAGTGATCAAACCAGCCGAGAACAGCATGCCCTTGCGATGGATCTGGCCGTGGTGTTCCTCGTTCTTCGCGCCGCCGAAATGTTTCTCGACAAAATGCGAGAGCAGTCCGCCGAGGAAGATCGGCACCATCAGTTCAATCGGCAGGTAGATGCCGATCGCGCAGGCCAGCACCGGAATGCGGAACTTCTTGCCACTGGCCTTGAGCCAGGAATCCACCGCGATGATCACCGCGCCGATGCCCGCGCCAATGCCGATCGTGGTCCACGGCAGTTCACCGCCAAAGATACCCTTGGCCACCGAGGCCATCAGGTTGGCCTGCGGTGCAAGCAGCGCATTCGGGTGTTCGGCCGTGGGTGCGCCGATGCCATAGGCATGCAGCAGCAGGTTGAGCACCGGTGCCATCACCAGCGCTGAGGAAACCGCACCGATGCCCAGCATCAATTGCTGTTTCCACGGCGTGGCGCCGACGATATAGCCGCATTTGAGATCCTGCAGGTTGTCGCCACCGATGCAGGCTGCACAGCAAACCACGGCACCGATCATGATCGCGGCCACCGCGCCAATCGAGGAATCACGGCCGAGCAGCAGCACGAGCATCAATGCCGCAAACAGGATGGTGCAGATGGTGATGCCGGATACCGGATTGTTGGAAGAACCCACCAGGCCGGCCATGTAGGCGGATACCGAAACAAACAGGAAGCCGGCCACGATCATGATCAAGGCCATCGGGATGCTGGCAGACCATTGCTGCACGATGCCCTGATACAGCCAGAGCAGGGGCAGGGTGAACAGCACCAGGCCGATGACGATGTATTTCATCGGTATGTCTTTCTCGGTGTGTGCAATCACCGCACCGGTTCCGGCACGGGTGGCGGCAAAGCCGCTCTTGATGCCGGCCAGCAGCGACTTGCGCAGAGAGATCAGGGTCCAGATGCCACCAATCAGCATGGAGCCGACGCCCAGGTAGCGGATCTGCGCATTCCAGATCATGCCGGCGGCATCTTCCGCGCTGGCCTTGGCGATCTCCGCAGCCAAGGCCGGATCGGTATCGAGGAAGAAGCTGCTGTAGATCGGAATGGCGATATTCCAGCCGATGACGGCGCCCAGCAGTACCACGATGCCGATGTTGAGGCCGACGATGTAGCCGACTCCAAGCAGGGCAGGCGAGAGATTGGTGCCCATGTAGGCAATGCCCTTGCCGACCCAGGTGGCACCGGCCGCAGCATCCGGAAACAGGCGCAGGCCACTGGCCGCGCCGAGTTTGGCGAAGCCGCCCAGCAGCGAGGCGATGCCCAGGGTCTTCAGGCCTTCCTTCGGGTTCTCTCCGGTCTTGAGCACTTCGGCGGCCGCCTTGCCTTCCGGGAAGGCCAGGCCCTGATCGACGATCAGCGAGCGCCGCAGCGGTACCGAGAAAATCACGCCGAGCAGGCCGCCGAGACCGGCGATGGCGAACACCCATTGGTATTCGAACTCCTGCCAGTAACCAAGGATGACCAGGGCGGGAATGGTGAAGATCACGCCGGAGGCAATCGAGGAACCCGCCGATGCGCCGGTCTGCACGATGTTGTTTTCGAGGATGCCACCGCCACCGAGCAGGCGCAGCACGGCCATCGACACCACGGCCGCCGGAATCGCCGAGGCGATGGTCATGCCGGCAAACAGGCCAAGGTAGGTATTGGCTGCGGCCAGGATCACCACCAGCACGATGGAAAGGATGATGGCGCGCAAGGTCAGTTGCGGTGCGGTTTCAGCGGCGACGCTCATGCAGATCTCCCCGTTGGGCGTCATCCGTTGACGCGTGCATTGATTTCGATGAATCGCGCTGGAGACGAGCCAAGGAAACTCATTTCTTGTTCGTCATCCCGGAATCGCGAAGCGATGTCCGGGATCCAGGGCCTTTGTGTTTCAATGGGTTGTGAAAAAGTCACTGGGTTCCCGCCTTCGCGGGAACGACGCAAATTTGGATAGATCAGAGTTTCCCCAAGCGGTTCCCGTAACGCGCGCAGGCGTGCATAGTAGCGTGCAAACCACCGGATGCCGCAACGACGATGAGCACCAACGACAGCATTCCCGCCCCCGCCGGGTCCGGCGGACGCATGCCGCGCCAGATTCCCTACATCATCGGCAACGAGGCCTGCGAGCGCTTCAGCTTCTACGGCATGCGCAACATCCTCACGCCGTTCCTGATCACCTCGCTGTTGCTGTACCTGCCGGAGGCCGAACGCGCCGGCATCGCCAAGGATGTGTTCCACACCTTCGTCATCGGCGTGTATTTCTTCCCCTTGCTCGGTGGCTGGATTTCCGACCGCTTCTTCGGCAAGTACAACACCATCCTCTGGCTTTCCCTGCTGTACTGCGTTGGCCAGGCCTGTCTGGCCATGTTCGTGGACAATCGCACCGGCTTTTATGTGGGCCTGTTCCTCATCGCCCTGGGTTCCGGCGGCATCAAGCCGCTGGTGTCCGCCTTTGTCGGCGACCAGTTCGACCAGAGCAACAAGGCCTTGGCGAAAGTGGTCTACGACGCCTTCTACTGGACCATCAACTTCGGTTCTTTCTTTGCCTCCTTGCTGATGCCGCGCATCATGACCTCGTGGGGTGCGGCCTGGGCATTCGGCATTCCCGGCATCCTCATGCTTGTCGCCACCGTGATTTTCTGGAGCGGCCGCAAGAAGTACATGCACATGCCGCCGACACCGAGCAATCCACATTCACTGCTGCACGTCGCGCGCAGCGCGCTGTTGATGCCCGGTGAAGGTCGCGGTGGAACCCTGTTGGCTGCATTCGGAACCGCGCTGGCTGTCGCGATGTTTGCCGGTTGGGCGCTTGCACCCGGCTGGTGGCCCGAGCATTTCAATTTCGTCATCACCTTCTGCCTTGCGCTGGGCGTGTTCATCCTGTTTGCCGGCATCGGCACCTCGATGCAACTCGAACGCGCACGTGGTTTGCATCCGGACAGCGCGGTGGATGGCGTGCGCGCGGTACTGCGCATCCTCATCGTGTTTGCCATCGTCACTCCGTTCTGGTCGCTGTTCGACCAGAAGGCTTCGACCTGGATCCTGCAGGGCAATGCGATGGTGATGCCGCATGATGCCTGGTGGTGGCCAAGCTGGCTGGTGCAGAAACCGGCGCAGATGCAGGCACTCAATCCCCTGTTGGTGATGCTGCTGATCCCGTTCAACAACCTGGTGCTGTATCCGTTCCTGCGCAAGCTCGGCTTCAAGGTGACTGCGCTGCGCCGCATGGGTTGGGGCATCGCGTTCTCGGGTTTTGCCTGGATTGCCGCGGCACTGATCCAGCTCAGCATCGACGGCGGATCGCCGACCTCGATTGCCTGGCAAGTACTTCCCTATGCGCTGCTCACCTTTGGCGAAGTGCTGGTGTCTGCCACCGGACTGGAGTTTGCCTACAGCCAGGCCCCGGAATCGATGAAGGGCACCATCATGAGTTTCTGGATGCTCTCGGTCACCTTCGGCAACCTGTGGGTGCTGCTCACCAATGCCGCGATCCGCAATGACACGGTGAACGGCATCATCGCGCAAAGCGGATTGAGCGAAGCGGCTTTCCTGATGTTCTTCTTTGCCGCGTTTGCCCTGCTCGCCGCGCTGGTGTTTGCCTTGTACGCACGAAGCTACCCGCTCGCCGATCACTATCGCGCGGTTTAGCCCCATGATCCTGCGCCGCATCATCGAGCACGTGAAGGCCCAGCACTGGACCGCAATCGTCATCGACTTCGTGATTGTCGTGGTCGGTGTGTTCATCGGTATCCAGGTGTCGAACTGGAACGACGCGCAAGCGGAAAGACGGCTGGGTCAGTCCTATGTCGAACGGCTGCGCCTGGATGTCGAAAACGACAAGGTGTTCTGGAGCAATCTGGTTGCCTACTATGGTGCGGTGCTCGAAAGCATCGATCAGGCCGATACGCTGCTGGCCGATCCCGCGGGTGATGCCAAAGCCACGGTGTTGAACGCCTATCGCGCCAGTGAAATCAGCAACTCCCCGCAAACGCGTGCGACCTGGGACGAGATCGTTTCCTCCGGCCATATTGGCTTGTTGCCACGCACGCTGCTCGACAGCGGGCTGGCCATCTACTATTCCATCGACGTTGCCAACCAGTCCTTCCTCGATCTGCAGGATTCCGCCTACCGCCATCGCGCACGCAGCCTGATACCGCTTTCCATCCAGAAAGCCATTCGCGCCACCTGCAGCGATTTGCGTGACGAGGCGGAACGGGTGCTGGGCTTCATGCCCGAGTGCCGGTTGGATGTCGAGCCGGCCCTGCTGGAGGCAACCGCGGCAGCCTTGCGTGCCGATGCAGAGCTCAAAGCGGCCTTGCACTACCAGTATTCGCAAGTGTTCACCGCGCAAGCCAATATCCGCGGCGGCGTGGTCTTGCTGGAGCGCGCGCTCGCAGTGCTCAAGGGTGATCGCAAGCCAGGTGCTGCACCCTGACGCGCGTCTTCGCATCCAGCGGGTTCTGGGCTGATTTGCAAACGCAGCACCGGTGCGCCCTGGTCAGGGGCGAATGGCATCGCGGAGGCCTGGATTTTTCCCGCACGGCCCGCTACCGGCGGCGTACACTCGGCTCGATCTCATTCCAGATAGGAGTCGATGCCATGCGAGGGGGTTTCCTGAAGGCTGCACTTGTCTTGTGCCTGTTCACCCCGGTCACGGCGATCTGTGCCGAAAGCCGCGCAAAGGCCCTGACGGAAACCATGGACATGTTGCGCCATGCCATCGCCGTCGAGACCGTGGAAGACAAGGGCCAGACGCCGGCCTTTGCCGCCTATCTCGCCGGCAAGCTCGAAGCGGCGGGCTTCGCCAAGACGGACATCCAGATCATCCCGGTGGCACAAACCGCGGCGCTCGTCGTGCACTACCGTGGCAGTGGCAAGGCCAAGCCGGTGCTGATCTCAGGACACATGGACGTGGTGGCGGCCGACCCCAAGGACTGGCAGCGCGATCCCTTCACCCTGGTCGAGGAAAACGGCTATCTGTACGGCCGCGGCGTGGCCGACATGAAATCCGGCATCGTCGAGCTGGTGCAAACCTTCATGCGCCTCAAGCGTGAAGGTTTCGTGCCCAGGCGCGAGATGATCCTGGTGTTCTCCGGCGACGAGGAGACCGACATGGCTTCCACGCGCGAACTGGCCAGACTTCACCATGAGGCCGAATACCTGCTCAATGCGGACGCCGGTGGTGGCACCTTCGATGGCGAAGGCAAGCCGCTGCTTTTCGAGATTCAGGCCGCGGAAAAAAGCTACGCCGATTTTCTGCTGACGGTCACCTCGCCGGGTGGACATTCCAGCACGCCGAATCCGCCGCAGAACGCCATCTACAAACTGGCGCGTGCGCTGGATGCCGTCGCCGCGTATTCGTTTCCGGTGAGCCACAGTGAGATCACCCTGGCCTCGCTGAAGGCGCTCGCCGATAACAGCCAGGGCAAGCTTGCGGATGCCATGCACGCGTTTGCCGCCAATCCCGATGATGCGCAAGCCGCCGCGGTGATTTCGGCGGATCCCGAATACGTCGGGCAGATTCGTACTACTTGCGTGGCCACCATGCTCGACGGCGGACACGCGTTGAACGCATTGCCACAGCGGGCCACCGCCAACATCAACTGCCGCATCTTCCCCGGCGTCGAGGTGGCCTCGGTGCAGGCCACCCTGGAGAAAATCATCGCCAATCCCGAGGTGAAGATCAGCGTGCAGCCGCCACCACCGGTGACAAGCCCGGCATCACCCCTGCGAGCGGACGTGATGAGCGCGGTCAGCGCCGCCATCCACAAGCGCTTTGCCAAGGTGAATGTGGTGCCCGGCATGTCGGCAGGAGCCACCGACAGCATGCACTTCCGCAGTGCCGGCGTTCCCAGTTATGGCGTGAACCCGCATTTCGCCAAACCCAACGACACCTTCGCGCACGGCCTCAACGAGAAACTGCCGGCCGCGGAAATCCCGGCGGCGTTGGATTACTGGTATCGGCTGCTGAAGCGCTTGCCTTGATGGTGGATGCACTGCGTTTATCCACCTTACGAACGCCGAGCAGGCCGGCTCAAGACCAGCGGCCGGAGCCGACGCACGGGCGGGACATCGATTCCCCTGCTGCGCCGCTTGAACCGACCTGCGGGCGCCCTGGTTGGATGCCGGAGGTAACCTGTGCTCAGGCCTTGCGCCGCGCGATGAAAAACGCGGGCAGCGCCACCAGCAGACAGACCGCTGCCACTTGATCGGCCATGACCACCCGTTCCATCTGCGCGTTGCTGTTGCCGATCAACCAGGCCAACGCGAGAAACGAGAACACGCTGATGAATCCGGCCACGAGTGCCATCGGTTGCAGGCGGGGCCGCCAGGCAGCGAAGGCAAGGAACCCGCCGAGCAGGCCAAACAACACCGCGCGGTGCCGCATGAGAACCATCAGGTTGGGATCATCCAGCGTGATTCCGTACAACGCCGCCAGTCGCGGTCCGCCCAGCACTCCGACCAGTGGCAGCAGATGGATCAGCGCAACCACCAGCAACATCGCGGTAACGACATGACGGGCCATGCATTCCTCGCCGGGTCTGCAATATCGACAGGGCACATGGTTCGGTATGCGGCACGGTGGGTCAAGCCGCAGCGCATCGGGAAATCAGCGGCAGCGGCCAAAGCGATCCGGCGAGGCACCAGGCCCGCCGCGCCAGCCGGGCGGGTTTTCCCAATTGGTGCCGCGCCCGCCGATGCGGCCCGGTGGATTCCAGTCGTTGTCCCACCAGCAACGGCTGACCTGATTCCAGAATCCGTAGCTTGGGTGCCAGTAGCCGTAGTTCACGCTGTAGTAGTAGCCGCCGTTGACGCGATCGAAACGATAGCGCTTGCCGGCATGCGACCAGTACCGATAGTCGGGCGAGGTGCCGGGGCCGCCACGCCAGCCGGGCGGGTTTTCCCAGTTGGTGCCGGGCCCGCCCAGGCGACCCGGTGGATTGCCATCGCGATCAAAGCGGTGATCGCGTGCGCTGGCAGTGGCGGAAATGCCAAGCGCAAGCAAGGTGGCGATGGCGAGGGACGCGGTGTTCATCTGGTGACTCCTGTACGCGGGATGCGTATCGGATACAACGGGTGTGCAGGGCAACGGTTGACCCGGTGCCTGGGCGTATTCAGATGCTGCTCAGGATTTCGGCTGCGGGGGCGTAGACTGCGTGTCCCATATCGCCATGCAATTCCGTTTCCTTATTGACGTGAAGGCTTGCCATGCGGCGGCCACTTCGGGGAGGCAATCATGAAAGTGTCGAGAAGTGTCTTGGTGATCGCGGTCGTGATGTTGATGGCATGCAAGGGAGGAGGGCCGTCGGGCGAGTCCGTTGCTGCCACGGCGGCTGTCGCCAAGGGGCCGCATGCGCACGTGGTAACGCGCCGGTTTTCAACCGAGATGGACAAGTTGATTGTTGACGAGCATGTCTACGTCGATGGCGTGGCCATGCGTGTCGAAGACGGTGCCGGTGCCCTGCTGACCGAAGCGCCCATGAGCGCTTGCGCGAAGCTGGCCGTGGTTGCGCGCGGAAACCTTGAGTTTGATGCGGCGACCCTTGGCGAGAAGCCAGCATTGCGCCTGGTGCAGAACAGCGAGTATCCGCAGGGTGCGGCCCTTGTGGTGGAGGCGTATTCGACCACGACCCTGGAAGACGCGCTTCCGGGGCTCGACACCAAGGGCAAGGAACTGGTGGCAACCGGCGATGTGGGAGATGCCGGATGGGGCAGCATCGACCCGACCAAGTACGGCGCGGAGAAATCGCCGCATGTGCGCATGGATGTGAAGCTGCCCTTCTCCTCGCTTGATTCCGCCGATTCCATTGCTGCCGATGCAAGCCCTGAAGCGAAGTGGTTGCGCGAGCTGCGCAAGCAGGCGTCTTCCAATTCGCAGGGCGTGGCCGATGCCAGCCTGCAGGTACCTGCCGACGACTACAACGCGTATTCGACCACCGCGGCCTGGTCCAACATCCTGTCGAACTGGTCAAGCCCCAGCGTCACGGCCGTGGCAAGCGACAAGGATTGCGCGACCTTGGTCTTGCGTGAGCCCGGTTTCTCGGGCGGATACAGCGAAGCACTGGTGCAGACGAAGATGATCGGCAATGTGCGCAAGGTGGTTGCTGCCAGCACCAAGGAGTTCAACTCGGTGGAAGGCGACTACGTGGTGGGTCGTTTCGAAAATGCGGCACTTGGCGGCGTTCCCATCCTGCATGCGCGCGCCGCACGCGAAGAAGGCGTGGGCCTGGTCGTCTATTTCAGCGACAAGCCGATTGCCAACGAGCCGTTTGAAACCCTGGTCGGCAAGCAGCGCATGCTGCGTGCGGTCGCTGGACTGGAGTACGGAAACCAATACTCGTTCTCGACCTACGACATGGGTGGGCCCGGCGTGTCGGTCGAGCAGGTTTCCGCGGGCAATTCCACGACCAACCCGTATGCCGATGAGAAGACCATCTCAGGTTTGATCAAACTCGAAGAAGGCGAGGCGGTGCGCATTTCCGTGAACTACCAGCTCGCGCTGGGCGGTGCCGGCAAATAGCCGCACGCAATTCCGGCCTCGCCATTGCAACGGAGGAGTTTTCCGAAGACGGAAAACTCCTCCTTGCCCATCCTGCTCAGTGCCGGTGCAGGGTTCCCGATTTCGGGCAATGGCAGGGCGCGGTGGGGCCGTATTCGATGCCGAAGCTGCGGCCTTCGCCATGGCGTTGCCAGTAGAACTCGGGAGCATTGCGCTGTTTGCCGCCAATTTCGGCCATGTCTGCATCCACGTCGAACACGCGACCATTGACCGCCACGTAGCGCGTATCCGCGGTAGCCTGGATGTTTTCCAGCGGGTTGGCATTGAGCACCACGAAATCGGCGCGCTTGCCCGGTTCCAGTGAGCCGAGCTGGCTGGAGAAGCCAATCAGGTCCGCACCATCGAAGGTGGCGGCGCGCAGGGCTTCCCAGTTGCTGAATCCGCTTTGCGCAAGCATCCAGATTTCCCAGTTGAGGCTCATGCCCTGCAATTGGCCGTGGCCGCCGGTCTGGATCTTCACCCCGGCGTCACGCAGCTTCTTGGCGGCTGCGCCGACCTGCTGGTAGTAGTAATCCCATTCCGGTCCGATCTCGCGGCGAATCGAGCGCGCATCCAGGGTCTGGCGCGGGAAGAAGCGGTTGAGCTTCCTGTCTTCCCACACATTGCCGCGTGCATACCAGTAGTACTCGCCGGAAAGGCCGCCGAAATTCACCACCAGGGTGGGCGTGTTGCGCACGTCGGTTTCCTGCCACAGCTTGATGACATCGGCGTACAGCGGTGCGACCGGGATGTTGTGTTCGATGCTGGTCACGCCATCGATGATCATCGGCAGGTTGTGATTGAGAGTGGAGCCACCTTCCTCGACCACCAGCATGCCCAGTTCGCGCGCGGCCTGGTTGATCTGCTGATGCTGTTCGCGGCGCGGCTGGTTGTAGCTTTTCACGCTGAAAGCGCCATTCGCCTTCATGCGGCGCAGGTGGGCGCGTGCATCGTCGAGCGAATTGACCACGGCCTTGAAGTCGCCATCCGCGCCATACAGGATGGTGCCGGTGGAGAACACGCGCGGGCCGACCATGTCACCGGCCTTGACCAACTCGGCCTGCGAGAACACGGTTTCCGTGGTGGCGGAAGGATCGTGCATGGTGGTGATGCCGAAAGCCAGGTTTGCGTAATAGGCCCAGTTGGCTTGCGGCACCACGCCGCTGCTGAAGTGGTTGGCGTGCGCATGCGCGTCCACATAGCCCGGCACGATGGTCTTGCCGCTGGCATCGATCACCCTTGCCCCTGTGGGAATGGCGACGCTCGCTGCGGGCCCGAGCGCCTTGATCGAATCACCAACCACGATCAGCGTGCCGTTTTCGATGATGTCCTGGCTGCCGGAATCGGCATCCTTCATGGTGACGATGCGTGCGCCGGTGAAGGCAAAGGTGTCGGCGGGTTGGTCCATGGGCACGTTCAGGCCGACTTCGATGCCTGCGTCACTGCCCGGTTCCGGCAGGTCTTTGGGGGCGCCGGGCAGAAAGGCAAAGGCGTCCTTGAGCTGGCGCGTGTGGTAGCGGGTGCCGACCATCCAGTGCAGTGATTTCGAATCGGCCGACCAGTGCAGGTAGGAGCCGACATCGCGGCTGATGCGCGTTACCGGAATGGATTTGGAATCCTTGGACAATTCGATGCTGGCACCGGTCTGCGGCAGTGGTGCGACATAGGCATTGAAGAGTTCAGTGAAGGCCACCCATTGGCCATCCGGGCTGATGCTGATCAGGTCCGGATACTTGAGCTTGAGCACTTCACGCGGTTCCTCGCCGTTGATGCCGACACTTTTCAGGGTTTTTTCCAGGCCCTCGCCGGCAAGAAAATGGACACGCTGGCCATCCGCCGAGAACTGCGGATTGGCACCGCTCTTGGCGATGCGTCGCGCATCGCCACCCGCCACGGCCTGCAGGTAGATGCCGCGTTGCCCCGAATTGAGGCTGCCGGTGAGCGAGGTGCCAGCGGTCTTGGCATAAACCAACCACTTGCCGTCTGCCGACCAGGTAGGGGCGTAGTAGAAACCGGGCTGGGTGGTGAGTGTGCGGGTCTGGCCGCTGGCCAGATCACGTTCGAGGATGGCACCTTGCGCCTCATCCGACCAGGTGGTGTAGAGCAGCTTGCGTCCATCCGGACTGAAGGCCGGCTGGTACTCGAATTTCCGTGTCTGGCCGGTCAGGCGTTTGGGGGTGCCATTGGGCAGGGTCTTGGTCCAGAGCTGGCCCACCGCGTGGAACACCAGGGTCTTGCCATCCGGGCTGGTGGCGACGTCACGGATCATTCTTGGTGAAAATGTGCCTTCATCCAGTGTGTGCTCAAAGCGCAACGGCTCGGCAAGGCTTTGCTCGACATCGGCCGTGAACGGAATCCGGGTGGGCGTGCCCTTGTCCGCATCCACCTTCCACAGCTTGCCTTGGGCCCAAATCACCAGGCTCTTGGAATCCGGCGTCCAGTCGAAATTGGCATAGGGCCCGAAGATGGCCCAGCCTTCCTGCAGATCATGGGAAAGCCCATTCCACAGCGGACGCACCAGGCCGGATTCCAGATCCAGCAGATGCAGCACGCTGCTCTCGCGCACGCGCTTGACGAAGGCCAGGGTCTTGCCATCGGGTGAGGGTTGCGGGCGCACCGCGCCACCGGGCGTGGCCACCAGGGTGTCGGTGTCACCGGTTTGGCGATCCAGGCGCTTGATCGCGTAGATCACGTCATACGGATTCTTGTTGTACTGGAAATAGGGGCCGGGACTGACATCTTCCGAGTAGTAGACGTAGCGTCCATCCGGACTGACTGCGGGTTCGCCGAGATCCTGCTGGTCGTTCTTCTGTTTGGTCAGTTGCAGGCCGGCACCGCCGCTGACGTGGTACATCCACAGCTCACCCGCACCGAGCGAGCGTTCGCCGGTGAAATGCTTGCGGCCGATGATGTACTTGCCATCCGGCGTCCACGCCGGGTTGTTGAGCAGGCGGAAGTCTTCCTTGCTGACCTGACTGGCATCACCGCCGATGACCGGCATGCGCCACAGGTTGTTGCCGCCACTGCGATCCGAAGTGAAGGCGATTTCCTTGCCATCCGGCGAGAAACGCGGCTGCACATCCCACGCCGGACCCGAGCTGATGCGCTTGGCCTTGCCACCCTCGATCGGCAACAGATACAGGTCACCGAGCAGATCGAACACGATGCGCTTGCCATCGGGGCTGACGTCGAGATCCATCCAGGTGCCTTCGTCCACGTTGAAGCGCACCGTCTTGGTGGGGCCGTGCGCGGCATTGACGTCCCATTTGGGCGCTTCCTTGGCGTCCGCGGCGCTGGCCAGACCCGGCAACAACAGGCAGCCCAACGCTGCCACGGCGAACTTGCGAATGGTCATGGCGGGTTCCCTCGATTGAAAACCGCGATGCTATGACGTTCCGAGCGATCAGGCACGGGACGAAAGTACTGAAAGCCGGGGATCGGGGATCGGGGATCGGGGATCGGGGAGCGGGGAGCGGGGAACGGGGAGCGGGGAGCGGGGAGCGGGGAGCGGGGAGCGGGGAGCGGGGAGCGGGGACAAGGCCAACATTCTCGTCCCCCCTGCGCAGGCAGGGGCCCAGTGCCTTTGGCGTACAGAGGTAATCGTGAATCGGGATGCGGAACCCATCTTGTCTCCCTCTCCCGCCAGCGGGAGAGGCAGAGAAGCATCGCGTCCCGAAACCCGCGTCCCGCATCGCGATCCAATCAACTCACATCGCGCAGTTTCCAGTGCTGTCCAATCAGCAGGTCGAGGCGATGCTTGATGATGGCGTGGGGCAGGCTGGTGATCACCACCAGTTCACTGCGCTGGGCTTCCAGGCTGCCGTTCACCGTGGCGGAAGGATCGATGACACCCGTGGTTGGATCGACAGCCTCCGGATCGTCCTGCAGGTTGCGCCAGCGCTCCCACAACGATGGTTCGCGCAGCGCGGTTTCAAAAGCCCTTGCGAGAAACTCCGGCGAGTCACCATGAAATGAGAGTTGCTCGATGGAGCCCCGCGAAGCCGAGATGTCGGCGATGCTGATCAGGTAGCGTTTTGCAGCGGGCATGTCAGTGGTTTCCGTTTGGATGGGCGTGCGCCAGCAGACGCACCAGGAAATCCGGATCGAACGCAGGCGATGGCGAGGCGGCGTGCTCCAGGATGCCAAGAAGGGGCGCATCGATTCGCGACGTCAAGGTATCGATGTTGTCTTCGGTGCGCAGCATGTTGGGGTCGATACGGTTGGCGATCCAGCCGACGAGCGTACAGCCATCGGCCTCGATGGCGCGTGCGCTGAGCAACGCATGGTTGAGGCAGCCCAGGCGCAATCCCACCACCAGCACCACCGGCAGATCGAGCGCATGCACCAGGTCGGACTGCATCAAGCCCGGCCCCAAGGGCGCGCACCAGCCGCCGACGCCTTCCACGACGACGACATCCGCTGAGCGGCGCAGCCGCGTGTACGACGCGACGATGGCTTGCAGGTCGATCACGACGCCTTCATCGGCTGCCGCCAGGTGGGGTGCGATCGGGTCGCCGAACGCATACGGATTGATGTCCGCGTAAGGTGTCGTCACATTGCCGGCGGCGATCAGCTGCAATGCATCCATGTTGCGCAAACCGTGTGCGGTCATTTCGCAGCCACTGGCCACGGGCTTCATGCCGGTGGCTTGCATTCCCGCGGCACAAAACGTGCGCAACAGGGCGCAACTGGCGTGCGTCTTGCCGATGCCGGTGTCGGTGCCGGTGACGTACATTGAAATCAACCCAGGGACTCGCGAGCAGCGGCCAGCTTTTCCACGCGTACACCGTAATGTATGCCTGCCCACGGTGACAGCACGCCAAGCAGGCAATACACCAGTCCGGGAAGTGCCTGCAGCCAGTCGGGTTGCTCGGGGATCAGCGCTGCAACGAGGATCGACAAGCCGGCGCAGCCGATCAGGATCAGGTGCGAAACAATCTCCGCACGCGTGGCCAAGCGTTCGGCAGCATCCAGCTGCAAGGCATCGGCCTTGCCCAGGGCGCGCAGGTTCATCAGCACGATCAAGCAGGAGAGCACGGCGAAACCAATGCCGTAGATCACGAAGATCAGGCGAAACTCGCTCATGCTTTGCACGTCGAACTCGCTCGGTGCCCAGCCGCCGGTGAAGAATGACATGGCCGCCGACATCACCATGCGCAGCGGGTACACATAGAACAAGGTGGCCGCAACCAGGGTCAGGCTGAGGAAAACGATGAATCCGTCTTCCAGTCCGAAGCGGCGACTGAAGCGATGATGGCTGAACCAGAACAGGGCAAGAATGGCGAAACCGGCCAGAAACGCAGGCAATCGACGCAAGGCGTCGTGCAGTTCGGCAAACGTGCTGGGCATGGCATCAAAGGAGACCACCAGCAGGGTTACCGCAAAGGCAAACGCGGCGTCGACGAACGTTTCCAGGCGGGTGACCTGCAATCCGCGCTGACGCACGCCGCCTGCCACCGGGAGTTCGGTCAAATTCATGGCTTGGGCTCCGGCATGTTGCGACGGGATATCGAATGTCCCTGCGATGCTACACTTTGCACATGAGTTTTTCCGTCACGCGGCCGACCGGCAACAAATCCGAGCAGTACGCGCAATTGCTCGAACAGGCACGTGCCTTGCTGCACGGCGAGCACGACCGTATCGCCAACGCCGCCAATTTCGCCGCGTTGGTCTGGTACGCCTTGCCGGACATCAACTGGTGCGGGTTCTATTTCTTTGACGGTCGCGAGCTGGTGGTTGGCCCGTTCCAGGGCAAGCCGGCCTGCGTGCGCATCGCGCTCGGGCGCGGCGTGTGCGGAACCGCCGCGGCCACAGGTCAGGTGCAGTGCGTGGCCGATGTGCACGCATTCGCGGGACATATTGCCTGTGATGCAGACTCGCGCTCCGAAATCGTGGTGCCGCTGGTTCACGATGGTGCATTGCTGGGCGTCTGGGACGTGGACAGCCCCTTGCCCAATCGCTTTGACGAAACCGATGTAGCCGGCATGCAGGCCTTGTGCGCGGTTTTCCTGGGCTCGCTTTCATCGACGACGCAAACGGAAGCTGCGGCATGAGCGGCAAGGACAACAAGATTCGCAACGTTGGCCCGAAGTCCGCAGCCTGGCTGCGCCAGGTCGGCGTGCGTACCCACGAGGATCTGCTGCGCGTCGGGCCGGTGGAAGCTTTCCTCAAGATCAAGCGCGCCGGGTTCCGGCCCAGCCTGAATCTGCTCTATTCGATGGTGGGCGCGCTGGATGACTGCCACTGGACGGATTTGTCCAGCGAGCGCAAGGATGCATTGATCGCCGAATTGCAGGCCGCCGAGTCCGACAATCCGATCAAGACGCGCTGGGAAAAACAGGCCGACCGCAGCGCTGCCAACGACGGCACCTCGGCACCGCGCAACGAGGATTCCGAGCGTGACCAGGACGGTTTCGGCGACGGTGATTCCGGCGTGCGCGAACTGACCGGCACCGCCAGCGATTTCGATTGAGCCGATCCGCTCGCGCAGGCAATGGCCACCGACAGGGAATTTCTGGACTACGTCGCCGAGCAGATCGATCTCGGTGGCCGCCTCACGCACAAGCGCCTGTTTGGTGAATTTGCCTTGTACGTGGACGAAAAGGTGGTGGCCTTTGTCTGCGACAACAGCGTGTTCATCAAACCATCGCAGGCGGTCACGCGCCTTGCTCCCGACCTGCCGCAACGACCGCCTTATCCCGGCGCAAGCAACTACCCGGTTGCCGATGAATTGCTGGACGACTCGGATGCAATCCGCAGGTTGATCCTTGAAACGGCCCTGCTGATGCCGGAACCGAAAGCGAAGAAACCCGGCAAGCGACGCAGGACTTAGGGCAACGCTGAAAAAGGCTTCTTCGTTCGTCGTTCCCGCGCAGGCGGGGATGACAGCACTATTGATCCGGCCCGCAAATGATCTCGATATTTCGTAGGTCGGTTCAAGCCGCCAAGCGGCGGAACCGACAGGTTTTTCGGGGAATGTCGGTTCCGCGCCTGCGGCGCTTGAACCGACCTACGTTGGACAATTTGAGTGCCGGATCAGTAAGTCAGCGTCGGCCTTGGAGCGCCTTCAGGCGCGAGTCCTGACTACCGCAATCTCGCGTGCATCCTCGCGCCAGCGCGCTTTGCGTCGATAGGATAGTAACAATAGTGGCAGCGAACCCGCCAAACACTTTCTGTTTCCCCGTTCTTTATTCAAGGTGCTGCGTCCCTCATCACGGTGATTGAAGATTGAGACGGAAGTAAACGCTGTCGCAAACGCGCTCGCCAACTACGTACGTGCCCTGCGCACGACCTGTCTCCAAGAACCCGGCGCGGGTCAGCAGCTTGAGGCAGGCAATATTCAGCGGATCAACATCCGCAGTCAGCTGGGCTACGCCCTGTGACCTGATGTACTCGATGAACGCGGTCAAGGCTTCATAAGCAAGCCCCTGACCCCGAGATTCGCGCCTCAAGAAGAACCCGATTTCGGGCAGGCACCAGGCGCCGAGTTTGCCGATGATGATCCCATCATGCTCGATGACAAACTCATCGCTCGCACTCGGATCCGCAGACAACATGGAGTCAAGCCATCGACGGGTTTGGGCTTTTGATGCATGCGGCGGTGTAGACCAAAATCGCATTGTCTCGCCATCCCGCATGATCTGGTGGATGGCGTCCAGATCATTTGACCTCGCTCGGCGCAGGAGCAGGCGGTCAGTCTTCAGCTCGGATGTTCTGGTCATGAAACTTAACCCCGGCAGGGTCAGACGCCCTGGTGATGAAGTTGGATCGGAGGGCGGGCGTTCGCGGTGCCAACTGCCGCATCCCTGGGCTCGTCGGTTGTCGAACTGGTGTCGCGAGTGACGTTTTGGGCCGGGGCGCCGGATTGCTGTACGCCTGCGCTCAAGTTTCGGTTGAAGAAACTCACAACGGACGCGTTGAACTCTTTATGGAAGGCCCTCCGGTCAAAGCCTGCCGGGTCTACACAAAGCCTCTTCGGTAGAAGTGCGGCCGTGACCATGTTGCATGGTGGGAGAAACGATGTGTGCCCCGCACTTTCGACCAGATGGAACTCGGGCGAACCCGGCAGAAGGCGGCGCACGATGTCAGCATTCGTCGGTGGCACGAAGGTGTCGGCGTTGCCTTGCCACAGTTGCACGTGAGATCGCACGGAAGAGAGTCCGTTCGGCTCGAAGGTGAAAGCGAGGCCAGGCGCAACAACGACCGCTGCCTTCACGCGTGGGTCATGCACCCATTCCGACGCAGCAGGCGTCCGCAAGTCCTGCCTCATCAACTGACAGACAAACTCCGGGTCAGTTGCACAATGCGAACTGATCCGCGCGAAATCGGGAATGCCGCCAATCGTGACGAGGGTAGTTGTGCCACCAGCCGAAAAACCAAATACTCCGATTCGCTGCGGGTCGAGACTCGTGCGGTCCTTCCATTCGATGAGCAGGAAGTCGTTCACGCGAGCGAGCTCGCGCGCACGATCAACGATCCACTCGGTGGTTCCGACGGTAGACTCGTTCTGGAAATTATCGCCGTTGTGAATTGGGGCTGCCACGACATAGCCAGCCTCGGCAAGCGCGAGCGCCGTATCGACATGGCTCGTCGGTGCGCCGCCGGTGCCGTGCGAAATCACCACCAGCGGGTGTTGGCCAGCGGCGATCACGCCCTTTGGCGCAACGCGCAGGAACGACGTCCCCGCCCAAATCAAGCGGGGCTTGTCGGACGTCGGATAGAAGAGCGTCACTGGAATTGGCTTCCCTTCCGGGTCCGGTGCCTCGATCTGCAGGACGCCAACGGGAACCGAGGTAGTTGGCGCCGACAGGACAAGTGAGGCGATAGCACCGCCCACGAAGAGCAAGATCACTGCTATCAGTCCGCTGATGATTTTCAGGGCGCGCTTCATTGTTGCTCCGATTGGCTGGCTGGATCGACTGGTTTCAGGCTTTGAATGTTGGAAGTCTCATTTTTTGTATCGTACGCGCGCGGCGGGCGAGCAGGACAAACAATGCGATGGAGATTGCCAGTGTTCCAGGTAGGCTGGCTTCCAGACCGAAGTTGCCACCTGTCCACCAGGCCGCAGCGTGGTCTGTGTCAGCAACCAGCAAGCCGCTGGTGGCATGGCCGCTGACTCCGAACCCGAGCAACGGCCCCTGCACGAAGTTCAACGTGAGATGCAGCGCAATCGGCAACGCCAGGGATCTGGTACCCAAGTAGCATGCGCCGAACAACAAACCGGCTAGGAAGATGTTGGCGGTCGCGAGCCATTGCAGGTCGCCTGCGGCTGCCAGCCCGCTGGAGTGGGTCAAGGTGAAATAGCCGGCCATCAGCACTTGCGCAGGCCAAGGGCCTATGCCGTCGATCAGGCGCTGGAAGGGGAAGCCCCGGAACAGCAGTTCTTCGACGACCGCTACGGCGATGCAGTCCAGCAAGCCTGTCGCCAACGTGTCGAAGTCCGAGCCGTCGCAATGCCATGTCATCGTGCCCGATATCCAAAGCATCAGCGCGGCGGCGCTCCAGATGACGATCCCCAGCAAGATCCCGGCGGGCAGACCACGCCGCCAGCTCGCGAGCGTCCCCAGGACGGTACGCGGATGCTCCCGGCGTGCGACCAAACACAAGAGGGTTGCGACGATCACCAACAACGCTTGCAGTGGAACGTCCAGTTTCATCCCGTGCCGCGACGCGTAAATGGTGGCCGGCACCAACAGTGCGGCCAGTGCCAGGTAAAACAGCAGGATCCACCAGCCATTGCGGAGCTCGCCTGCACGATTGCGGAAGATGGCGATCATTGCGAACGCGTCATCTGTTGGGTATCAGGACGGAAGCTTGCGGAACGCGATACCGAATCGGTTCCAGTCGTTGACAGCGTTGATCGCGAGGGTAAGGTCGATCAACTGGGACGGCACGAATTCGCCTTCGACCAGTTCCCACAATTCATCCGTCACATGGGCGTCGGCAATGCGGGTCAGCGCTTCCGCCCAAGCGAGTGCGGCGCGTTCGCGGGCCGTGAAGAACGGTGTATCCCGCCAGACCGACAGCGTAGTCAGACGCCGCTGGTCCTCGCCGGCGCGGCGTGCATCGGCCGTGTGGCGGTCGACACAGTAGGCGCATCCATTGATCTGTGAGACACGGATACGTATCAGTTCGACAAGGGACTTCTCGAGATCCGAATTCGCGATGCGCTGATCCAGCACCCCCATCGCGCGCATGGTATCGGGGCCAAGCGCGAAGAAATTAAGGCGTTGGGCGGGCAGTGCGGTGTGATGAGTCGAAGTATCCATGGGTCAGTACCTGTATGTAGTGGTGAGTTGGATCTGGGTGCCGGAATGAAAGCCCGCGGCCTCCAGGGCGCGTGCTGCATTCAGGTGCTCTGCGTTGAAGTGGAAGGTCAGCCGCTGTGACGGCATCCAGCTTGCCGAGAGCCGCGCGAGATCGCCGATATCGCGGCCGTGGGCGCCTTCGGTACCACGGTATGGGCGCATGCCGCCGGCGTAGATGGCATCCTTGGAGTCGAGGCGGCGCGCATGGCCGTATTCGAATGACAAACTGGTGTGCTTGCCGGGCGTGAGGGCCAGGCCTGGCGCGACCAATACAAGATTGCTCAAGCCGAGGAATTGGCCTTCACCGAGATAGCTGGAACTCGCGTACAGAGGGTGAAAGGTTCGCAGCGCGCCGCTATCAGGCATGTCATCGCCGGATGCGATATCGATGTGCGAGGTCAGCCTTGGCTTCCAGCCGGATTCGGAAAGGGTCCAGCTTTGCAGGGCGAACAGGCCCCAAGCATTGATACGCTGGTCACTTATGGAACGTCCGACCTGTCGTGCGACCGTCCAATCCCAGCGCAGCGCGCCCTTGCGGCCCCACAGGCGCAACCCGTACGTATCGCGTCGATCAAGACCTGTTTCGGTACCGTTCCGGAAATCTGGAATCTCGGTGTGATACCAGAATGGATCGAGATAGGTATTCGACTGTTCTCCGGGTGAGACGATGAAACTGGCATTGATGCCACGCAGGATCGTGCCCGACTGGATGCCGTCATCGAAGTCGCCCCTTCCGAGGCGGGTCGCGCGCAGTTCGAAGGCGCCCAGGCGATAGCGCGGCGCGTGTGCGTAGGCGCGGATGCCGTTCCAGCTCCGGTGCAGGTTCGGGCCATCGCTGAGACTGATCAACTGCCGCGGCCCGTCGGCGAACTCCTGTCGGCCGATCATCGTGCCGAACAGAAGCGTTTCCTGCGCACCGCGCAAATCGACAAACATTTGCTGCAGCGCGATCTGGTTCTGGAAGTTGGCTGAGGTTGAGGTGCGGTCATGATCGACGTGTCCCGCGCCGACCTCGCCATAGAAGCGAAGGTGGGGATTCAGCCGCAAATCGGCCCCAAGAATTGCGCGGAGCTGCGCTTGTTCCAGATCATCGCCAGAAACCAGGCCACGATTTTGCGTCGATACTTCGCGCAGGCGTAGTTCCGCGCTGACGGTGAGGCTTGCCTCGTTGCCGAGCGCCATGGCCTTCAGTCCCGACGCTTGCGGATCGATGGACATGTCGGCCCAGTCTTCCGCCCAGCGGCTTGTCATCCGTCCGTCGCCGAGTTCCGGGCCCCAGCCTGCAGCGATCAGAGGATAGGGATCCGTGGGTGTCGGCATGGTTGCGCCGACGGCCTCGGTACCAACACAGCGCGTGTGCTTGTCCTCTTCGGCGAAGGCTGCGGAAGGCGTGGTGATGAGGGTAGCCACGCAGAGAGGCAGCACTTTGAGAATTGGAGGTGCCATATCGGGCTCAGGAATGATGGGGATTGGCAACAGCAGCGGACGACGGGTTCGACCAGGCGGTCAGCACAATGGCGAGAGCGAGGAAGACGCTTGCGGTGAGGAAGGCTGCATGGGTGCCAGCGGCCACATCCGCAGCGCTGGCCGCTTCGATTGAAGCAACACCCGAGGCATGCATGAAGATCGCGCCCATCAATGATGCGCCGGTGACCAAGCCCAGGTTGCGCGAAAGGTTGAGCAGGCCGGACACCACGCCACGCTGCCGCGCATCCGTGCCGGCGATGACCAGGGTGTTGTTCGCTGCCTGAAAGGTTGCGAAGCCGGCGGTCAGGGTGACCAGCGGCAGGATGTAGCCCAATGCACCGTGTCGAACCGTCAATCCGGCAAGCAGCAGCGCCCCCAACGCCATCGCGATCAGGCCTATGAGGGTCATGCGCGCAGCGCCGAAACGATCAACCGCCTTGCCCGCAGGGACGCCCATCAGAGACGCCACCAGCGGGCCGGTCGACATCACCATGCCGATACCGGCGGGATCCAGGCGCAAGGCACCGGAAAGATAGAAGGGGCCTATCACGAGGGTCGTCATCGCCACCGTCGTCGCCAGACTGCTGGCGACGAAGCCCGTGCTCATCCGCATGTTTCGGAAGAGGTCGAGGCGCACCAGTGGTGAAGAAGTTTTCGACTCGACCAGAAGGAAGGAGATGGTCGACACGATGGCTACGCACGCAAGCACGATGTTCGTTGTGCCGAAATGCCCGCGCCCCAGCGTCATCGCCAGTGTGTAGGTCGCCAATGCCACGGCGAGCAGCAGCGAGCCTGGAATATCCAAACTCGGTTTGCCGGAAGCCGCATCGCGTGGCAGATATCGCCAAGCGAGCCCGGCCGTCAGCATTCCCAGCGGCAGGTTTACCAGGAAGATCGCCTGCCAGCCGATGCTGCCGATCAGCAGGCCACCGAGCGACGGGCCCAGTGCGGTGCCGATGGCAGATGTTGTGCCGAGCAGGCCCATCGCGCGCCCGGTGCGTTCCCTGGGCACGGTTCCGCCGACCAGTGCCATGGTCATTGCCATCATCACTGCGGCACCCACGCCCTGTGCGATGCGTGCGGCGATCAGGAATCCCAGGCTCGGCGCCGCTCCACACAGTACCGAGCCCAGCGTGAAAATTGATAGTCCTGTCAGCACCAGGCGGCGACGGCCGAGCAGGTCGCCAAGCCGGCCTGCCGTCACGACGACCGCCGTCACCGCAAGCAGGTAGGCCAAGACCACCCATTGCACCGACTGGAAGGATGCGTCAAAGACACGAACAAATGTGGGCAGCCCGACATTGGCGATGCTGGTTCCCAGTGAAGACAGCAGCATGGTCAATGCCAGACTTGCCAGGGCGGCGCTGGTTGAGCGTGGATTGGCAATGGACGGTGGAGGCGAGGTGATCGACACGAGTGGGTGACCTTGGCAGGTGATTGCCATGTGGCGCTTGAGTGCGCGAATGGCTGTGGCAGGAAATCTAGGCCTGCGCCTCGCATGGCGCCAGACGCACGGGCCGAAAGGTATTCATGCATGAAACGCCATGTCATGCTGTGGGCAATCGTGGTATCCATTGCGTCATGGACAATCTCGACCTAAACCTGCTCGTCACCTTGGATGTCCTGCTCGACGAGGGCAGCGTCGTCGGCGCGGCCAAGCGCCTGAAGCTGAGCGCGTCGGCCATGAGCCGGTCGCTGGCGAGATTGCGCGAGGTCATCGGAGACCCGCTATTGGTGCGCGCTGGGCGCGGCCTGGTGCCAACGCCGCGCGCCTTGGAATTGCGCGGGCGCGTGCGGCAGGTTGTGGTCGACGCGGAGGCGGTGTTGCGCCCCGCGCTGAAATTGGACTTGCAGACGTTGGCGAGGACGTTCGTGATCCGCAGCACAGAAGGGTTTGCGGAAACCTTTGGTCCCGACCTGGTCGCGCGAGTCGCGGCGGAGGCTCCGTTCGTTCACCTCTCTTTCCTGACCAAGCCGGACAAGGACAGCACGCCGCTTCGCGACGGTTCGGTCGACCTGGAGACCGGTGTGATTGGACGCACCATGGGCCCGGAGGTGCGTGCCGTGGGCCTGTTTCGTGACCGGTTCGTTGGCGTCGTGCGTCGCGGGCACTGCCTATCGAAGGGGCGAATTACTCCGGAGCGCTACGCATCCGCTCCTCACGTTGTGGTCGAGCGACGCGGCCTGCGTGCCGCGATGGTCGACGAAGTGCTGGAACGCATGGGCCTGGCACGCAATGCGGTGACGACCGTCGGCGGTTTCGGTTTGGCCATTGCGCTTGTGCGAGGCTCGGACATGGTTGCAACCGTACCGGAAAAGCACACGGCGGGGTTGTGCGAAGGCTTGCATCGCTTCAATCTGCCGGTTCCGGTCGAGGAGTTCGCGATCTCGCTGTTCTGGCATCCCAGGCTTGATGCCGACCCGGCACACCGTTGGCTGCGCGCGCTCGTGTTGGGTGTCTGCAAGGGCGCGAAACGCGAAATCCCTTCTTGAGCCAGGCAGAATGAATCAACCGCACGCCACGTTGCAGACGCGCCTTCAGGCGCGAGTCCTGACCACCGCAATCTCGCGTGCATCCTCGCGCCAGCGCGGGGTGGCGCGGATGGTCGGCAACACCTGGTCCGCTTCATCGACCAGACTCCACATCGAAAGATGCTCGGTGTTCATGAAGCGCTCGCCGATCACGCTTTGCATGAACGTCTGCAACGGTGAATAGAAGCCGCGCGTGTTGAGCAGGATGATCGGGTTGAAGTAAAGGCCGAGCCGCTTGAGGGTGATCGCCTCGAACAATTCCTCCAGCGTGCCGCAACCGCCGGGCAGGGCAACCACCGCATCCGAGCCGGTCAACAGGCGATGCTTGCGTTCGCGCATGTCCTCGACCAGTTCCAGTCGGGTCAGCCCCGGATGGCCCCATTCAAGATCCGCCATGAATTTCGGCAGGATGCCGATCACCTCGCCGCCCGCCGACAGCGCGCCATTGGCCACCGCGCCCATGGAGCCGGCGGAACCACCGCCATAGACCACGGTACAGCCCTGTTCCGCGAGCAGTCGACCGAGTTCAAACGCGACCGCGTGATAGTGCGGATCGCACTGCTGGCTGGAGGCGCAGTAGACACAGATACGCATGGCGATTCCGCTTGGTTATTCCACCGTCACCGATTTGGCGAGGTTGCGTGGCTGGTCGACGTCGGTGCCGCGCAGCACGGCGACGTGGTAGGCGAGCAGTTGCAGCGGAACCGTGAACACCGCCGGGGCAATCATGTTGCCGCCGGAGTTGAGTTTGATGACCGCGCCGCGCACGCCATCGTTGCTGATCTCCACTTCCTCGTCGGCAATCACGAACAGCTCGCCACCGCGGGCACGCACTTCTTCCAGGTTGGACTTCAGCTTTTCCAGCAACTGGTTGTTGGGTGCCACGGTGATTACCGGCATGTCCTCGTCAACCAGCGCGAGCGGCCCGTGCTTGAGTTCGCCTGCCGGATACGCCTCGGCATGGATGTAGGAAATCTCCTTGAGCTTGAGTGCGCCTTCGAGCGCGACCGGGTAGTTAGCGCCGCGTCCGAGGAACAGGGTGTGGTGCTTGTGCACGAAGCGTTCGGCGAGCTCGGCAATCTGTGGAGCAAGTTGCAGGGCATCGGTAATCCTGCGCGGCAGTGCCGCCAGTTCATTGACCAGCTTGCTGTAGCGATCCTCGGCCAGGCCATGGCGACGCGCCAGTTCCAGCACCAGCAGGGCCAGCGCGGTGAGCTGGGTGGTGAAGGCCTTGGTCGAGGCGACGCCGATTTCGGGGCCGGCGCGAGTCATCAGCACGAGGTCGGATTCGCGCACCAGGCTGGACTCGGGCACGTTGCAGATGGCAAACGAACCGAGATAGCCGCGTTGCTTGCCCTGGCGCAGGGCGGCCATGGTGTCGGCGGTTTCGCCGGACTGGGAAATGGCGAGGAACAGACTGTCGGCGGGCACTACCGCCTGTCGATAGCGGTACTCGCTGGCCACTTCGATGCTGCATGGAATCCCGGCCAGGCCTTCCAGCCAGTAACGCGCAACCAGCCCCGCGTGATAACTCGTGCCGCAGGCAATGATCTGCACATGGCGCACGCGGTCGAGCAGGGCATCGGAATTCACGCCGAAGATGTTGGGCAGGACGCGGCCATTGGCAATGCGCCCTTCCAGGGTATCGGCCACCGCGCGTGGCTGCTCGAAGATTTCCTTGAGCATGTAGTGGCGATACTCGCCGCGCTCCACCGCGTCGGCGGAAAGCTCGCTGGTCTGCACGCGTCGCTCGACGGCTTGGCCGGAAGCGTCGTAGACCTGCACCGAGGTGCGCGTGATCTCGACCAGGTCGCCTTCATCCAGATAGCGGAATTGATTGGTGACCTTGATCAATGCCTGCACATCGGAGCCGAGAAAGTTCTCGCCAATGCCCATGCCGACCACCAGCGGGCTGCCGCGTCGTGCGCCGATCACGTGACCGGGTTCATCGCGACTGATCACGGCAATCGCAAACGCGCCGTGCAGGCGTTCAATGGCGGCCATGACCGAAAGACGCAGGTTGAGACCCTTGCTTGCGTAGTGATGCACCAGATGGGCAATTACTTCGGTGTCGGTTTCCGAATCGAAACGGTAGCCGAGGCCCTTCAGTTCCTCACGCAAGGTCGCATGATTCTCGATGATGCCGTTGTGCACCACGCCAATGGACTCGACCGACTGGTGCGGATGCGCATTGGCTTCGCTTGGCGCGCCATGGGTGGCCCAGCGCGTGTGGGCAATGCCGGTGTGCCCGGTCACCGGCTGTGCCTCAAGTCGAGCCTCCAGTTCGCGCACCTTGCCCACCGTGCGTGCACGGGAAAGATTGCCTTGGGTGTAGACCGACAGTCCGGCCGAGTCGTAGCCGCGGTATTCGAGCGCACGCAGGCCTGCGATGAGGATCGGCACGACATCACGCTCGGCGGCAGCAGCGACAATTCCACACATGGCTGATCCTTGGGCTTTTCGGGGTGGTGGCACGGGCTGCGGCGCGAGCCGGCAGCCGTGCAAACCGCAATTCTAAACCGGAGCGCAAGGGCGAGTCATGGCGGGGTCCGGGCAGAACAGGGCGCATCCCGGGCATAAACCACCTTGTCGCAGGTGCCGGATTCGTTCAGCTCGGTTACCATCCTTGGCTCACTTCGTGCACGTCTTGAGGCTGGACCGACAGTCATGGGCTGCAGCGGCCTGTCGAAGCCAAACGGCATGGGTGTGGTGCTTGGGCAGACGGGATTGCAGGGATTTGCGGCCAAGTTTGTCCGCTGGCAGGCCTTCAGGGGGATGGGAAATGGTTCGATGGGTGCGTGAACAAGGCGCGCGCTGGATGCTGGTACTGGCGGTTTTCGAGCTGCTGGTGCTGATCGCCTCATTGATGATTGCGGCACGCCTGCGCTTCATGCATTCGGCCACGGATCTGGCTTCGTTTTCGGTTGGGCTGGAACTGCGCGCCACGATTTTCGGTTTGATCATCGTCACTGCAATGGCGGCGGTGGGCCTGTACCTGCCCAACCTGCGCGAAAACCGCCTGGGCATGCTGGTGCGCCAAATCATGGGCTTTGCCTCTGGTGGCGTTGCGGTGGTGTTCGTGTTCTACATGATCCCCCAATTGTTCATTGGCCGCGGCGTCATCCTGCTCGCACTTGTGATCAGCTTTCCATTGGTGGTCCTGAGTCGATCGATCTACTTGCGATTGATCGACCTCAAGGCATTGAGGCGACGGGTGCTGGTGCTTGGAGCCGGTCGCCGCGCACAGATGATCAACGACAACATGCGCAGGCGCGTGGATCGACGCGGATTCATTGTCATCGGGTACATTCCCCTGCCCGGTGAAACCACCGTGGTTCCGGCAGAGCAATTGCTGTCCTGCCCGGGATCGCTGGATCTTGCAATCCGGCAGATGCAGGTCAACGAGATCGTGGTGGCAGCGGATGACCGTCGTGGGCAATTGCCGATGCATCAATTGCTGGAATGCAAGCAGATGGGCGTCACCGTGACCACCCTGGTGAGCTTCTTCGAACGTGAGCTGGGCAAGGTCAAGCTGAACCTGATTGATCCCTCCTGGCTGGTGTTCTCGGATGGATTCGATGCCACGCCCTTGCGCCGGCTCGGCAAGATCCTGTTCGATTCGGCCGCCACCTTCACCGTGCTCGCCCTGACCTGGCCGCTGATGCTGGTCACGGCCCTGGCCATCATCATCGAGTCCGGACCGCGCGCTCCCATTCTCTATCGCCAGGAGCGTGTCGGTGAAAAAGGACGCATCTTCAAGCTGATCAAGTTCCGCAGCATGCGCACCGACGCCGAAGCCGATGGTGTGGCGCGCTGGGCCAGCAAATCCGATGACCGGGTGACGCGCGTCGGTCGCTTCATCCGCAAGGTGCGCATCGATGAGCTTCCGCAGTTGTGGAACGTGATGCGCGGCGACATGAGCCTGATCGGACCGCGCCCGGAGCGCCCGCAGTTCGTCGAGGAACTGGCGAAGAAGATCGACTACTACGAACTGCGCCATTGCGTGAAGCCGGGTCTGGCCGGCTGGGCCCAGCTCAACTATCCGTATGGCGCGGATGAAAAGGACGCGGCGGAGAAACTCAAGTACGACCTGTTCTACGTGAAGAACCACAACTTCATGCTGGATCTGGTGATCCTGGTGCAGACCTTCGAGGTGGTGCTGTTTCGCCGTGGCGCGCGCTGAGATTTCTGTTCCGGCTGGGTGGGCGGCGCAAGGCAAAGTCTTGTTTCTCATCCCCTCCCAATGTGTTTGTGGCAGTCCTGGCTCCACCCTCACCCCAGCCCTCTCCCGCCAGCGGGAGAGGGAGCAAAGCGAAGCGGACCTCTCCGCGTCCCGAACCCCGAATTTCGCGACCTTGCCGCGCTGCAGACCTTCCCCGCTGGCGCGAGAGGTGATTCAGCTCACCCGTTGTTTTCACTTCGCTGGAGAAAGTGAAAGATCTTCGCTTTTATCCCCTCTCCCGCTGGCGGGAGAGGGGATTCAAATCACCCGTTGCTTTCACTTCGCTGGAGAAAGTGAAAGATCTTCGCTTTTATCCCCTCTCCCGCTGGCGGGAGAGGGTCAGGGTGAGGGTGGGGCAGCACCCATCTGCCATACGATTCAGTCGAAATCGTCGGCAAAGATCACATCGGCGTTGGCTTGCCAGTAGTTGAGCAAATTGACCAGGGCCAGCGGCATGTTGGTTGCGGGTACCTGTCCAGCCTGATCCGCGGTGTTCACGCCGTGGCAGCCGCCGCAGGCGCGAACCTCGCCGGGCTTCACCGAAATCCAATAGCGCTCGCGCACCACGGGCGTACCATTGCTCGAGGTCGATTGCCAGGCCAGCGCGCGCTGGGCCGGCACCACCGCGGCTGCCGAGCCGTCACTGAAGATCGGCACGGCGCCCGCCGGTGTGCCCGGAGCGGGTGGCGGCATCCATTGCAGGGCGGCTGCATCGTGCAGCGGTTGCGCCAGCACGCGGCGTCCGTCATTCGGGGTTGCCGCACCACCGAGGCCACGGATCTGGTCCGCTTGCAGGAATTGCATGTGGGTGATGTCGTAGACGATGCCGCCGGCGCCAATCGACTGCACGCCGCCCGGCACGCGCAGGTTGAAGGGTTGCTGACGGTCGGCGCGGTCACGCGTGGTGACATTGCGGCTGACCACCACGCCCAGCCCGCGCGCGGCGAGAAAGGCTTGAAATGCGGCAAAATCCACATTGGCCTGGGTAAAGGCCTGGGCTTCCGGTGCTTCCGGCGGCAGGTTGCCGGTATTCGGCGGCACGCTGCGCGCACGCACCTCAACCGGCGAGAGTTCCCACAGCGGCCCGTTGTAGCTGACCAGCACATCCGGATCCCACCAGCTCACCGCCTTGTTGATGCCGCTGGTCAATGCGCCGTTCGGGTCGGTTTGCAGAAAGCCGCCAACGCCGCTGACCAGACTGTACAGGCGGAAGCGGTAGCGTGGAATCGGGTTGGGGCGCGTGCCGTCGTTGTCCGCCTGGCGCGGCTCGGCAACCCAGGAGGCCACCATCTGGCCATCCGAAAGGGGCAGGGGATTGCGGTAATGACCGGTGAAGTCCGCTGGTGGCGTGCCGTTGTAGAAACCGCTGGTGCTGCGCGGCGTGCGGTAGGCGACCAGCATGTTGTCGGGATTGGTCGTCGGCGAGCCGTTGATGGCAACGATTTGGCCGGAGGCGTGTGTATAGAACTCCGGCGCATCGATGGCGAAGTAGCGTCCGGGTGTGGTCGGATCTTCGGTCAGCTGCAGCCAGTTCAATACGTCCAGCGTGTTGTTGCGTGGCGGCGCGGCACCGTAGATGTACTCGACCAGATTGGGATCATTCTTCAGGCTCTGCGCGAAGTAGTCGAACAGTTCGTGCCGGCCGATGTGGTTGAGGGTTTCCTCGGCGCTGCCATCCTGGTTGAGCTGCCAGGGAAAGAAATGGTTGATGGTGAAGCCGTAGGTGACCGCGGTTTCCGCGCGTGGCTCCGGAAACACTTCGCTCGGCCCCGTGGTGGCCGCATTGGCTGCTTCGGATACCCAATTGAACGCGCCGTAGGTTCCGGCATCGGCTTGCTGGTCGCGCTGCAGGTGGTCCCAGCGGGTGAAGATGATGCGGCCGAAGCTGTCGACGAACGGGCGGAACGATCCGGATGGGGAATGCTGCAGCAGGCGCAGCGCACCGGTGGCGGGGTTGAGTTTCCACAACCCGGTAGGGGTCGGCGTGGATTCGTACTCGTCCAGTTGCGGATACAGGTGGCGCTCGCCCGTACGCGAACGATCGCTGACGAAAATGATGCTGCCATCCGAGGCGTAGGTTGGTTCGACGTTGTTGGTGTCATCGGGCTGGCCGGGTACCCGGGTGATGCTGATGGTCTGGCCGGCACCGAAGCCGGTGATCTCGTAGAGCTGCCAGTAGCGGGTGATCTGCTGATATTGCTGGGTGGGCGCGCCGATGACCATGCTGAAAATGGCCTTGCTGCCATTGAAATGAATGGCCGGATCGCGCACCGCGATGGCATTCGCGCCCTGCTGGCCATTCATGCCGTAGCCGGCCTCGGCGGTGAGGTTGCGCAGGGTTCCATTGGTGTAACGGATCCACAGATCACCGCCGCGCGCCACGCTCTGCATTCCAGTCAGATGGTTGGCGAATACCGAGCCCACGGTGGCGAAGTCTTCGGGCACCGGCACCTGGGTGACGAACATGACCGGATTCGGCAGATTGGGTGCCGCCTGTGCGCAGGTGATGGAAAGCACAAGGCTGGCCAGCCCGGTCGTCAGTACCGACTTGCGGCGACAAGCGGAAATGAAGCGTGGGCAAAAGGATAGAGAATGCATTGAACGGTCCTTGGTTCGTTCCAGGCAGGCGGGCATGGTCCCGACTTGAGGGGCTTTATACAGTGAACGTATTCACGCTTGGCGAGGGGCCATGGATCGGGCGCGCATCGTTCCCCGGCAATGCGCCGGGGTGTGGGCTGGCCGCGCTTCTGGCACACTGCGGCGCCATTTCCATCCGCTCGCAGACCGGTCCCGGCACTCAGCATGGGCCACCGCGACCTCGCAAACGCCATGTCATCGATCGAACAAACCCTGCGCAGACATATCCGCGATTCCTTGCCTGGTGCCTCCGGCTTGGTGCTGGATGATGACCTGAGCCTCATCGATGCCGGCATTCTCGACTCCATCGGTGTGCTCAGCCTGGTGACCTGGCTGGAAAAGGAGTTCGGGATCTTTGTCGAGGATCACGAAGTCATCCCCGAGAACATCGACGGCATCGGCGCGCTGGTGCGCTTTGTCGAGGCAAAGCGCGCCGAGCTTGGCCTGGATCGATGATCCGATTCGAGGCGCTCCTGCGCCAGTCCGCCGCGCGCGACCCCGAGCGCACTGCGCTGGTCTGCCGCCATGCGCGCACCAGCTATGCACAACTGGATGCAGCGGCGGATCAATTCGCGATTGCGCTTGGCCAGCGCGCGGAGTTTCGCAACGGTGATCGCTGCGTGCTGTTTGCCGAGAACCGGCTCGAAACAGCGGTGGGCATTTTCGGAACCCTGCGCGCCGGTGGCGTGTTCAGCGTAATCAACCCGACGACCAAGGCCGACAAGCTGGCCTTCGTACTGAACAATTGCGAAGCCAGCGTGCTGGTGACGCAAGCGTCCTTGCGCGCGGTTGCCCTGGCTGCCGCGGCCAGCGTGCCGAGCCTGCGTTGCGTGGTCATCATGGATGGCGCCGAAGACGATGACATGGGTTGGCATCGCTTCATGGGCGTGGACAGTCGGCGCCGTCCGCCTGATCCAGCAGGCATCGACATCGATCTCGCCATGCTGGTCTACACGTCGGGCTCCACCGGCCAGCCCAAGGGCGTGATGATGACCCATCGCAACATGGTGTTTGCCGCGACGTCGATCACCTCCTATCTGGAAATGCGCAGCGAGGATGTGGTGCTCAGCGTGCTGCCATTGTCCTTCGATTACGGGCTTTACCAGTTGTTGATGTGCGTGATGGTGGGCGCCACCCTGGTGCTGGAGAAATCCTTCGCTTTTCCGCAGAAGGTGCTGCCGCTGTTGGCCAGCGAAGGGGTGAGTGTGTTTCCACTGGTACCGACGATGGCGGCACTGCTGCTGCAACTGCGCAGCTTCGATCCGGCCCGGGCCGCGAGTGTACGCACGATCACCAACACCGCAGCGGCCCTGCCGCCGGCGCACATTCTGAAATTGCAGACCCTGTTTCCGACGGCGCGTATTTTTTCGATGTACGGCATGACCGAGTCCAAGCGCTGCACCTGGTTGCCGCCGGAGCAACTGGCCACGCGACCCGACAGCGTGGGCATTGCCATACCCGGCACCGAAGTGTGGGTGGCCGACGAGGCCGGTCAGCCGCTACCGGCCAATCAGATTGGTGAACTCGTTGTGCGCGGTGGTCATGTCATGCAGGGCTACTGGCGCAACGACGAGGCCACGGCCAAGGCCCTGCGTCCGGGTCTCTACCCTTGGGAGCGCGTGCTGCATACCGGCGATCTGTTCCGCATGGATGCACAGGGATTTTGCTACTTCGTCGGGCGCAAGGACGACATCATCAAGTCGCGTGGCGAAAAGGTCAGTCCCAGGGAAGTGGAAAACGTGCTGCACGCCCTACCCGGCGTTGTCGAGGCCGTGGTCGTCGGCGTACCCGATGAGATCCAGGGCCAGGCACTGAAGGCCATCATCGTGCCCGCTGCGGATGCCAAGCTCGAGGCAAATGCGGTGATATCGCATTGCATCTCGCGCCTGGAGGATTTCATGGTGCCGCGCCTGATCGAATTCCGCGAAAGCCTGCCGAAGTCGGCCAACGGCAAGATCCAGCGCACGCTGCTGCAAGCCGAAGCCGAACGGCGCAGCGTGCCGGGCGAGGCGACCTAGCCCGCAGTGCGGCGATGGAAAGCCGCCGGCCTCTTTCCAGGCGCTTCGAAAAAGCCAAGTCTTCAACCAGCCAGCGCAGCAACAGCAAGGGCGCCAACTTGTCTGTTCACGCTCGCACCTGCCAAGGCCACCTGTCGACTGCCGAAATGTCCGGCCCACGGGTCTATACTCGGCGTCCAGTCCATTCATGCGTGGATGTCGGTCATGCTACTCCAAACCCGGCAACACCAGACGACGGCTTTCCGGATTTGCGGGATGCTCGTCTGGCTGATGCTCGGATCAAGCGTGTGTGCTGTCCACGCAAAGGAGAAGCCCATGCAATCGCACGCCCATGTCTACGAGATCGCTGTTCGGGGAAAGCCACAATCCGTGTTGTCGCTGCTTCCGCCCGATCATGTGTTCAAGAATGGGCTTCCGGGCGCGGCCATCCTTGGTTCAATGAAACAAGCTCCGAACGCGGGCGGTGAAATCACCGCGGACAATGTCGTGCCAAACCCCGGGTTTGTCACCTTCTTGCAGGAGTTCATTTCACGCAACACGCCGGCAGACCCGGCCTTTCAAAGAGCCGCACGCAAGCAAGGTGAAGGTTGGGTTTATGTCATCGATGGTCGCACACCAACCCCCAAGGGTGATGTGCCATTGGAGGACGTCGTGGGTGGATTTCGAGTTCAGGAAGGCGTCCTGGTGGAGGGTTCATACCATCCCATGAATTCCTACAGGGTCATTGGCGCGAATGGCGTCATGCGGCTTGATGGTTTCCTGTTGCCGCGCTTGATCGATGCCCTGCAGCAACTGCGCGTTGAGGACGGCGCAGGCGAAGCTGCGCGATAGCCAAGGCAGGGCTGGGAAAACAAGCTTTGGCTGGTCGTTCCCGCTCTCGGGAATGACAAGGCTCATTCAGCGTTGCCCGGACAGGTTGTTGAAAAACGGACTGGCTGCATGATGGAAATGGTTCGGTCTCGCCTTGGCGCCTTGGCGAAGCTGCAAGGAACTCTTCTGAACTTGCTCTTGTTGCCTCATTCTGACAAGCGCGTGCTGGCATGGCGCGAGACAGGCTGATCCAACGGAATCCGCGATTGTTGCCGGTGGATCTGGAAGAGCAGTGGGTGCCCAAATCATTAGCCCATGCGCTGCAAGCTCTGGCCGAGCAACTGGATCCTTCTGCGTTCGATGCGCGATGCGCATGTTGCCACGAGCGTTCAAGGCAAACCGGATTCGCAGGTGGAACAGGAGGCTTTGCGGTCGCCGGCGTGCGCCACGCGCTCACGCCGGATCAGGTAGAGGCCGCTGGCGACGATGATGCCGGCACCGAGCCAGGTGATGCGATCAGGCAGCACGCCCCACAACGCGACATCCAGCCCCAGCCCCCAAGCCAGTGCGGTGTACTCGAATGGGGCGATCACCGAGGCTTCTCCGCGCGAGAAGGCTTCGGTGATCGCAACCTGACCCAGGGTGCCGGCCACGCCCACGCCCGCGATGATCCAGGCATGCTCAAGGCGCGGCGGCACCCAATCGGGCCAGGCCAGCGCACCTGCACCCAGGGTCATCAGCAGCATCAGCCAAAACACCATGGCCTGGGTGCTGTCGCTGCGTGCCAGCACACGCACGGTGATGGCCGAGGCCGCGTAGCCGACGGCCGCACCCAACACGGCCAAGCCGGCCAGTGACAGCGCGCCTTCGCCGGTGGGGCGCAATACCACCAGCACGCCGACAAGGCCGACTCCGATGGCCGTCCAGCGCAACGGCCCTACGTGTTCGCCGAGAACGGGTACCGAAAGCGCGGCTATCAGCAAGGGCGCGACAAAAAAGATCGTGTAGGCCGTGCTCAGCGGCAGATGGCGCAAGGCGTAGACGAAGGCCACCATCATGCCCACGCCAAGCACGGCACGCAGCAGGTGCAGGGGCCAGCGCACGCGCAGCAGGGAACGAAAGCCAACCGTTGCGGCTACCCAGGCCAACACCAGCGGCAACGACGATGCGCCGCGCAAGGCGGCCACCTGGGTCGCCGGATAGTGTGGCGACAACAGTTTCAGGCCCGCGTCCATCAGCGAGAAAGCGCCGACGGCGAACAGCATCATCAGGATTCCGGAGAGATTGGATGAGCGGGGCATGTCGCATTATGGCATCGCGCAAGCAGACGCCTGTGCTGTTGCTTTGCCATCATCGAGAAACCTCAAACCAGCGCTTCGATCACATCCGGGTGTGAGAGGAATTCGCGTGGACTGGCGGAGCGCCCATAGGCGCCGGACTGGAACACGACGAACAGGTCACCGGGTTCGGCCTCATCCATCTCGACGCGATCGGCGAGCAGATCCAGCGGTGTGCACAGTGGCCCCACTACGCTGACGGTTTCGCGCATCCCAGTGCGACGATTGAGGGCGACCGGATAATTGCGCCGGATCACCTGGCCGAAGTTGCCGCTCGCCGCCAGGTGATGGTGCATGCCTCCGTCGACCACCAGGAACACTTCGCCCCGTGAGGTCTTGCGGTCGATGACGCGGGCCACATAGATGCCGGCTTCACCGACCAGATAACGTCCGAGCTCCAGGGCAAGGTGGGCACCGGGCAGTTCGCGTCGGCAGCGATCTGCAAGTACAGCAAGCTGGTCGGCGACCGGCGCGAGTTCGAGGCGCTTGTCATGTGCGGAATAGGGAATGCCGAAGCCACCACCGAGGTTGAGGATGCGTGGAGATGAGGGGCATTGGTCCAGCCATCCGGTGACCAGATCAAAGCTGCGTGACTGCGCCTCGATGATGGCCTCGGCATGAAGGTTCTGCGAACCGGCAAACAGGTGGAAACCCTCGAAGCCGAGTTGGCGCTCGCCGATTTGCCGCAACAGTTCCGGCACGCGTTCGGCATCCACGCCGAACGGGCGCGCACCGCCACTCATCTTCATGCCCGAGGCGCGCAACTCGAAGGGCAGGTTCACGCGCACCGCAACGCGCGCAGCGATGCCCAGCGTGTCGCTGGCGCGCGCCAGCAACGCCAGTTCGCGAAACGATTCGATGTTGATCAGGATGCCGGCGGCCACCGCCTGCGCGAGTTCCGCTTCGGATTTTCCCGGCCCGGCGAAGCTGATTGCATCCGCCCGCATGCCACTGTCCAGCGCCACGCGCATCTCGCCTGCCGAGGCGACATCGATGCCATCGACGCGACTAGCCATGTGACAGACCAGGGCCGGCATGGGATTGGCCTTCATCGCATAGTGGATGCGAATGCCGTTGGGCAGCGACTGGCGCAGCAAATCGATGCGTGCGTCGATGCGTGCGCGGTCGTGGAGGTAACACGGTGTGCCGCCCACTTCCGCCACGACTTGCGACAGCGGCCGGGCAGCAATCAACCATTCACCATCGGCACGGCGCGGCCATGGCTCGATGGCCATGCCTGCGGTTTCCTGGGTGGTCGGGACTGAAGCAGTGCTCTTGCTCATGCGTGCATCGGTTTCTGCGGATTGCCGCGATTGCAGCGCAGGCCATCGCAAAGCGCAACTGCACGCATCATTCGAAACCGTGTTCGAACACCACATCCCCGGTCTGGAACGCCATCAGCCACAGCACCGCGCCCTGACTCGGTGACTGCGTCCAGCTCACGTTGTAACTGCCGGCACTGGCGACCTGGCGCACAGCGACCACGCATTGCACGGCGCTGTTCGGCGGCAGGGAGACAAAATTCTCGATGATGGAAAAACCATTGTTCGGGACTGCACTGTGCTGGAGGCCACCGGCATCGCCCCACCAGAATGCGACCAGGGTTGCCGGTCCGCTGGTGCTTACGTTGGCGCTGGTCACCACGGGCGCGGCCTGGGGATAGTTCTGGGCGACCGCATGAAGGGCTGCCGATTGACGGACCTCAATGAATGGGACCGTGATTTCGCCGGATGGCACGGCGTTCTTGACGATGCTCACCACATGTCCGTTGCCGCCGTTCGCGGAATTGACGATGTAGGCCTTGACGTCGAACTCGCCGTTGTAGCCGCGATAGATCACGGGGGCACCCAGCAGTGTCCAGGTATTGCCCTTGTTGTCGGTGGGGCCCTGGTTGTTCGCGGTGTAGCCTGCGCTGAATGCGATCAGCGAACTGCCGGATGCTTGCGTATTGATGGGCGGCGTGCTGGCCACCGATGGACCGTTGCCATCCTCATGCCACAGCAGGACGTGACTGCCGAGTTGGGATGCCACGACATCCGCCCCAAGACAGGCCTCGCGGACGGAATCCGAATGCCAGGGATTGCCCGCATCGCACGGCGCAAAGCTGGGTGCCTGGCCAAGCCCGTCGGTGCGGTGAGTAAGGTGCCGGTGGATCATGCCGACGCGATCAACGATCTGCGGCCCCGCAAACACCAGGCTGGCGCACACCGCTGACCCGCACAAAAGCAAGATGGCACGACTGGCGTTCAACATGGATCGGTCACCACAAGGGACGCCGATGCTACTCGCGTAATTGCGGCGTCGCCAACCGGTGCGCCTCGGCAGGATTCGGCTACCATTGCCGCCCGGCCCGTCGTTCTCCCGGTTTGCGAGAACTGTTTGGACTTGTCGCGGTCCGCGTTCATCGCTTATCGGAGAGAAGACGTGGGCGCCCAGCGCAAGCGAATCCGCCGAATCCTGGATGAAATCTGCGAATTGCCGGTGATCAGCCTGTTCGCCAGGCCGCTGGCGCGGCGGCGTTTCCGCGCGCACCGGCGCGGCAATGCCTATTTCGGGGCCTACGCGAGCTTTGCGGAGGCGAAGCGCGACGTTCCGCAAGGCAAGCCGGCGGACTACAACACCGAGGCCGCAGCGGACCTTTATACACATCGACAACAGTGCGTGGAGGCCAGCGATTATCCGGCACTGTTCTGGCTGAAGCACTTCCTGGACAAAGGCGCGCGCCGCATTTTCGACATGGGCGGTCATGTAGGTCTCAGCTACTACGCTTTCGCGCACCTGATCGATTACCCCGGTGATCTGCATTGGCAGGTTCACGACCTGCCGCGGGTGATGGAGAAGGGGCGCCAGCTCGCAGACGAGCGTGGCGTGGCTTCGACGCTTGAGTTCGTCGATCGCGAACAAGCCAGTGGCTGTGACGTGTTCATGGCCAAGGGAGTGCTGCAGTACCTGGAATGCGATCTGGCCGGATTCCTGCGCACGCTCGCGGTGCTGCCCCGGCAACTTCTGATCAACCTGACCCCGATGCATCCGCAGCAGACCTGTTTCACCTTGCAGAACATCGGTGTTGCCGTGTGCCCCTACCGGATCAGTGGCGAACCGCAATTCATCGCCGACCTGCAGGCGCTGGGTTATCGCCTGGTGGAACGCTGGGAACACCATGATCGCGCGGTGCGCATACCGTTCGAACCACAGGCTTCGATTGACCGGTACCTTGGATATTGCTTCGTTCTGGACGGAGCGCAGACAGCCGACGCCTCGACCGAGACCCGCGTCAACCTGATGCAAAGCGCAGCATGCGGGGCCAATCCATGAACGGAAAGCACCCGTGTGCCATTGATCTGGATTGGCAGGTTTTTGATCCTTGGCGGATCCAATCGTTTCGCCACCAATTGATGGCGCATCCCTTGCTGGATATCGCCTCCCTGGTCGAACTTGGCCAGCGCCTGGAAAGCAAGGGTCGCGTGCGCACCCACAGCAACGATGCGGCCGCGGGAACGTCGTTCAACAATGCGCCACGCCTGCATCCCAATGCTCGTTCGGCAGCCGACACGCTGGCGCACATTGCCGATGCCCGTGCCTGGATGTCACTGCTCAACGTGCAGACCGACCCGCAGTACCGCGTGCTGGTGGATGAAATGCTGGATGGCATCGGCCGCAACATCCGCAGCAAGGATCCCGGCATGTGCTATCGCGGCGGCTGGATCTTCGTCACCTCGCCGCGCACGGTCACGCCCTTCCATTTCGACAAGGAGCACAACTTCCTGTTTCAGGTGCAGGGTCGCAAGAAGGTTTACGTGTGGGACCATCGCGACAAGGTCACCGCGTCCGAGGCGGCACGTGATCGCTTCCATGCCTGCCATGAACGCGATTTGCTTGAGTGGAGCGAGGCTTTGCGTGAACGCGCCCAGGTGTTCGAATTGCAGCCCGGCGAAGGCGTGTACATGCCGAGCACCAGTCCGCACATGGTCGAGAACGGTGATGGACCCTCGATCACCATGAGCTTCACCTACTACACCGATGCGACGCGCAGGGACAGCCTGTTGCATCGTGCGCATTACAAGATGCGCAAACTCGGACTGAGCCCTGCGGCGGTCGGCGAGAATCGTGTGCTCGATGCGCTCCTGCATGGGTCCATGCGCGCCCTGACCGATGGCAGGTTGATCGTGCGCCGATTGGCGGGTCGATCACTGCGCTCCGATCGTGCACCCTATGCACACGCCGATGTGCATTGACCATGTCCCATTCTTCCAAACAGCTTCGCATTGAACTCATGGATGTGCTGCCGCGCATGCGGCAAGCGGAGGGCGGGGTCTTGCAGGCGGAATGCGCCTTGCCTGCGGGCTTGATCGAGGTGCTGGAAACGCGCGCGCGCCGCATCGGCATCGAATTTCCCGACATGTTGCGAGCGGCGCTGGCCCTGCTGGAGCTGCGCCTGACCGGCAATGCGGAAGCGTTCATCGCGGACGACGTGGCAGGGTTTCGCAGCTATTGCGTGAATGCGAATGACGCTTTGGATGAGTGGCTGAAGGCGGTGCAGGCTCAGGTCACAACGACTGCAACATGTGTGGAAGCCAGCCGCATCGGCTGCTGGCGCGACGATCCGGCCGCAGGAAAGGAATCGGGTCTGCAATGGCGATTGCTTCGCGACTCGCCGACGCGCGTCAGGATTTCCGATGCCAGCGCTGAACTGGATGCGGCTACCCTGCAGTTGCTGGTCGAGGCGCTGCGCGAAATCCTGCTGGGACTGGCGCAAGGCCAGCGCCTGCACGAGGTACAGGCCGTATCCAGCGAAGATCGCCGTCGCCAACTTGAGGACTGCAACGCCACCGCTGTGCCGCGCAGCGCGAAAGACAGCGTGGTCAGCGTGTTTGCCGAGCGGGTTCGCGATCTGCCTTCGCAGGTGGCGGTGATCGACGGATCCAGCCGCCTGTCCTATGCCGAACTGGATGCACGTTCGACGCATGTTGCGCAAGGTTTGCACGCTGCCGGTGTGCGAGCGGGAAACGCGGTCGCCCTGCTGATGGAGCGCGGCATCGAGGCCATCGTTGCCATGCTCGGCATCCTCAAGGCGGGTGCAGCCTATCTGCCATTGGACGCCAGTCATCCTGCCGAACGGCTGGCTTTTGTGCTGGCGGATGCAGCGGTGGCACTTGTCATTCGCGCCAATGATCCAGCCCAAGTCCTGTCTGCCACGAATGCAAGGCAATGCACGCTGGCGGAGCTGGAAGCCACGGCAGACGCGACGCCACTCGCTGCCGAAACGCAAGGTCCGGATGGTCTGGCGCTGGCCTATGTGATGTACACCTCCGGTTCCACCGGCGTGGCCAAGGGTGTGGAGATCACCCATCGCGCCATCATCCGTCTGCTGCGCGATGTCGACTATGTGAACCTCGGCAACCATTCGCGCATTCTGCATGCCGCCCCACTCGGCTTCGATGCCTCGACGTTCGAGATCTGGGGCGCGTTGCTCAATGGCGGCACCGTGGTCGTGCACGCGGAGCGCATACCCAGTGGCGCGGGCCTGGCGCAGTGCATCGCGCAGCATCAAGTGGAGACGGCCTGGCTGACTGCGGCGCTGTTCAACAGCATTGTCGATGCCGATCCGACCCGCCTGAAAGGTTTGCGACAACTCCTGATCGGTGGCGAGGCGCTGTCGGTGGCGCATGTGCGCAAGGCGCTCACCGCATTGCCGCACACGCGCATCATCAATGGTTACGGCCCCACCGAGTGCACCACCTTTGCCGCCACCTGGCCGATTCCGCGCGAGCTGGCGGATGATGCGAAATCGATTCCGATTGGACGTCCAATTGCCAATACCACCCTGCATGTCCTGAACATCCGTGGCGAACTGGTTCCCGCCGGGATACTCGGGGAGCTGCATATCGGTGGTGCCGGTGTGGCGCGCGGATACCTGGCGCGGCCGGAGTTGACGGCTGAGCGATTTGTGCCCGATCCGTTTGCCGGTGGCGATGCGCGCATGTATCGCAGCGGCGATGTGGTGCGACGCTTGCCGGATGGCGCCATCGAATACATCGGCCGCAGCGATACCCAGGTCAAGATTCGCGGATTCCGCATCGAGCCGGGCGAGATTGAAATCGCGCTGGCCAAGCACCCCAGCCTGCGCTCCGTAGCCGTGTTGGCGCGCGAGGACACCCCGGGCCTGCGGCGTCTGGTGGCCTACCACGTCGACGATGCGCCGGTTAGCGCCTCGGCGCTGCGTGCTTTTCTTGCACGCAGCCTGCCCGCCTTCATGATTCCTTCCGTGTTCATGCGAATGGACGCGATGCCGCTGACCGCCAACGGCAAGCTGGACCGGCGGGCCTTGCCCGTACCCGACACACGTCGGCCGGAGCTGGCGATCGCTTACGCCGCCCCGGTTGGTGTGCGCGAGCAACAACTCTGCGCCTTGTTTGCCGAGCTGTGCGCGGTGGATGCGGTGGGTCGCGACGACAATTTCTTCGATCTCGGCGGCAATTCATTGCTGGCAGTGCAAGCGGTCGCGCGCATTGATGCCGGAACCCGCGCCCTCACAATCACCGATTTCTTCCGCATGCCGACGCCGCGCGCGCTGGCCGCGCTGCTTGACGATGACACGGGTCGTGAGCTCGCACGCGAGCGCATCAGCACGCGCGTCGGCGAGACCAGCAGGGAACCGATTGCGGTGATCGCCGTGGCAGGCCGCTTTCCCGGCGCGGCGGATGTCGAGGCGTTCTGGCAGAACCTGTGCGAGGGTCGCGAATCGATCAGTCGCTTCGGCGTGGATGAGCTGGACCCCTCGA